>NZ_CAJPGY010000013.1:0-198915 GCF_905339915.1 Burkholderia sp. BCC1985
TCCCGCGCTGCGTTTCCGTTAGCGCGAAAGAGGCGTGATTCTAAGCACCCGCCCTCGTCTGCGCAACCCCTTTGTGAAAATATTTTGAAAAGCCCCCGTGCGCTGCCGCGCACGGGGGCTTGGGGTTCGATGAACTACGTGCCTCCGGCGACCTTGAAGCGGCCAGCAATCCGTCGTTCTATATATATGGCGAGTTTACTTGCCGCCAGCCACGGCCTGCAGCCGCTCCACCGGCACCGCGTCGGCCATCGCCGCGTAACCGGCGTCGCTCGGGTGAATGCCGTCGCCGCTGTCGTAGCGGCGCTGCAGCACACTCGGGCGCGCCGGATCGCGCAGTACCGCGTCGAAGTCGACCACACCATCGAACCCGCCGCCGCTTCGGATCCACCGGTTCACCTCGAGCCGGATCGCCTCGCGCCCGGCCGGCAACGCCGCGGGCGTGAGCGTCGCACCGAAGATCTTCACCCCCTGGCGGTGTGCAGCCTCGATCAACCGGCGATAGCCGTCGATCAACGACGACGCCGTGACCTGCGTATGCGGGTTGTCGCAATCGAGCCCCGCGCGCGGCGGCATCGCCGCAAAGTTGATGTCGTTGATACCGATCAGCACGATCGCCGCCTTCACCCCCGCGCGCGACAGCGCATCGCGCTCGAACCGCGACGCCAGCGACGTGCCGTAGCACGCCGAATCGCTCAGCAGACGATTGCCGCTGATCCCGAGATTCACGACGCCAAGCGAATCCGAACCTGCCGCGGACAGTCGGCGCGCCAGCGCGTCGGGCCAGCGGCGGTTGCGGTTCAGGCTCGAGCGCAGCCCGTCGGTGATCGAGTCCCCGATCGCGGCGACGCTCGCCCGCGCGGCCCCGGCCTCGACAGCAAGTTCGGTCACCCACGCATACTGGGTAAAGCGCGCCCGGAATGCACCGCCGCCCGGATCGTTCACGTGGTCACCCGGCGCCGATACGTAATTGAACTGGTTCGACACGCGGTGCCACACGGTCATCCGCTGGTTCGCGCCCATCCGCAGACTGATCGCATACGGCTGCCCGGCCATCACGTCGATCGCCACCGCGTCGCTTTCGAGTTCCTGGCCCGGCGCGAGCGTCACCGACGCCTTGCCACCGAAGCGCACGGCAGCACTCGCCCCGTCGGCAAGCGCCGCGCCGTCACCCGCGCGCGCAAGACCGGCGCCCTCGATCACCAGCGGCGCGCGACCGTACGCATTGCTCACGCGAATCCGCGCGGCATGCCCCGATACCGTCGGGTAGACGATCTGACGGACCGTACGTCCGCCCACGTCGGGCGCGCGATAGAGCGGCGGCGGCGCAGCCAGGTCGGGAATCGGCTGCAATGCGGTCGCCCACGCGGCGACCCACCCGGCCGGTGCGGCCGAGGCGGCAAGCGGCGACAGGAACACGGACGCGCCCAGCACGGTCGCGACGAAACTGCTTCGAAATGACATCGGCGAAATCCTTATCGGAAAGCGGGCATTGTGCCGCAGAAGCCGCCAGTCTCACGCGCCGGACCGTCTTCTTGCCCTGGCGATCGCGCCCCGACGCCCCACGTTTACCCGAATCTCCCCGCAAATCCGCGAGAAATTTATTAACCGACCGGTCGGTTGGTTTATACTTCGCACACATTCAACCGGACGAGATCCTCCGCCATGTACACGCAATCCCTCGACATCCCCGGCAACGTCGCATCGCTCGACGCCGCAGCCGAGTCGCCCGAGCAGGCGCGGTTCGACGCGGTCATGGCCGCGGACGGCAAGATCGAACCGCAGGACTGGATGCCCGACGCCTATCGCAAGACGCTGGTGCGCCAGATTTCGCAGCACGCGCACTCGGAAGTCGTCGGCATGCTGCCGGAAGGCAACTGGATCTCGCGCGCGCCGAGCCTGAAGCGCAAGGCGATCCTGCTCGCGAAGGTCCAGGACGAAGCCGGTCACGGCCTCTATCTATATAGCGCGGCGGAAACGCTCGGCGTCTCGCGCGATTCGCTGATCGACGCGCTGCACGCCGGCAAGGCGAAATACTCGAGCATCTTCAACTACCCGACGCCGACCTGGGCCGACGTCGGCGTGATCGGCTGGCTCGTCGACGGCGCCGCGATCATGAACCAGATCCCGCTGTGCCGCTGCACGTATGGCCCGTACGCGCGCGCGATGATCCGCGTCTGCAAGGAAGAGTCGTTCCACCAGCGTCAGGGCTTCGATGCGCTGCTGTCGATGATGAAGGGCACCGACGCGCAGCGTGCGATGGTCCAGCAGGCGGTGAACCGCTGGTGGTGGCCCGTGCTGATGATGTTCGGCCCGAGCGACGCCGATTCGGTCCACAGCAACCAGTCCGCGAAATGGGGCATCAAGCGGATCACGAACGACGAGCTGCGGCAGAAGTTCGTCGACGCGACGGTCGACCAGGCGAAGGTGCTCGGCGTGACGCTGCCCGACCCCGACCTGAAATGGAACGAGGCACGCGGCCACCACGACTACGGCGCGATCGACTGGGACGAATTCTGGCGCGTCGTCAACGGCGACGGCCCGTGCAACAAGGAACGCCTCGCGACCCGCGTGAAAGCGCACGACGACGGCGCATGGGTGCGCGAAGCCGCGCTCGCGCACGAGGCGAAGCGCCGCGCCCGCGCCGAACAGCACGCCGCCTGAGCGGCAACCATCGAATACAGGATTCAGGAGAGAGTGATGAACAAGGAATGGCCGATCTGGGAAGTGTTCGTGCGCAGCAAGCAAGGCCTCGACCACAAGCATTGCGGCAGCCTGCACGCGGCCGACGCGTCGATGGCGCTGCGCATGGCGCGCGACGTCTACACGCGCCGCCAGGAAGGCGTGAGCATCTGGGTGGTGCCGTCGTCGGCGATCACCGCGTCGGATCCGGCCGAGAAGGCCGAGCTGTTCGAACCGGCGGGCGACAAGATCTACCGTCACCCGACGTTCTACACGCTGCCCGACGAAGTCAACCACATGTAACGCCCGCGCCATGACGATCACGCCCGAACACCTCTCCTACGTGCTGCGCCTCGCGGACAACGCGCTGATCCTCGGTCAGCGCAACGCCGAATGGTGCGGCCACGGCCCGATCCTCGAGGAAGACATCGCGCTCACCAACATGAGCCTCGACCTCATCGGCCAGGCCCGCATGCTGTATACGCACGCAGCCGAACTCGAGCGCCAGCTGAACGGCGCGACGAAGACGGAAGACGATTACGCGTACTTCCGCACCGAGCGCGAGTTCGCGAACTTCACGCTCGCCGAGCTGCCGCACTACGGCCCGATCGCCGGCACCGCGCACGCCGACAAGGATTACGCGGTGACGATCGTGCGCAACTTCCTCTACGCGACGCTGATGCTGCACGTGTGGACCGCGCTCGAAACGTCGACGGACGCGCAACTGGCCGCGATCGCCGCAAAATCGGTGAAGGAGACCCGCTATCACGTGCAGCACGCACGCGAATGGCTGGTGCGCCTCGGCGACGGCACCGACGAATCGCATCGCCGCGCTCAGGCCGCGCTGAACTACCTGATTCCGTACACGCGCGAATGCTTCGCGGCCGACGCGATCGACGAGGCGGTCTGCGCATCGGGCGTCGGCCCGGCACCGGCCGCGCTCGAAGCCGCATGGCGCGCGGACGTGGACGAAGCGCTCGCGGAAGCGACGCTCACCCTGCCGGCGCCCGTGCAGCACGTGAGCACCGGCAAGCAGGGCGAGCACTCGGAGCACATGGGCTACCTGCTCGCGGAAATGCAGAGCCTCGCGCGCCAGCACCCTGGCGCGACCTGGTAACCCGCCGCCCCAACGGAGCCCGACGATGTCCGTCCAGACCGCCGCCCCCGCCGACCCGACGCCCGCCGCGCACCGCAACGATCCGTTGCTCGCGCGCGCGTGGGACGTGCTCGAAGCCGTGCCCGATCCCGAGATTCCGGTCGTGTCGATCCGCGAGCTCGGCATCCTGCGCGACGTCCGTCGCGCGGACGACGGCCAGCTCGAAGTCGTGATCACGCCGACCTACTCCGGCTGCCCGGCGATGTCGCAGATCGCCGAGGACATCGCCGCGGCAATGCAGGCCGCCGACCTGCCGCCGCACCGGATCGAGACGGTGCTCGCCCCCGCGTGGACGACCGACTGGATCACGCAGGAAGCGCGCGACAAGCTGCGCGCGTACGGCATTGCGCCGCCCGTCGGCCAGTGCGGCAGCGCCCCGCCGCGGGAAAACGTCGTGCGTTTCGTGCCGCGCCCGGTCGCGGCGCCCGTGTGCCCGCGCTGCGGGTCAGCCAACACCGAGCGCCTCGCGCAATTCGCGTCCACGGCCTGCAAGGCGCTGTATCGCTGCGTCGACTGCCGCGAACCCTTCGACTACTTCAAACCTTACTGAAATGAAACAGCCCCCACGCTCTCTTCATTCGCTGCCCCCCGAGGGGGCCGACGCCCCCGTTGGGGCGGCCCGGCGGGGGTCGTCAACCCCGCAATTTCACCCGCTGCGTATCCGCGACGTACGGCCCGAGACCGCCGACGCCGTTACCGTCTCCTTCGACGTGCCGCCCGAGCTGCGCGACGCGTACCGCTTCACGCAGGGCCAGTTCGTCACGCTGAAGACCCACATCGACGGCGAGGAAACGCGCCGGTCGTACTCGATCTGCGTCGGCACGACCGACTACGACCGCGACGGCGAACTGCGCATCGGCATCAAGCGCGTGCGCGGCGGCCGTTTCTCGAATTTCGCGTTCGACACGCTGCAGCCGGGTCACACGATCGACGTGATGACACCGGACGGCCGCTTCTTCACGCATCTGAACGCGGACCACGGCAAGCAGTACGTCGCGTTCTCCGGCGGGTCGGGCATCACGCCGGTGCTCGCGATCGTGAAGACGACGCTCGAACTCGAACCGCGCAGCACGTTCACGCTGATCTACGGCAACCGCAGCGTCGACGCGATCATGTTCGCGGAGGAACTCGAGGACCTGAAGAACCGCTACATGAGCCGCTTCGTCCTGTACCACGTGCTGTCGGACGACCAGCAGGACGTCGAGCTGTTCAACGGTGTGCTCGACCAGGCGAAATGCGCGGAATTCCTCGCGACGCTGACGCCGGCCGACGCAATCGACGAAGCGTTCATCTGCGGCCCGGCGCCGATGATGGACGCGGCCGAAGCCGCGCTGAAGGCAGCCGGCGTGCCGCAGGCGAAAGTGCACGTCGAACGCTTCGGCACGCCGCTGCCGCAGGCAGGCGCGCCCGTCGTCGAGATCACTGACCAGACGCCGGCTGCCGACCTCGAAATCGTGCTCGACGGCAAGAAACGCAAGCTGCGCCTGCCGTACGAAGGCGTGAGCCTGCTCGACGTCGGCCTGCGCGCGGGCCTCGCGCTGCCGTACGCGTGCAAGGGCGGCGTGTGCTGCACGTGCCGGGCGAAGGTGGTCGAAGGCGAGGTCCGGATGGAGAAGAACTACACGCTCGAGGAACACGAAGTGAAGGACGGCTTCGTGCTCACGTGCCAATGCCACCCGATCAGCGACAAGGTCGTCGTGAGCTTCGACGAGCGTTGAGCGGCGTCGCGCCGGCGCGCCGCGCCGGTTTCTCGTCGTCACACATCTCGCTTACACTAGGGGCCGCCGGCCGGCTGGACGTCTTCACGTCCGCCCGGCCGGCGGTTTTCTTTTGTTGACGGCAGACCGATGAGTACCATTCACGTGATTCAGGGCGGCACCGCCGCCGCGTCGCTGCGCGAGGCCCTCGCGCAAGCCGGACGCGACGAGCGCGTCGTCGGATTGCTCGACGATCTCGCGGTCGGTCCGCTGAAGGGCGCCGACGAGACGCCCGACACGCGCGCCGCCTTCTGGCAGCGCGTGCTCGGCGACGCGATTCCCGACTGGAACGCGGAAATCGAAGGCGAATTCGACCGCCTCGACCAGCTCGCGACCGAGACGGGCCAGGTGGTCGTCTGGCACGCGCCGAGCGTCGGCGACAAACTGCTGCTGCGCCGCGTCGCCTATCACCTGCGCAACGTGCCGCAGCGCCTGAACGAGGTGCGGCTGTCGGCCGCGGACCTCGACGCGCCGCAGCGCGCGGCGCTGACCCGCACCGACCAGGCCTGTTCGACCGGGATGTTCTCGCCGGCGGCGCTCGCGCGCAAACGGCCGCTGGCCGCACCGATCTCGGTGCTGCGCATCGGCCGCCTCGCACTCGAATGGCAGGAGGCGAAGCACCTGAATGCCGAGTTGCGCTACTGGGTCAGCAACACCATCAAGAGCGGCCAATACGCGGACCTCGACGCGCTGATCGTCGCGCACGCGGAAACCGGCTGGCTGCCCGCTCGACGCGTCGTCGGCGGCATCATGGCCGGCGCCGACCGCGGCGGGCTGTTCGTCAGCGACTCGATCGCCTGGTGGCGCTGCCGCGAACTCGCGGCAGCCGGCCGGCTCGAACTGCAGGACGACGCGCCGGCCGCCCTTTCTTCCACGCAGGTGCGCGCGCCCGCCGCGCCTCGCTAACGCTACTCTTTCGCATTCGACCATGGCCCGTACCCGAGCGCCCGACCACGAATCCCAGCGCGAGCAGATCCTCGATCTCGCCGCCGAGAAATTCGCGCAGACGAGCTACCCGAGCACGTCGATGTCCGATCTCGCGACCGCGAGCGGCACGTCGAAGGCACGTCTCTATCACTATTACGAGAGCAAGGAAGCGATCCTGTTCGACCTGCTCGACCGCTACACGAAGCGGTTGATGCTGATCATCGCCGAGGTCGAAGGTGCGAGCCAGCGGCGCGGCCTCAGCGAACGCGACGCGTTCGCCGAGCTGGTGCGCGCGTTCCTCGCCGAGTACGAGACGTCGCACAGCCGCCATGTCGCGCTGCTCAACGACGTGAAGTATCTCGAGGACGCCCAGCGCGAAATCGTGCTCGACCGCCAGCGCGACATCGTCGCGGCATTCGCGCGCCAGCTCGCGCGCGCCTATCCGGACCGGATCTCGAAGGAAAACCAGACGTCGGTCACGATGATGGTGTTCGGGATGATCAACTGGACGTTCACATGGCTCAAGCCGGGGGGCCGCCTCGGCTACCGCGACTTCGCCGAGCAGGTGATCGACCTGATGGAGCACGGGCTGTCGTCCGGCGCGTGATTGCCGCGCAGCAGCATGCGTTGCGCGGCGGGTACACTGCGACAGGCCGCCGCGCATTTCATGTGATTAATTTCAAATCGCTTATAAATCAAATAGATAGCGAATGAACTAAGCGGATTTAGAATTCGCCCTCAGCACAAATAACGTCAAATACGGGTTTTCCCCAACCCGCTCGGGTAAAATGCTGTTGCATTGCACAAGCTGCTTGTGCGGCTACAGACTGAGGAACCCACGATGAACACGCAACTCGACCGCCGTGCCGATGCTGTCGGCCACGCCGGGACTGCGCCGGTTCTCGTCAGGGAACTGGCTTCCAAAGACCGTGAGCGAATGCTCACCCACTTTCTCTCGCTCAACGAAGAGGACCGCCTGCTGCGCTTCGGCCAGATGGTGCCCGACCACGTGATCGAGAACTATGTCCGTACGATCGACTTCGGTCGCGACACGGTGTTCGGCGTGTTCGACCATGGGCTTGAACTGATCGGCGTCGGCCACCTGGCGTATCTGCCCGCGGAAGGCGACAAGCGCACGGCCGAATTCGGCGTGTCGGTGCTCGAAAGCGCCCGCGGCCGCGGCGTCGGCTCGAAGCTGTTCGAGCGCGCGGCGATCCGCAGCCGCAACACCCGCGTGACGATGCTGTACATGCATTGCCTGTCGCGCAATGCGACGATGATGCACATCGCGAAGAAATCCGGGATGCGAATCGAATACGCGTACGGCGAAGCCGATGCGTACCTGTCGCTGCCGCCGGCCGACCACGCGACGATCCTCGCCGAGATGCTGCAGGAACAGGCCGCGGTGTTCGACTACGCGCTCAAGCGCCAGGCGCACCGCACGTCGAAGTTCATCGAATCGCTGATGCCCGCCGCGCTGACGGCATAACATCGGCCGACCGGGCTGCCCTTCGGGGCGCCCGGCCTTCCCTTCCTTCTCGCCTTCCCCCGCCGCGCACTAGCGCACCGAGCGGATCGGCAACGCCGTCGTCTCCTTGAAGCACTCGAGCGAGAAGCTCGTCTTCACGTCGATCACCGACGGATGGTGCAGCAAGTGCTCCTGCACGAAGCGGGAGAAGTGCGCCATGTCCTCGACCTGCACGCGAAGCAGGTAATCCATGTCGCCCGTCATCGCATGACACGCGACCACTTCCGGCCAGGTCTGCACGGCCGCGCGAAACAGTTCCGCGTGGGTCGCGCCCGCGCGCGCCGACGTCTCGTCGGCACGGACCGGCGCCAGGCCACCACGCTTCTCGAGCCGCACGCTCACGTATGCCAGCAGGTCGAGCCCGAGCTTCTGCGGATCGAGCAGCGCGACGTAGCCGGTGATCACGCCGATCTCCTCGAGCCGCCGGATCCGCCGCAGGCACGGGCTCGGCGACAGGTTCACGCGCTCGGCGATCTCCTGGTTCGACAGGCGGCCGTTCTCCTGAAGAATCGCCAGAATCCGCCGGTCGATGGCATCCAATTCGGCTTGCGCCATTTTCTGCCCTCCGTTGATTATTTCCAGACTGGAAATTGCGCCATCGTAGGCACGGACGATTAAGTTCGCAAGTTTTCGCTCGCGCCCGCCCGCTACACTTTGTCGCACGTACCGATTCGTTGCGCACGCCGACGCGTGCGCCGCGTTCGACATCGAACCGGGCCGCACACGCGCACGTCGCGCCGGCCGATCGCCCCGCACAGGAGACACGACATGCAGATCCCCAACTGGGACAACCCCGTCGGCACCGACGGCTTCGAATTCATCGAATACACCGCGCCGGATCCGAAAGCGCTCGGACAACTGTTCGAGCGGATGGGTTTCACCGCGATCGCCCGCCATCGTCACAAGGACGTGACGGTCTACCGCCAGGGCGACATCAACTTCATCATCAACGCCGAGCCCGATTCGTTCGCGCAGCGCTTCGCGCGCCTGCACGGCCCGTCGATCTGCGCGATCGCGTTTCGCGTGCAGGACGCCGCGAAGGCTTACCAGCACGCGCTCGAACTCGGCGCATGGGGCTTCGACAACAAGACAGGCCCGATGGAGCTGAACATCCCGGCGATCAAGGGCATCGGCGATTCGCTGATCTATTTCGTCGACCGCTGGCGCGGCAAGAACGGCGCGCAACCGGGCGCGATCGGCGACATCAGCATCTATGACGTCGACTTCGAACCGATCGCCGGCGCGAACCCGAACCCGGTCGGCCACGGCCTCACCTACATCGACCACCTGACGCACAACGTGCATCGCGGCCGCATGCAGGAATGGGCCGAGTTCTACAAGCGGCTGTTCAACTTCCGCGAAGTGCGCTATTTCGACATCGAAGGCAAGGTGACGGGCGTGAAGTCGAAGGCGATGACGTCGCCGTGCGGCAAGATCCGGATTCCGATCAACGAGGAAGGCTCGGACACGGCCGGCCAGATCCAGGAATACCTCGACGCCTATCACGGCGAAGGCATCCAGCACATCGCGCTCGGCACGAACGACATCTACGGCGCGGTGGACGGCCTGCGCGGCAAGGAAGTGAAGCTGCTCGACACGATCGACACGTATTACGAGCTGGTCGACCGCCGCGTGCCGAACCACGGCGAATCGCTGGACGAGCTGAAGAAGCGCAAGATCCTGATCGACGGCGCCCGCGACGACCTGCTGCTGCAGATCTTCACCGAGAACCAGATCGGCCCGATCTTCTTCGAGATCATCCAGCGCAAGGGCAACCAGGGCTTCGGCGAAGGCAACTTCAAGGCGCTGTTCGAATCGATCGAGCTCGACCAGATCCGCCGCGGCGTGGTCCAGGACAAGGCCTGACGCAGAAGGCCGCGCGGACCCCGGCTGGCCCGGGCGTCCGCGCGAACATCGGCGGCACAAAGAAAAAGGGCGGGAATCCTGCGATTCCCGCCCTTTCGTCGTTCCGGCGCGGCCCGGCGGCCGCGCGAACGGATCAACGCACGTTCGCCTTCGACACGACGGCACGTGCGGCCGCCGGCTGTGCGTCGGCATCCTGCGCCGGCGCGATCTGACGCATCTGCGCGCCGGCAGCCGCCAGTGCGCTCGCGCCGCGCGCGTGCACCGGGCCGGTCATCGCGAAGAACGCGGCGGACACGATCAGGAAACTCTGGATATGACGTGTGTTCATTGCACCTCCTGTAAAACTGCCGGCGCCTCCCCGGTTGCGTCGAAACGAGCCGACGCGACCGGGCACCTCCGGCAGGCCGATAAGATTAACGGCATTTGTCCGATGATGGGCGCGGCTTTACATGCCTTTACATGATGTAACGCATCGTCGCGCCATTTCGTCGGCGTGCCGCGGCACGCCGGCCGGTGGTCGGCGGGTTTATCCCAGTGCTACCATCACTTAAAACCGGCCAATATGCCGGCCACTGCCGACACGTTCACAAGACGTCGACGCAATCGAAGCTTTGGTGATCCCAAACTGGGTGGAGGAGACTGTTAATGAATGCCCCGCTAGACGCAGGCCAACGCGCATCGCTCGAAGCCGCGCTGAAGTCCGTCACGCTTGACGACAAATACACGCTCGAACGCGGCCGCGCGTACATGAGCGGCATCCAGGCGCTCGTGCGCCTGCCGATGCTGCAGCAGGAACGCGACCGCGCCGCCGGCCTCAATACGGCCGGCTTCATTTCCGGCTACCGCGGCTCGCCGCTCGGCGGCCTCGATCTGTCGCTCTGGAAAGCCAAGCAGCACCTGGCGGCCCACCAGATCGTCTTTCAGCCCGGCCTCAACGAAGATCTCGCCGCCACCGCCGTGTGGGGCTCGCAGCAGGTCAACCTGTACCCCGGCGCGAAGCACGACGGCGTGTTCGGCATGTGGTACGGCAAGGGCCCGGGTGTCGACCGCACCGGCGACGTCTTCAAGCACGCGAACTCGGCCGGCTCGTCGAAGCACGGCGGCGTGCTCGTGCTCGCCGGCGACGACCACGCGGCGAAATCGTCGACGCTCGCGCACCAGTCCGAACACATCTTCAAGGCCTGCGGGCTGCCGGTGCTGTTCCCGTCCAACGTGCAGGAATATCTCGACTTCGGCCTGCACGGCTGGGCGATGAGCCGCTACTCGGGCCTGTGGGTCGCGCTGAAGTGCGTGACGGACGTGGTCGAATCGTCGGCGTCGGTCGACATCGACCCGCATCGCACCGAGATCGTGCTGCCGACCGACTTCATCCTGCCGGAAGGCGGCCTGAACATCCGCTGGCCGGACCCGCCGCTCGTGCAGGAAGCACGGCTGCTCGACTACAAGTGGTACGCGGCGCTCGCCTATGTGCGCGCGAACAAGCTCGACCGGATCGAGATCGACTCGCCGAATGCGCGCTTCGGGATCATGACGGGCGGCAAGGCGTACCTCGACGTGCGCCAGGCGCTGACCGACCTCGGCCTCGACGACGAAACCTGTGCGCGGATCGGCATCCGCCTGTACAAGGTCGGCTGCGTGTGGCCGCTCGAAGCGCAGGGCGCGCAGGCGTTCGCGCGCGGCCTCGACGAAATCCTCGTCGTCGAGGAAAAGCGCCAGATCCTCGAATACGCGATCAAGGAAGAGCTGTACAACTGGCCCGATGCGCAGCGCCCGCGCGTGTTCGGCAAGTTCGACGAGAAGGACGGCGCCGGCGGCGAATGGTCGGTGCCGATGGGCAACTGGCTGCTGCCCGCGCACTACGAACTGTCGCCCGCGATCATCGCGAAGGCGATCGCGACGCGCCTCGAGAAGTTCGAGCTGCCGTCCGACGTGCGCGCGCGCATCGCCGCGCGGCTCGCGGTGATCAACGCGAAGGAAATGGCGCTCGCGAAGCCGCACGTGCAGACCGAGCGCAAGCCGTGGTTCTGCTCGGGCTGCCCGCACAACACGTCGACCAACGTGCCGGAGGGCTCGCGCGCGATCGCCGGGATCGGCTGCCACTACATGACGGTGTGGATGGACCGCAGCACGAGCACCTTCAGCCAGATGGGCGGCGAAGGCGTGCCGTGGATCGGCCAGGCACCGTTCACCGACGAGAAGCACGTGTTCGCGAACCTCGGCGACGGCACCTATTTCCACTCGGGCCTGCTGGCGGTGCGCGCGGCGATCTCGTCGAAGGCGAACATCACCTACAAGATCCTCTACAACGATGCCGTGGCGATGACGGGCGGCCAGCCGGTCGACGGCGTGCTGACGGTGCCGCAGATCACGCACCAGCTCGCGTCCGAAGGCGCGAAGAAGATCGTGATCGTCACCGACGAGCCGGAGAAGTACGACAGCCAGAAGGGCCTGCTCGCACCGGGCGTGACGATTCATCACCGCGACCAGCTCGACGACGTGCAGCGCGAGCTGCGCGAGATCGAAGGCACGACGATCCTGATCTACGACCAGACCTGCGCGACCGAGAAGCGCCGCCGCCGCAAGCGCGGCACGTATCCGGATCCGGCGAAGCGCGTCGTGATCAACGACGCGGTGTGCGAAGGCTGCGGCGACTGCTCGGTGAAGTCGAACTGCCTGTCGGTCGAGCCGCTCGAAACGGAATTCGGCACGAAGCGCCAGATCAACCAGTCGAGCTGCAACAAGGACTTCTCGTGCGTGAAAGGCTTCTGCCCGAGCTTCGTCACGGTCGAAGGCGGCCAGCTGAAGAAGCCGAAGGCCGTGTCGGTCGACGGCGGCGCGCTGCCGCCGATTCCGGAGCCGACGCTGCCGGCGATCGACCGTGCGTACGGCGTGCTCGTCACGGGCGTCGGCGGCACGGGCGTGGTCACGATCGGCGCGCTGCTCGGGATGGCCGCGCACCTGGAGAACAAGGGCGTGACCGTGCTCGACGTGACCGGCCTCGCGCAGAAGGGCGGCGCCGTGATGAGCCACGTGCAGATCTCGCACGCGCCGACCGACATCCACGCGACGCGGATCGCGATGGGCGAAGCCGACCTCGTGATCGGCTGCGACGCGATCGTCACGGCCGGCGACGAATGCACGTCGCGGATGCGGCACGACACGACGCGCGTGGTCGTCAACAGCGCGCAGACGCCGACCGCCGAGTTCATCAAGAACCCGAACTGGGCGTTCCCTGGCCTGTCCGCGGAGAACGACATCCGCGCGGCAGCCGGTGAAGCCGTCGACTTCATCGACGCGAACCGCTTCGCGGTCGCGCTGCTCGGCGACGCGATCTACACGAACCCGTTCGTGCTCGGCTACGCGTGGCAGAAGGGCTGGCTGCCGCTCACGCTCGCGTCGCTCGAACGCGCGATCGAGCTGAACGCGGTGTCGGTCGAGAAGAACCGCGCGGCGTTCGACTGGGGCCGCCGCGCCGCGCACGACCTCGCGAGCGTGAAGCAGGCCGCGGCCGGCGATGCACGCCACGCGCAGGGCGCCACGGTGATCGCGCTGCACACGAAGAAGGCGGTCGACGCGCTGATCGCGAAGCGCGTGGAGTTCCTCACCGCGTACCAGAACGCCGCGTACGCATCGCGCTATGCGGCCTTCGTCGACACGGTGCGGGCGGCCGAACGCGCGCTGGCGGACGGCGACGCCGTGCAGGAGCCGTTGACCGAAGCGGTCGCGCGCAACCTGTTCAAGCTGATGGCGTACAAGGACGAGTACGAGGTCGCGCGGCTGCAGTCCGATCCCGCGTTCCTCGCGCGCCTGTCGTCGCAGTTCGAAGGCGACTGGAAACTGAAGTTCCACCTCGCGCCGCCGCTGTTCGCGAAAACGGACGCACACGGCCATCTCGTGAAGAAGGCGTACGGCCCGTGGATGCTGTCGGCGTTCCGGCTGCTCGCGAAGGCGAAGTTCCTGCGCGGCACGGGGCTCGACCCGTTCGGCCGCACCGCGGAGCGCCGCACCGAGCGCGCGCTGATCAGCGAGTACGAAGCGCTGATCGGCGAAGTGCTGGGCAAGCTGAATGCGGCCAACCGCCCGCTCGCGCTCGAGCTCGCGGCGCTGCCGGACGGCATTCGCGGCTACGGCCACGTGAAGGAGAACAACCTGCGCGCGATACGCCAGAAGTGGGACACGCTGCTCGCGAAGTGGCGTTCGCCGACGGGCGGCCAGTCGCATCAGCAGGTCGCGTGACGGCGCGCGGCGGGTGTTCCCGGTCGGGACGCCCGCCGCCGCGTAGCCCCGCCCACGGCAGTGCATAAAAAAAACGCCACGGAACGCAGGTTCCGTGGCGTTTTTCATTGCGCCGCGCATGACGCGCGGCGCACGCGGGCGCGAACTTACTTCGTGTTCGCGTTCGCGGCGGCCACTGCCGTCATGTTGATGATCCGGCGCACGGTCGCGGCCGGCGTCAGGATGTGGACCGGCTTCGCCGCGCCGAGCAGGAACGGGCCGACCGTCACGCCTTCGCCGCCGACCATCTTCAGCAGGTTGTACGCGATGTTCGCCGCTTCGACGTTCGGCATGATCAGCAGGTTCGCTTCGCCCGACAGCGTCGTGCCCGGGAACGCGGCCTTGCGGACCGCTTCCGACAGCGCCGCGTCACCGTGCATTTCGCCGTCGACTTCGAGGTTCGGCGCACGCTCGCTGATCAGCTTGCGAGCCTCGGCCATGCGGCGCGACGATGCCGACGGCGCGCTGCCGAAGTTCGAGTTCGACAGCAGCGCGGCCTTCGGCGCGATGCCGAAACGCTCGATCTCGGCGGCCGCCTGGATCGTCATGTCGGCGAGCTGTTCCGCGCTCGGCACTTCGTTCACGTACGTGTCGCACAGGAACAGGTTGCGGCCCGGCAGCATCAGCAGGTTCATCGCCGCGTAGTGCTCGGCGCCCTGCGCACGGCCCAGCACCTGCTCGATGAACTTCAGGTGCGTGTGGTACGTGTCGATCATCCCGCAGATCATGCCGTCCGCGTCGCCCAGGTGCACGAGCATCGCGCCGATCAGCGTGTTGAACTTGCGCAGCGCGGCCTTCGCGACTTCCGGCGTGACGCCGTCACGCGCGCCGATCTCGTGGTATGCCTGCCAGTAGCGGTGGTAGCGCGTATCGTCTTCCGGATTCACGATCTCGAAATCGACGCCCGCCTTCAGCTTCGAGCCGATCTTCGCGAGGCGCATCTCGACGACCGACGGACGGCCGACGATGATCGGCTTCGCGATCTTTTCCTGCAGAACGAACTGCGCGGCGCGCAGCACGCGCTCGTCCTCGCCCTCGGCGAACACGATGCGGGCCTGCTTCGTCTTCGCGGTCGCGAACACCGGGCGCATCACCATGCCGGTGCGGTAGACGGTCGCGCCGAGTTGCTCGCGGTATGCGTCCATGTCCTGGATCGGACGCGTGGCGACGCCCGAATCCATCGCGGCTTGCGCGACGGCCGGCGCGATCTTGATGATCAGGCGCGGATCGAACGGCTTCGGAATCAGATAGTCCGGCCCGAACTCGAGCGAGTGGCCTTCATACGCCTTCGCGACTTCCTCGCTCTGGTCGGTTTCCTGCGCCAGCTCGGCGATCGCGCGCACGCACGCGAGCTTCATTTCTTCCGTGATCGTCGTCGCGCCGACGTCGAGCGCGCCGCGGAAGATGAACGGGAAGCACAGCACGTTGTTGACCTGGTTCGGGTAGTCCGAACGGCCGGTCGCGACGATCGCGTCCGGGCGCACGGCCTTCGCGTCTTCCGGGCGGATTTCCGGTTCCGGGTTCGCGAGCGCCAGGATCAGCGGGCGCTCGCCCATCGTCTTGACCATGTCCTGCTTCAGCACGCCCGCGCTCGAGCAGCCGAGGAACACGTCCGCGCCGACGATCGCGTCGGCGAGCGTGCGCGCGTCGGTGGTCGCCGCATAGCGCTGCTTCGACGGGTCGAGGTTGCCGCGCCCTTCGTAGATCACGCCCTTCGAATCGGCGACGAGGATGTTCGACTTCGTGAGACCCAGGTTCACCAGCAGGTCCAGACACGCGATCGCTGCCGCGCCCGCGCCGGAACACACGAGCTTCACTTCGGACAGCTTCTTGCCGACGACCTTCAGGCCGTTCAGGATCGCGGCCGACGCGATGATCGCGGTGCCGTGCTGGTCGTCGTGGAAGACGGGGATCTTCATGCGCTCGCGCAGCTTCTGCTCGATGTAGAAGCATTCCGGCGCCTTGATGTCCTCGAGGTTGATGCCGCCGAGGGTCGGCTCGAGCATCGCGATCGCCTCGACGAGCTTGTCGGGGTCGGACTCGGACAGTTCGATGTCGAACACGTCGATGCCCGCGAACTTCTTGAACAGGCAGCCCTTGCCTTCCATCACCGGCTTCGCGGCCAGCGGGCCGATGTTGCCGAGGCCCAGCACGGCCGTGCCGTTCGTGATGACGCCGACGAGGTTGCCGCGCGACGTGTACTTCTGCGCGTCGAGCGGATCGGCGTGGATCGCCTCGCACGCCGCGGCGACGCCCGGCGAATACGCGAGCGACAGATCGAGCTGGTTCGACAGCGGCTTGGTCGGGGTGACCGAAATCTTGCCGGGTTTCGGGTTCAGGTGATAAGCGAGAGCGGCCTGCTTCAGTTGTTCGTCCATGATTGACCTGCGAGAGACATGCGAAATTTTTGACGGTTCAGTACACAGCACCTTGGGCCGCGTCTGCTTGAATCGAGGGGGTGGTCGACTGCGAGACGGCACGCGACGCGCCGGGTCGGCACGCCATCGAACCTTGGCGGGTGGCAAGAGAAAAGTACAAAGTACTGAACGATTTCTAAGGGTCGCCTAGTGTACACCCCCTAAATGCCGCCTGTTGGTGCAGCGCGGCATCCTCGCCATCAGCATCGGGCTGGTCGTGCCCCGTTTGTTTCACCGGTGGCGAGCCGCACGTCGAACCTGCGCGAATTCCGCCGAAAACCGGCCTGAATCGGGTAAAATAGCGGGCTACGCGCGCAGCGATGCGATTGTTGGCCCGATGGGTCCGTCGATCGCACCCCGGCCCCTCGGGCAGGTTCCCCTTGCTGCGCCACCGGGCCCGCGCCCGCTCTTCGCTCATCACCCAAGGAATGCCCATGACAGGCTACGATCGTCAGTCGATCTCGGATACGACCGCCAAAATCCTGCTCGAAGTGCAGGCGGTGCACTTCAACGCCGAAAAACCGTTCATCTTCACGTCCGGCTGGGCAAGCCCCGTCTACATCGACTGCCGCAAGCTGATCTCGTATCCGCGCGTGCGTCGTGCGCTGATGGAAATGGCGGAAACGACGATCATGCGCGACGTCGGCTTCGAGCAGATCGACTCGGTGGCGGGCGGCGAGACGGCCGGCATCCCGTTCGCGGCATGGCTCGCGGACCGCATGATGGTGCCGATGCAATACGTGCGCAAGAAACCGAAGGGCTTCGGCCGCAACGCGCAGATCGAGGGTCATCTGGAAGAAGGCTCGCGCGTGCTGCTGGTGGAAGACCTGACGACCGACAGCCGCAGCAAGATCAACTTCGTCAACGCGCTGCGCACCGCGGGCGCGACGGTGAACCACTGCTTCGTGCTGTTCCACTACAACATCTTCAAGGAAAGCGTGTCGGTCCTGAAGGACATCGACGTCGACCTGCACGCGCTGGCGACCTGGTGGGACGTGCTGCGCGTCGCGAAGGCGTCGGGCTACTTCGAGACCAAGACGCTCGACGAAGTCGAGAAGTTCCTGCACGCGCCGGCCGAGTGGTCGGCCGCGCACGGCGGCGCGACGGCCCCGAAGGAGTAACGCCGAGCCGGCACGCAGCCGGCACCCTGGCTGAAAAAACCGCTCGCCTGGCCGCGAGCGGTTTTTTTTCGTCCGTCGATCGGCATCGCGGCCGGCCCGAATCGCTGGCCGCGGCATGCATCGCTCATCGAACCCTAATGCTAGACTTGATCCATCGTCGCCATCAGCTGCGCGGGCAACGCACAACGCCAACACAATGCCGGGAGCATCGGCCCGGCCCACGTGACGGGAGAAGCGCCATATGCGTGTGGATCGCCGGATCACTTCGCCTGCGTCCCCGGGTCGTTCGTCTCCGTTCATCGCCGTCCTGCTCTGCGCCGCCGCCGCGTGCGCTGCGTTCACCACCCTGCCCGCGCGCGCGGAAGGCCCGTTCACCGTGTCGAGCGACGAACTGACGCCCGGCGGGCGCGTCGGCGCCGCGAACGTGTTCGACCGCGGCGACTGCAAGGGCGACAACCGTTCGCCGCAGCTCAGGTGGCGCAATCCGCCGCCCGGCACGCGCGGCTACGCGATCACGATCTTCGATCCCGATGCACCGGGGCACGGCTGGTGGCACTGGGCCGTCGCCGGCATCCCGGCGAGCGTCACGAGCCTGCCGGCCGACGCGAGCGCATCGGGCTTCCTGCGTCGCATCGGTGCGAGCGAGGCGCGCAACGACTTCGGGATCGACGGCTACGGCGGCCCGTGCCCGCCGCCCGGCAAGCCGCACCGCTACGTGATCACCGTCTACGCGCTGAAGGGCACGGACCTGCGCATCGGGCAAGGACGCCCCGCCCCGATGTTCGAGCACGAAATCGGCACGCTGACGATCGGCACCGCGCAGCTCACGGTCACGTACGGGCAGTAAGCGCTCGCGTGTCCGCCGTGAGGCGTGTGGCGTGTATCGCCGACCGCCCGTCGCCCGTCGCCCGTCGCCGATTGCCGATTGCCGATTGCCGATTGCCGATTGCCGATTGCCGATCTCCGGTCGCCGATCTCCGGTTGCCGGTTGCCGGTTGCCGGTTGCCGGTTGCCGGTTGCCGGTTGCCGGTTGCCGGTTGCCGGTTGCCGGTCGCCGGTCGCCGGTCGCCGGTCGCCGGTCGCCGGTCGCCGGTCGCCGGTCGCCGGTCGCCGGTCGCCGGTTGCCGGTTGCCGGTTGCCGGTTGCCGGTCGCGATTGTCCGCGCCTGCGAATTTCTGTGCGCCGCCCGCGCGCTTTTCTCCCGTCATTTCGGCTTGCTAGACTCGGCGGCACCGGTCGCGGCATCCCGCCGCGCATCCGTCGCGCCGCCCGACCGCGGCGCGTGACGCGGCTGGCCGCGGTGCCCGCCGTTTCGTCCCCTTCCGGAGAACGCTTCATGTCGAACATCGTCATCGTCTATCACAGCGGCTACGGTCACACGCAGAAACTGGCCGACGCCGTCCATGCAGGCGCGCAGGACGCCGGCGCCACCGCACGCCTGATCGCCGTCGGCGAGCTCGACGACGCGGGCTGGGCCGCGCTCGATGCGGCGGACGCGATCGTCTTCGGCGCGCCGACCTACATGGGCGGCCCGTCCGCGCAGTTCAAGCAGTTCGCCGATGCCACGTCGAAACCGTGGTTCACGCAGAAATGGAAGGACAAGATCGCCGCGGGCTTCACGAACTCCGCGACGATGAACGGCGACAAGTTCTCGACGATTCAGTATTTCGTCACGCTGGCGATGCAACATGGGATGGTGTGGGTCGGCACGGGCATGATGCCGGCCAACTCGAAGGCGGCCACCCGCAACGACATCAACTACGTCGGCGGCTTCACGGGCCTGCTCGCGCAGTCGCCGGCGGACGCGACGCCCGACGAGGGCCCGCTGCCCGGCGACCTCGAGACCGCGAAGGCGTTCGGGCGGCGCGTCGCCGAAGCGACCGCCCGCTGGCTGGCCGGCAGCCGCTGAACGCGACGGCACGCGCGAGCGCTCGCGCCGCCGGTGACACGGCAACGCGGCGCAGGCGCGTGACAGGGACACAAGACGGCCCGCGGGCCGTCTTTTTTTCGCCCCGTGCGGTGCAGGCCCGCCGGATGACGTCTTAAAATGGCGGTTTCAGGGCGCCGCGGCTCCCGTTTCATTCAGTGAGAGCGAAATGAGCACCAAAGTTTTTGTCGACGGCCAGGAAGGTACGACCGGCCTCAAGATCTTCGAATACCTGTCGGCGCGCAGCGACATCGAGATCCTGCGCATCGATGAAGCGAAGCGCAAGGACGTCGACGAGCGCCGCCGCCTGATCAATGCGTCGGACGTCACGTTCCTGTGCCTGCCGGACGTCGCATCGCGCGAATCGGCATCGCTGGTCGAGAACCCGAACACGACGCTGATCGACGCGAGCACCGCGTTCCGCACGAGCGCCGACTGGGCATACGGCCTGCCGGAACTGACCCGCGCGCAGCGCGAGAAGATTCGCACGTCGAAGCGCATCGCCGTGCCGGGCTGCCACGCGTCGGCCTTCGTGCTCGCGATGCGTCCGCTCGTGGATGCCGGCATCGTCGCGCCGACCTTCGCCGCGCACAGCTACTCGATCACCGGCTACAGCGGCGGCGGCAAGTCGATGATCGCCGAATACGAAAACGCGGCGCCGGGCGGCAAGCTCGCGAGCCCGCGTCCGTACGCGCTCGCGCTGGCGCACAAGCACCTGCCGGAAATGGCCGCGCACACGGGCCTCGCGCACCCGCCGATCTTCACGCCGATCGTCGGGCCGTTCCTGAAAGGCCTGGCCGTGACGACCTACTTCTCGCCCGAACAGCTCGCGAAGCGCGCGACGCCGCAGGACGTGCAGCGCGTGTTCGCCGAGTACTACGCGGACGAGCCGTTCGTGCGCGTCGCGCCGTTCAACGCGGAGGCGAATCTCGACAGCGGCTTCTTCGACGTGCAGGCGAACAACGACACGAACCGCGTCGACCTGTTCGTGTTCGGCAACGAGGAGCGCTTCGTCACGGTCGCGCGCCTCGACAACCTGGGCAAGGGCGCATCGGGCGCCGCGATCCAGTGCATGAACCTCAACATCGGCGCCGCCGAGGATGCAGGCCTCAAGCGCTGATTCAACTTGCATGCGATGCAAAGCCGGCCGCTGGCCGGCTTTTTATTTGCCCGCATCAAGCAATAAATCAAAAATCCGGATCACGCATTTACAAATATTTACAAGCTTTCCGTTGCGTAATTGCCGGCAAATTAATTTACCCCTTTCTCCAGTCAATCCCGAATAGGGATAAACCGGATATCGCCGCTTTAAACGCTGCCGTTATACGCGTGAAGGCCTCGAGCGCCGTCCATGCGTGGCAGCCGCCCCGCTCCGGCAGCACTCTAGCGCCCTCCGCGCGTTTTAATTCTTACTGAAAGCGCTATCCCGCAAGGATTCATCGCGCGCGCGTTGTTTCAATCGTCTTTTTTAGACGAGTTCATCAATTGACAGCAAAAATCCTGGCAGCGACATTAGCTCGCACAATTAAACGATTGGAGACAGCGGCATGTCGCACGCCTTATCAAAGGGGGTGGCAACGGCCTTTGCCATCGCCCCTTTCCTGATTGCCTGTGGGGGAGGAGACGGCGGCTCGCCCGCGCCGATCGAGGCCCCTCAATGTTCCGGATCGAGCTGCGGCACGCAAGGGCCGCCGCCGTCGCAGCCCGTCAACGGCGCGCTGTGCCCGGCCGATGCCGACATCGTGAAGAGCACCTACCTCGGCGGCGCCGGCAGCGGCGAGATCGTCAGCGTCAACATCGACGCGGTCGCGATGACGTACACGCTCAAGTGGCTCGAATCGCCGATTCCGCTCGCGACCGGCACGGTCACGCCGAGCCGCGCCGGCACCACGATCACCGGCAAGGTCATCCACCCGCCGACCGGCGCGCTGCCGACCGCGGAGCAGACGCGCTGCGCGTTCGTCTTCACGCCGGGTTCGGGGAAGGCACCGAACGGCTCGACCTATTCGACGGCCGCCGACTTCAACCAGGCGAACCCGCCGATGCTGCTGGTCGGCATGGGCGTCGCGGGCGGCGGCATCCCCGGCGCGACGGTGCAGTACGACGGGCTGACGATCACCGTCGCCGGCGTCCCGATCTACAAAAACGTCGGCCAGGTGCCGAACCGCCACTTCGACTTCTACCCGTTCCTCGGCTTCGCGAACACGACGACCGACCTCACGAAGCTGCCTGGCACCTACAACGCGCTGCTCTACCACCTCGTGCCGTCGGGCAACTACGCGACGAAGGGCACGAATTCGAGCGAGACGTTCGATGCGAACGGCGCGTGCACGTCGACGAGTGCGGGGGGCTGCCAGACGACCGGCGATCCGTGGACCGTCAACACCGCGAACGGCGGCTACCTCGACAGCACGAAGGCACCGCAGATCCTGCCGCAGACGGCGCTGCCGATCGTCGGCACGACCGGCAAGTCGGCGACCGCGCACATGGTGATCGGCCAGCTCAACGGCGCGACCGTGCCGGTGGTGGTCCGCACCGGCTACGTGTATCTGGGCACCGACCTCGCGCTGCACACCGACGCCAAGGTCGACGACGAATCGGGCATCGCGGTGCTCGGCAAGGCAACGGCGATCCAGTCGGGCGCGATCGACGGCGGCTACGCGGGCGCGGATTCGAACTTCAAGTACACGGCGGCACTGATCCGCGGCAGCAACGCGTCGTTCATCAACCCGACCACGCAGGCCGAGGAAGACGCCTTCACGCTCGACTACGGTCAGGGAACGCCGGGCCTGCTGAACACGACGACGACGCCGGCGAACGGTGCGAGCTATCCGTCCGCATCGGGCGTGGTGATCGCGACGGGCGGCCTGTACGCGGCGCTGATCCAGGGCACGGTGAACGGCGGCGTCACGTCGACGTCGGCGAACTCGAGCACGTCGTCGACACCGTACTTCGGCGTGGGCGCGCAGATCAGCAAGTAACGATCGAGGACGCGGCGGCCGGTGCGCCGCCGCGGGATGCAGGGAAGGCACGCAACGACGGCGCCCGGCACGGCGCAGCAGCACGAGCACAAGCAACAGAAGCGGCCGACAGGGAGCCGGCCGCCCGACAAGACAAATCTGGAGGAGCAACATGAAGCGCAACCTCGTTCTCGCGGCGGCCCTTGCCGCCCCCCTTCTTTCCGCATGCGGCGGTGGCGGCGGCGATAACCCGCCCCCGCTCGTCGAAGACCGGCTCTGCCCCGCCACGCTCGACTACAACACCGTGTACACCGGCGGCGCGGGCAGCGGCGAACTGGCCAAGGTCCAGCTCGACACGACCAAGATGACCTGGCAGGTCACCTATGTCGAATCGCCGGTGCCGCAAAAGACCGGTACCGTCACGCCGACCCGCGCGGGCACCGTCGACAGCGGCACGCTCACGCAGGAAACGATGCTGCCGACCAACAAGCTGAACCAGTGCGCATTCCGGCTGAACGGCGCGAGCCTCGATGCGTCGCGTCCGGCGCGCATCTTCGTCGGCTTCGGTGTCGCGGGCGGCACGATTCCCGGCAAGGAGATCCAGTTCGACGGCGTGCTCGGCCAGGCCGCGGTGCCCGACACGAAATTCCCGTATTACCCGTTCATCGGCTTCTCGTCGATCGAAACCGACATCACGAAGGTCGCGGGCACGTACAGCCACATCGGCTTCGGCGAAGTGCCGTCGCAGAAATTCGCGCCGGCATCGATCGATGCGAAGGTGACGATCAATGCGGACGGCACGTGGACCAAGTGCGACACGACCGGCCAGTTCGCCGGCGGCGCGTGCATGCAGCAGGGCACGAACTTCGTGCAGTCGGCCGACGGCAGCGGCGCGTTCCAGAGCAACAATTACCGGAGCCAGCTGAGCCCGACGCTGTCGGCGACGCCGCAAGGCAAGGGCTTCATGATCGTCGGCAAGCTGCGCAACCAGCTGGTGCCGATCCTCGTGCGCACGGGTGTCGCGAACCCGAACCCGACGCCCGACAGCAACGGTGTGCCGGGCCTGACCGCCGACGACGAATCGAGCATCTCGATCCTCGCGCCGCAGACCGCGATCGCGGCCGGGTCGCAAAACGGCGAATACATCGGCGTCGACAGCCAGTTCGACTACCGGACCACCGCGCTGATCAACAACCAGGCCACGCTGCTCGATCCGTTCCAGCCGTCGCAGGCCTCGCTCGCGACCCCGCTCGACCTGGACTACACGCAGAAGGTGCCGGGCACGGTCACGACGATCCACACGGGTTCGGGCAGCACGTCGCCGACCGGGAAGTTCATCTTCACGGGTGGCGTGTTCGGTTTCCTCGACAACGCGGGTTCGACGCCGTATTTCACGATCGGCGCGTTCGTCCAGTAAGCGGAGGAAGCCGTGATGAAGAAGACCCTTCTCTGCGCGGCGGCCGGCGCCGCCGCCCTGGCGCCGCTCGCGGCGCACGCGCAGAGCGCCGGCAGCAACGTCGTCACGCTGGGCTGGTTCCACGTGATGCCTCAGCAGAGCAGCACGCCGATGACGACCAACGTCGCGCCGACGCCGATCAACACGCCGCTGCGGCTGCCGCCGTCGTTCACGTCGCCGGGCACCGGGCTGCGTACGAGCGGCGCCGACACGGTCGGCCTGACGGTCAGCCACTTCCTGACCGACCACATCGCGGTCACGTCGGTGGCGGGCGTGCCGCCGGTGTTCAAGGTGTCGGGTCAAGGCACGATCAAGCCGCCCGGCCCGGCCGGCGCGCTCGGCACGCAGAACATCGGCCTCGCGTCGGTCAACCCGATCGTGAAGAGCGTGCGGCAGTGGAGCCCGGCGGCGATCCTGCAGTACTACTTCGGGGCGGCGACCGCGAAGTTCCGGCCGTTCCTCGGCCTCGGCGTGTCGTACAACTGGTTCAGCGACCTGCAACTCAACACGAACTTCATCAAGCAGACGCAGGACAACCTCGGCGCGATTCTCGCCGCGGGCGCGGGCAAGCCGGGTACGACATCGGTGGAAGCGAAGGCGTCGTCGTCATGGCAGCCGGTGTTCAACGCGGGCCTGCAGTACAACATGACCGAGCATTTCGGGCTGGTCGCGTCGGTGACCTACATCCCGCTGAAGACGACGTCGACGGTGACGATCAAGGCGGCCGACGGCACGGTGCTCTCCGAGTCGAAATCGGACCTGAAGGCCGACCCGATCATCAGCTACGTCGGGATGACCTACAAGTTCTGATGCCGGCGATGGAGGACGGAGAATGAATGGACGGCCCGCGCAAAAAACGCGGGCAAAAAAAAGCCCGCCTAAGAGGCGGGCTGAATCCATATCAGAGGAGACATGGAGGAGACAGGTGTAACTATAGCGAATCAGTTTCCGCATTGCAACATTTCCGTAGAGAAAATAAGGATTTTCCCTCGACTGCGCACTCTAGATCGCTAGTTCGAATCCGACCCCTTCCCGTTCTCCCGGTCGAGCACCTCGCCCAGCGTGTCGCGCAGCAGCGCGACCGGCCGCGTCAGGCGGCCCGGCAGCGCGCCGTGCACGATCCACACGTTGATCCGCGTTTCCAGCCCCGCCGTTTCCACCACCCTCAGCGCATCGCGATGCTTGCTGCGCGCCAGTGCGTTCGGCGACGCGATCCCGATGCCGGCACCGCGCGCGACGAGCGACAGCTGCAGCTCGGAGCCGAACGCCTCGACCGCGACGTCGAACGGCAGCCCCGCAGCGCCAAGCGCGCGGCTCAGGGCCGAACGCATCCCGCAGCCGTCCTGGCTCAGCACCCACGGAAAACCCGACAGCACGTCGAGCGACAGCGGACCGGCCGGCAGCGGGAAATCGCGCGCGGCGACCAGCACCGTCGGCTGCGTGCCGAGCGGCGTGGCCGTCAGCGTGTCGGGCAACGCCGCGCTGGCCGGCACCATGACCGCCGCGACATCGAGCGTGCCGCGCTCGATGCCCTGCACAAGCGCCGGCGACCAGCCGGCCGTCACGCGCAGCGTCAGCCGCGGAAACGCGTCGCGCAGCCGGTCGATCGGCCGCTCGAGCGCCAGCTCGGACAGGAACGGCGGCACGCCGATGCGCAGTTCGCCCGACGGCTCGCTGTCGGGCGCGCCGGCCGCCATCAACGCGTCGACCGCACCCAGCACGTTGCGCGCGAGCGCATAGACGTCGCGCCCGGCGGCGGTCGGCTTCAGCGGCTTGCTCTGCCGCTCGAGCAGCGGCATGCCCAAAAGCGTCTCGAGGTTCTGCACGCGTCGCGTGAGGCCCGGCTGCGTCAGATGGAGCTTCGCCGCGGCCGCGACCATCGACCCGCTGTCGACCACCGCGACGAACGCCTGGAGATCACGCGTATTCAAAGCAAACTCGCATAATCATGTTAGACATATTTCAATTGTCGCATAAACATCCGACACCTACGATGGGGATTCCTTCGCTCGACGCTCCAGGCTTCCGATGAACTGCCCTGCCGACTCCTGCCCCGCCCCCGGCCGCGCCGCGCGCGGTGCACCGCCCGTGCTGAGCACGGGCATGACGCTTTTCTTCGCCGCGACGGTCGGCGTGATCGTGATGGACCTGTTCGCCGCGCAACCGCTGACGGGCCCGATCAGCGCCGACCTGCACCTGCCGCCCGGTCTCGCGGGCCTCGTCGCGATGCTGCCGCAACTCGGCTACGCAGCCGGCCTCGTGCTGCTCGTGCCGCTCGTCGACCTGCTCGAGAACCGCCGGCTGATCGTCGCGACGCTCGTCGCGTGCGCGGCCGCGCTCGCGCTGCCGGCGTTCACGCGGTCCGGCACCGTCTTCCTGCTCGCGACGCTGGCCGCCGGCGCCGCGTCGAGCGTGATCCAGATGCTGGTGCCGATGGCCGCGTCGATGGCGCCCGAAGCGCAGCGCGGCCGCGCGGTCGGCAACGTGATGAGCGGGCTGATGCTCGGCATCCTGCTGTCACGGCCGCTCGCCAGCCTGATCGCGGGCACGGCCGGCTGGCGCGCGTTCTACGCGCTGGCCGCGCTCGCGAACGCGGCGATCGCGGTAGTGCTCGCGCTGCGCTTGCCGCCGCGCGTGCCGCCGGCTGCGGCCGGTTATCGCGCGCTGCTCGCGTCGATGGGCCGGCTGCTGGCCGACGAAGCGGTGCTGCGCCGGCATGCGCTGTCGGCCGCGCTCGCGATGGCCGCGTTCAGCGCGTTCTGGACCGCCGTCGGGCTGCGGCTCGCGCAACCGCCGTTCGGCCTCGACCTGCACGGCATCGCGCTGTTCGCGTTCGCCGGCGCGAGCGGCGCGATCGTCACGCCGCTGGCCGGCCGCGCCGGCGATCGTGGCCACGGCCCGGCCGCGCAGCGCATCGCGCACGTGACGATGCTCGCGGCGCTCACCGTGCTCGGCATCGCCGGCGCCGGCTGGTTCGGCTTCGATGCGCACGCGCATCGCAGTGTCGCGCTGGCGCTGCTCGCCGGCGGCGCGGCGCTGCTCGACGCGGGCGTGATCGTCGACCAGACGATCGGCCGCAGGGAAATCAACCTGTTGAACCCGGCCGCACGCGGGCGGCTGAACGGGCTGTTCGTCGGGTTGTTCTTCGTCGGCGGCGCGCTCGGCGCGGCGCTGGCGGGCAACGCATGGGCGTGGGGCGGGTGGAGCGCCGTGTGCGGCGTCGGCTTCGCGTTCGCGGGCGCGGCCGCGGCGTTCGGCTTGTCGGGCGGGCGCCGGAGCGGCACCGCGGCGTGGCCGCGCGCGTAACGCGGGCCCGGACATGAAAACGCCCCGCCCTCTGACGAGGCGCGGGGCGTCCGGCGGGCCGCGTGGCCGCGTTGGCCGAAATCAGTGACGGACCAGCGCCATCATCGCGCCGAAGCCGACAAAGATCCCGCCCGTCAGCCGGTTGAACACCTTCGCGACGCTCTGGCTCTTCAGCGTCGCGCCGATGCGCGTGCCGAACGACGCGTAGACGAGATACCAGCTGACCTCGATCACCGCGAACGTGACGACGAGGATGCAGAACTGCGGCAGCGTCGGCTCGGCTGCATTGATGAACTGCGGCAGCAGCGCGGCCGCGAACAGGATCGCCTTCGGGTTGCTGCCCGCGACCAGGAAACCGTTGCGGAACAGCGCCCAGCGCGATGCCGACGTGCCTTGCGAAACCGCATCGACGTTCGCGGCCGGCGCGTCGTCGACGCGTGCGCGCCACGCCTTCACGCCGAGATAGATCAGGTAGGCGGCGCCCGCGAAGCGCAACGCATCGAACGTCGCCGGCCACGCCTCGAGCACCGCCCCGAGCCCCGCCGCGGACACCGCGAGCATCAGCACCAGCGCGCTCAGGCAGCCGGCCATCGTCGACGCCGAGCGGCGCAGCCCATGCTGCGCGCCGTGCGTCATCACGAGCAGCATGTTCGGACCGGGAATCGCCGACACGACGAACACCGTCGCCACGAAAAGCCACCACGTATGCAGGTTCATGACCGCCCCGACCGAAAGAGAATTGAAATGTCGATTATGCCGTGCGCGCGGCGTTTTTGTCCCGCGTCGGCTCAGCGGCCCGCGCGGCGCAGCGCGACTTCGCCGAGCACCGCGAAGTCCTGTTCGCCGCCGCCGTGCGCGAGCGCATCGAGTAGGCTGTCGCGCACGACGCTCGCCACCGGCAGCGGCACCGACGCCGCGTCGCCGGCCTCCAGCGCGAGCCGCACGTCCTTCAGCCCGAGGCGCGCCTTGAAGCGCGCGGGTTCGTAGCTGCGCTCGGCGATCATCCCGCCGTAGCCTGCGTAGACCGGCCCCGGGAACACGCTGTTCGTGATCACGTCGAGGAAATCGCGCATCGCGACGCCGTGCGCGCCGAGCAGCGCGGACGCCTCGCCGAGCGTCTCGATCGCCGACGCGAGCGTGAAATTCGCCGCGATCTTCGCGACGTTCGCATGCTGCGGCAGCGAGCCGAACCGCCAGGTCTTCTGGCCGATCGCGTCGAACAGCGGCTGCACGCGGTCGATCGCCTCGGCCGGGCCGCCGGCCATGATCGTCAGGCGCGCGGCGGCTGCGACGTCCGGGCGTCCCATCACGGGCGCGGCGACGTACTCGAGGCCGCGTGACGCATGCGCGTGCGCGAGCGACTCGGCGAGCGCGACCGACACCGTCGCCATGTTCACGTGGATCAGGCCGCGCGGCGCCTGCGCGAGCAGCGCGTCGTCGAATACTTCGCGCGCGGCCGCGTCGTCGGCGAGCATCGAGAACACGGCATCGCCGCGAAACGCATCGGCCGGCGTCGCGACGATCTGCGCGCCCAGCGCGGCGAGCGGCTCGGCGCGCTCGCGCGACCGGTTCCAGACCCGCACGGCGTGCCCCGCCTTCAGCAGGTTCGTTGCAATCGCCTGCCCCATTTCGCCCAGCCCGATAAATCCGAGATCCATTTCCCCGCTCCTTCGACCCGTGAAGCGGGGAGTTAAACACAGATGGCGGCGGCCTGCAGCCCCCGGCGACCGGCCGTGCGCGGTGCGATACTGCGCCAATGGCGACCGCGACCTTCCGCTTCCACGGCGAATTGAACGCGTTTCTCGCGCGCGAGCAGCGCGAGTGCGCGTTCGCGCATGCGTTTGCGCGCGACGCGACGGTCAAGCACGCGATCGAGGCACTCGGCGTCCCGCATACGGAAATCGGCCTGCTCTGCGTGAACGGCGCACCGGCCGCCCTCGGCCGGCCGCTCGGCGACGGCGACCGCGTCGACATCCATCCGGAACGCGCGCAGCCGGCGGCCGCCTCGCCGCTACCGCAACCGGACCGCTGGCGCTTCGTCGCCGACGCGCATCTCGGCGGCCTCGCGCAGCTGCTGCGCCTCGCCGGCTTCGACACCTGCTACGACAACCACTACCGCGACGACGAACTCGCGGCGCTTGCCGCGCGCGAAGGCCGGATCGTGCTGACCCGCGACCGCGAGCTGCTGAAGCGCCGCGCGGTCGTGCGCGGCTGCTACCTGCATGCGCAGCAGCCGGACGCGCAGCTGCGCGAGCTGTTCGCGCGGCTCGATCTCGCGCCGCACATGCGGCCGTTCCGGCTGTGCCTGCGCTGCAACGCGCCGCTGCACGCGCTCGATGCGGCGGACGCCGCGCCGCGCGTGCCGCCGGGCGTGCGCCAGCGGCACCGGCGCTTTGCCGCGTGCGACGTGTGCCGGCGCGTGTTCTGGGAAGGGTCGCACTGGCGGCGCATGCGCGCGGTGGTCGATGCGATGCGCGCGCCGCCGCCCGATGCCCTCGACGTCGCGGACGCCTGAAAAAACAAAACCCCGCAGGCCGAAGCATGCGGGGTTTCGCGACGGCCGGCCGGCAGCGGCGCCCCCGGCGGAGCGTGCTTAGTTCTGCGCGCCTGCGTCGTTCCGGACGTGGCTGACGCCTGAAAAAACAAAACCCCGCAGGCCGGAGCGTGCGGGGTTTCGCGACAGGGGGCCGGCAGCGCCGACCCGGTGAAGCGTGCTTAGTTCTGCGTGCCTGCGTCGTTCGTGCCGGCGGCCGAAGCGGCTGCAGCCTTCGCCTTGCCCTTGGCCGAACCGTGTTGCTTCAGCTGGTGCTTCGGCTTGCTGTGATCCTTCTTGGCCGGTGCCGGTGCAGCAGCCGACGTGTCGGCTGCCGGCGCCGACGCCTGTGCGAATGCCGAAACCGATGCGAGAGCGAATGCTGCGGTCATGATCGAAGCGAGCGTCTTCTTCATTGTTCTTCCTTTAGCGGAGAAAAAGTCAAACGTACCGGTAAGAGATGCGAGGCATCCGCATCGGAACATCAGTCGCGCCGGGCTCCCGGTCGCCGCCGGACGGGTCGGCTCTCGCCTTTCCGCCTCGGCAAATACTGACGCACAGGCTCCATAACGCATCGCCCGCGCGGCGAGTTGACATGCAGCTTGCATCGTTCGGGTTTCCCCGGGGGCACGGGTTTCGCGCCCGCGCGACGCGCCGCCGGGACCTGCGTCAATCGTCCGACAAACCGGCTCTCGCGCCCGTCGCCCCGACGCTATACTGGCCACCTTCCGTCCCAACCGGACGCGGCCGGTCACGAGACCGCCGCCGTCGCAAGGCGCCCAAATTGCCCGATCACAATCTGGACAAACTGAAAATCGACCGGCGTCCGATCGCACCCGCGCCACGCCGGCGCCGGTGGGTCCGCTACGCGGTCGCCGCCGGGCTCGTCATCGTCGCGATCGTCGCCGCGCTGGCGCTCACCGGCCGGCCGACGGTCGACACGACCTCCGTCACGTCCGCCTACCCGTACCAGAACGACACCCAGCTCAACGCGACCGGCTACGTCGTGCCGCAGCGCAAGGCGGCGGTCGCGTCGAAGGGCCAGGGTCGCGTCGAGTGGCTCGGCGTGCTCGAGGGCACGCGCGTGAAGAAGGACGAGATCATCGCGCGGCTCGAAAGCCGCGACGTGCAGGCGTCGCTGGCACAGGCACGCGCGCAGGCGCAGGTCTCCCGTGCGAACCTCGGCGTCGCGCAGGCAGAGCTGAAGGATGCGGAGATCGCGCTGCGCCGCACCGCCGCGCTCGCGCCGAAGGGCGCGGTGCCGGCCGCGCAGCTCGACATCGACACGGCCCGCGTGAACAAGGCACGCGCGTCGGTCAACAGCGACGAAGCCGCGATCGCGTCCGCCGAAGCCAATGCGCAGGCCGCGCAGGTCGCGGTCGACCAGACGGTGATCCGCGCGCCGTTCGACGGCATCGTGCTCGCGAAGCACGCGAACGTCGGCGACAACATCACGCCGTTCTCGTCCGCGTCGGACAGCAAGGGCGCGGTCGTGACGATCGCCGACATGGACACGCTCGAGGTCGAGGCCGACGTCGCCGAATCGAACATCGCGAAGATCCGCGCGGAGCAGCCGTGCGAGATCCAGCTCGACGCGCTGCCCGACATGCGCTTCGCGGGCCGCGTGTCGCGCATCGTGCCGACCGTCGACCGCTCGAAGGCGACCGTGCTGGTGAAGGTGCGTTTCGTCGACCGCGACGAGCGCGTGCTGCCCGACATGAGCGCGAAGATCGCGTTCCTGTCGAAGCCGGCGTCGCCGCAGGACCGGCAGCCGGTGACGGCCGTGCAGGCGAGCGCGGTGGTCGAGCGCGACGGCCGCCCGGTCGTGTTCGTCGTGAAGGACGACACGGTGCGTGCGACGGCGGTGACCCGAGGCGCGCGGATCGGCGAACTCGTCGCGATCCGCGGCGTGAAGCCCGGCGACACGGTCGTGCTCGCGCCAGGCGCGAAGCTGAAGGACGGCGCGAAAGTCGCCGTCGCGAAGAAGTAGCGTGGCGCGCGTGAACGACGCCTCGCCGCCCCTCGTCGAGATCAGCCACGTCGCGAAGTCGTACCGGCGCGGCAACCAGGTCGTGCCGGTGCTGACCGACATCACGCTCGACATCGGCGCAGGCGACTTCGTCGCGCTGATGGGGCCGTCGGGTTCCGGCAAGAGCACGCTGCTCAATCTCGTCGCCGGCATCGACCGGCCCGACAGCGGCGAGTTGCGCGTGGGCGGCCTCGACATCTCGCGGCTCGAGGAAGCGCAACTGGCCGAATGGCGCGCGGCGAACGTCGGCTTCATCTTCCAGTTCTACAACCTGATGCCGGTGCTCACCGCATTCGAGAACGTCGAGCTGCCGCTGATGCTCACGCACCTGTCGCGCCGCGAACGGCGCGAGCGCGTCGAGCTGGTGCTCGACATGGTGAATCTCGGCGACCGGACCAGCCATTACCCGTCCGAGCTGTCGGGCGGCCAGCAGCAGCGCGTCGCGATCGCGCGCGCGTTGATCACCGACCCGGTGCTGATCGTCGCCGACGAGCCGACCGGCGACCTCGACCGCGCGTCGGCCACCGACGTGCTCGCGATGCTGCAGCGGATGAACGCGGAGCTCGGCAAGACGATCATCATGGTGACCCACGATGCGCACGCGGCTGCCGCCGCGCAGTCGCTCGTGCATCTGGAGAAAGGAGAATTGATCGATGGGCACGCCGTCTGACGGACGGGAGCGCGCACGATGATGGTGTTCAAGCTGATCGCGCGCAACGCGCTGCGGCACCGGCTGCGCACGCTGCTGACCGTGCTCGGGCTGACCATCGCGGTGCTGGCGTTCGGGCTGCTGCACACCGTCGTCGACGCGTGGTACGCGGGCGCGGCCGCCGCGTCGAGCGGCCGGCTCGTCACGCGCAACGCGATCTCGCTCGTGTTCCCGCTGCCGGTCAGCTACGAGAACCGGATCCGCGGCGTCGACGGCGTGACGGCCGTGGTCCGCTCGAACTGGTTCGGCGGCATCTACCGCGACCCGAAGAACTTCTTCGCGAGCTTCGCGGTGTCGGAAAACTACCTCGACCTGTATCCGGAATTCATCCTCCCGGCGCAGCAGCGCGCCGACTACGTCCGCGACCGCCGCGGCTGCCTGGTCGGGCGCCAGCTCGCGACGCAGTTCGGCTTCAAGGTCGGCGACGTGATTCCGCTGAAGGGCACGATCTATCCGGGCACGTGGGATTTCGTCGTGCGCGGCATTCTCGACGGCCGCGACGACTCGACGATCACGCGCCAGCTGGTGTTCCACTGGGACTACCTGAACGAGACGGTGCGCAAGCGCACGCCGAAGCAGGCCGACCAGGTCGGCGTGTTCGTGCTCGGCGTCGCGCACCCGGACGACGGCGCCGCGATCGCGCGCAACGTCGACGCGGTGTTCAGGAACTCGCTCGCCGAAACGCTGACCGAGACCGAACAGGCGTTCCAGCTCGGCTTCGTCGCGATGTCGAACCAGATCATCGCGGCGATCCGCGTCGTGTCGTACGTGGTGATCCTGATCATCATAGCCGTGATGGCGAACGCGATGGCGATGAGCGCGCGCGAACGCACCGCCGAATATGCGACGCTGAAGGCGCTCGGCTTCGGCCCCGGTTTTCTCGCGCTGCTCGTGTTCGGCGAATCGGTCGTGATCGCGGTGGCGGGCGGCGGGCTCGGGATGCTCGCGACGCCGCCGGCCGCGAGCCTCTTCAAGCAGGCCGCGGGCGGCATCTTTCCGGTGTTCAGGGTGTCGGACGGGACGATGGCGCTGCAGGCCGCGTGCTCGATCGCGGTCGGCTTCGCGGCCGCGCTGGTGCCGGCGTGGCAGGCGGCACGCGTGCGCGTGGTCGAAGGCCTGCGGGCGATCGGCTAGAGGCGCGCATCGATGGCCATTCCGCTCACCTACATCGCGCGCAACCTGTGGACCCGCCGGCTCACCACCGCGCTCACCGCGGGCGGGATGGCGCTGGTGATCTTCGTGTTCGCGACCGTGCAGATGCTCGACGCGGGGCTCACGCAGACGCTCGTGTCGACCGGCGAACCCGACAACGCCGTGGTGATCCGCAAGGGCGCGGAAACCGAGATCCAGAGCGCGATCGACCACCAGCAGGCCAACGCGCTCGAGATGCATCCGGCCGTCGCGCTCGGCCCCGACGGCCGGCCGCAGGTGTCGAAGGAAGCCGTCGTGCTGATCTCGCTCGTGAAGACGTCGACCGACAAGCCGTCCAACGTCGTGATCCGCGGCGTGTCGCCGGCCGGCCTCGCGCTGCGCCCGCGCGTGAAGCTCGTGGCCGGCCGCACGTTCGCGCCGGGCTCGTCGGAGATCGTCGTCGGCAGCGCGATCGCGAGAGGCTTCAGCGGCACGCAGCTCGGCGACCGCCTGCATTTCGCGCAGCGCGACTGGACCGTCGTCGGCATCTTCGACGCGGGCGGCAGCGGCTTCGATTCGGAGATCTGGGGCGACGTCGACCAGCTGATGCAGTCGTTCCGGCGCACCAGCTATTCGTCGATGGTGCTGCGCATCCCGAGCGCCGACGGTTTCGCGCGCTTCAAGGCCGACATCGACGTCGACCCGCGCCTCACCGACGAAGCGAAGCGCGAGCAGACGTTTTACGGCGACCAGTCGAAGGCGCTGTCGACCTTCATCAACATCCTCGGCATCACGCTGTCGACGATCTTCTCGATCGCCGCGATGATCGGCGCGATGATCACGATGTATGCATCGGTCGCGAACCGCACCGCCGAGATCGGCACGCTGCGCGCGCTCGGCTTCAAGCGCATGAACGTGCTCGCCGCGTTCCTGCTGGAGGCGCTGCTGCTCGGCTTCGTCGGCGGCGTCGCGGGGCTCGCGTGCGCGTCGCTGATGGAGTTCGCGTCGTTCTCGACGACCAACTTCCAGACTTTCTCCGACCTGTCGTTCCGTTTCGTGCTGACGCCCGCGATCGTCGTGAAGACGCTGCTGTTCTCGCTCGTGATGGGGCTCGTCGGCGGGTTCCTGCCGGCGATGCGCGCCGCGCGGCTGAGCATCGTCGACGCGCTGCGCGCGCAGTGACGCGCGCGGCCGCTCACGCGCGGCGCTCGCTCGGCACCCACGCGCCGTGGAACCCGGCCGGCACGCGGCGCGGCAGGTGCACGGTCGCGACCGGCGCCGCGTCGATCGCGCGCGCATCGAGGATCACGACGTCGCTCGTATCCGTCGCCGCGCGGTAGACCACCACCAGCAGCCAGCCGTCGTCCTCGTCGGTGCCGCCCGGGCGCGGCACGAACACCGGCTCGCCATTCTGGTCGCCGGCCGGCACCGCGTAACGCGTCGTCGTGCCGCGCATGTGATCGAAGCGCATCACGCCGCGCATCTCGGTGTGGTTCGGCTGCTCGGCCGCATACAGGTAACGGTAGCGGCGCCCGGTCCGGCTTTCGTTGATGCGCGGCAGCTCGATGCCGCCATCGGCGAGCGGCCCCTCGTCGACCAGCCCGTTCGCGGTATCGATCACGTAGCGCCACAGTTCGCCGACGGGGTTGTCGGCGAACCGGCCGGTGCGCGCGTCGAGCCGCAGGAACCACGGATAGCGCACCGCATCGAGCACGATGCACGACGCATCGCAGTCGTACGCGTTCACCACGTGCTGGATGAAGCACGGCTCGATCCCGAACCAGCGCACGTCGCCGCCGTGGCGCGGCATCACGCCGATCCGCGCGTCGCGGTCGTCGTGCCAGCGCAGCGGCATCCGGTGCCCGTGCTTCAGCATCGCGAAGTCGTAACCCACGTTCAGGTCGAGCAGCAGGCTGCGGGTCTCGGTGATCGCGAGGTCGTGCATCATCGACGGCGCGCGCACGTCGACCGCGAGGTCGACGCGCTGCACGCCCTGCGCGTCCGCGACACCGTAGCGCAGCCACGGCGCGCGCCAGTCCGCGCGAAACAGGATCAGTTCGCCGGTCACCGGATCGACCTTCGGATGCGCGGTCATCGCGCCGCCGAACGCCGCGTGCCGCGCGGGCGCACCGAGCGTGTCGAGCGCGGCCGTGATCGCGAGCGGCGCGCCGCCTTCGGCCAGCGCGAGCAATTCGCCCGCGTGCTGCAGCACGTTCACGTTCGGATTCGTGTCGGGCAGATGCGGCGCCTGCTCCGGCGCGTGAACATCGGCCCAGCGGCGCGTGCGGGCCCAGCGGTTCCGGTAACCCGCGGCGCGGCCGCGTTCGAACGCGATCGCGTGCAGCATCGCCGCTTCCGGCCACCACGACAGCACGTCGTTGCCTTCGAAACGGCCGCCCGGCGGATTCGGGCCGTTGCGCAGCAGCGTGCCGTCGAGTTCGGGCGGGATCGTGCCGGTCACGCGCAGGTCGACGAGGTCGGCTTCGTCGGCGACCGGCGCGATCGCGCCGTGGTTCAGATCGAACGTCGTCATCGCGTCGTGTGCTCCTTCAGCAGTCTTCGGTCGACGGCGGCAGATCGCCGCGCGCCAGTGCGAGCGCATGGTCGCGCACGTCGTCCGGCCAGCCGGCGACCCACTCGGCCAGCCGCGCCAGGTCGTTCGCATACAGCGCGCGCGCGGCCTCCTCGAAACCGGGCAGGTCGCCCGCGATCGCGGACATGAAGTGATAGGCGCGCGCCTGCGCGTCGCGGCGCCGGTCGGCCGCCGCATGCGTGCGCCGCGCGTCCTCGACGAGCTTGCGCAGCGCGACGGACGCGCCGCCCGGCTGCGCGGCGAGCCACTCCCAGTGACGCGGCAGCAACGTGACCTCGCGCGAGACGACGCCGAGCTTCGGACGGCCGCGGCCTCGTTGTTCGCCCGCCCCGCCTCCCTCGCCGGCGGGCGCGGATGCATCGCCCGGCGCTGCCGCGTAACGCGCGCGGATATCGTCCGCCGTGCCGCGCAGGTCGAGGTCGATCGAGCGGCCGGTCGCGTCGTCGAAGATCACGATCGTGCCGGACATGGCGTCGCCGGCCTCCTGCCGGACCGCGACCGCCACCGTGGCGAGCGGGCCCGACGCGACGCGCCGGTGGCCGTCGAACGCCGTGTAGGAAGGGAGAAGTGTGGAGAGCGTCATCGTGGTCGCCCGTGGGCAGAAATCGGAATGACGCTATTTTTATCCGGGTATAAATTGAATGTCAATATCACCCGGGTAAAAATTTGCCGACGCCGTGCGCGCGTCGGGTGAGCGCGCTGTCCGGTCTTCAGGGCGTCGCTGCCGGCATCGCGGTCACGCGCGCGCTGGCGAGCGCATCGTCGAGCGACACATGCCCTTCGAATGCCGACGACGCCGGTAGCGGCCGGTTTTCCTCGATCGCGTGAGCGAACTGCACGCCGGCGTCGTCGGCAAGCCGTGCGCGCAGCGCGGCGACGCGCGGAAACGCATCCTGCTCGAACACCGCGTGATAGTCGGCCCAGCGGGCGATTCCCGCGAAATACGCGTCGGCCAGCGTGCGTTGCGCGCCGAGCAGCCACGGACCGTCGCCGCGCTCGAGCAGCGCTTCGAGGTGACGGTGCGCCTTCAGCACCTTGCCGCGACCGTATGCCTGCAGCACGGTTTTCTCGGCGCCTTCGGCGCCGTGTTCGTACACGTACCAGAGCGCGCCGAACGCGCTGAAGAACGTCGTGTTCAACCACGCGAGCATGCGGTTCAGACGGTCGAAATCCGCGCTGCCCTGGCGGAACGCGAGGCCGCTGTCGAGCGCCTGTGCGCCGACATGGCCAAGGATCGCGACGCTTTCGGTCAGCACGTCGCCGTTCGCAGTCACGAACGCCGGCGTCTCAGCGGCGGGGTTCAGCGCGAGGAACGCGTCGCTCGTCACGAGGCCCGGCATCGTGATGCGCGACAGCCGGTAAGGCCGGCCTGCCCATTCGAGCGCGACGATCGAGCCGAACGAGCAGCCGGCGGGAATGCCGTAGAGAAGGATCGGAGACATGGGGATTTCGCAGAAGTTGATCGAGCAATCATGCTCCCATGACGAACGATCGCGCAGTAGCCGCTAGAATCGAAACCCGTCGTTTCTCCTGGTGGACGCTGACAGTGAATCTGAACGATCTCTACCTCTTCGTACAGGCGGTCGACGCGGGCAGCATGTCGGCGGCCGCACGTCGGCTCGACCTGCCGAAATCGACGGTCAGCAAGCGCGTGGCCGAACTCGAGCGCACGCTCGGCGCGCGGCTCGTGCATCGCACGTCGCGCAGCTTCCGGCTGACGCCGGTCGGCACCGAATTCTTCGAGCATGCGCGCGCGGCGGTGATCGAGGCCGAAAGCGCGCGCGACGCCGTGCTGCGGCAGGCGGCCGAACCGGCCGGAGTCGTGCGGATCACGAGTTCGGTGCCGGTGGCGCAGCACATCCTCGCGCCATGCCTGCCGGCGCTGGCGATCGCGCACCCGAAGCTGCTGCTGCAGATTCACGCGAGCGACCGGCTCGTCGACATCGCGCAGGAAGGCTTCGACATCGCGGTCCGCAGTCATTTCGCGCCGCTTCCCGATTCCGCACTCGTGCAACGGCCGCTGGCCACGTCGCCGATCGTCGCCGTCGCGTCGCCGGCGTATCTCGCGCGTGCCGGCACACCGGACGCGCCGGCCGACCTCGCGCGGCACGACGGGCTTCATCCGGGTCCTCAACCATGGCGGCTGCAGCGCGCCGGCGACACCGTCGACGTCGCCCCGCGCATCCGGATGCAGGCGGACGAGTCGACGCTGCTGCTGCAGGCCGCGACGGCCGGCCTCGGGATCGCATGCCTGCCCGACTGGATCGCCGGCGCCGCGCTCGCGTCGGGCGCGCTCGTGCGCGTGCTGCCCGGCTGGCGGGCCGGCACCGTCACGACCACACTGCTGATGCCGCACCGGCGCGGCCAGTTGCCTGGCGTGCGCGCCGCGGTCGAGTTTCTCGCGGAACACGTCGCGGCCCACCACGGCGCCGCCCCGGGCGACGCGCACGCGTGAACGGGCCTTCCGCCGAATCGCGCCCGCCTCCAATCGATTCAATTCCTGAATCGATCAAGTCAGTAATTGGCATGAAAGCGCATATTTCGCCGTGACAGAATGATCCGGACGCCGTGCCCCAGGCATCGGCGTCCAACGTCCGGCTTCAGGCCGGCAACACCGCCACGAAAAACGCGCGCACCCGACGCGCAGCCGCATGACGGCACCTTCCGCCCTTCGGAGGAGACACTGATGAATCCGCTTCACGCATTGCCGGCGTCCGCGTCGGCAACGGCCCGGCGCACCCGCGTGCGCTGGCTCGTGCTGACCGTGCTGTTCGCGGTCACGACGATCAACTACGCGGACCGCGCGGCGATCGCGATCGCGGGCCCGGCGCTGGCCCGCGCGCTGCACCTGAGCCACGTGCAGATGGGCTTCATCTTCTCGGCGTTCGGCTGGTCGTACGTGATCGCGCAACTGCCGGGCGGCTGGCTGCTCGACCGCTTCGGGTCGCGCATCGTCTATGCGTTCAGCATCTTCTTCTGGTCGCTGTTCACGCTGCTGCAGGGCGGCATCGGCTTCTTCGGCGGCGCGGCCGCGTTCGCGCTGCTGTTCGGATTGCGCTTCCTGGTCGGCGCGGCCGAGGCGCCGTCGTTCCCGGCCAACAGCCGGATCGTGTCCACCTGGTTCCCGGCCGCGGAGCGCGGCACCGCGTCGGCGATCTTCAATGCCGCGCAGTACGCGGCGACCGTCGTGTTCGCGCCGCTGATGGGCTGGCTCGTGCACGCGTACGGCTGGCAGTCGGTGTTCGCGGTGATGGGCGTGCTCGGCTTCGCGTTCGTGCTGGTGTGGAACCGCACGATGTACGACCCGAAGGCGCACCCGCGTATCAACGATGCGGAGCTCGACTACCTCGCCGAAGGCGGCGCGCTCGTCAACATCGACCAGGCGACCGGCGCGCGCGACGGCGGGCCGTCGATGCGTCACGTGAAGGCGCTGCTGGGGAACCGGATGCTCGTCGGCGTGTACGTCGCGCAGTACTGCATCAACGCGCTCACCTACTTCTTCATCACGTGGTTCCCCGTCTATCTCGTGCAGGCGCGCGGGATGTCGATCCTCAACGCGGGGCTCGTCGCGTCGATCCCCGCCGTGTGCGGCTTCCTCGGCGGGATTCTCGGCGGCATCGTGTCCGACGCGCTGCTCAAGCAGGGCCAGTCGCTGTCGGTCGCGCGCAAGGTGCCGATCGTGATCGGCATGCTGCTGTCGATGTCGATGATCGTCTGCAACTACACCGACTCGCACGTGCTGGTCGTGCTGTTCATGGCGCTGTCGTTCTTCGGCAAGGGGCTCGGCGCGCTCGGCTGGGCCGTCAATGCCGACACCGCGCCGCGCCAGATCGCCGGCCTGAGCGGCGCGCTGCTCAACACGTGCGGCAATCTTTCCAGCATCACCACGCCGATCGCGATCGGCTATATCGTCGACCGCAGCGGCTCGTTCAACGGCGCGCTGGTGTACGTCGTCGCGCACGCGCTGGTCGCCGTGATCTGCTACCTGTTCGTCGTCGGCGAGATCCGCCGCGTCGAGCTGAACTGAACGGCGCGGGCCGCGCCGGCGGGTCCGGCGGCCCGTGCAACAACGGAACCAGGAGCGAACCGATGTCCGAATCCCGCCGTGCCGGCACGCCGCGCGTCACGCGCATGCAGGTGATCCCCGTCGCCGGCCGCGACAGCATGCTGCTGAACCTGTGCGGCGCGCACGCGCCGTATTTCACGCGCAACCTCGTGATCCTCGACGACAGCAGCGGCCACACGGGCGTCGGCGAAGTGCCCGGCGGCGAAGGCATCCGCCAGGCGCTCGAGCGGATGACCGGCCTCGTGGTCGACCAGTCGATCGGGCGTTACCAGGCGACGCTCAATGCGGTGCGCGCGGCGTTGTCCGGCGCCGGTGCGACGGCTGGCCGGACGATCCGGCACGAGGTGACGTCGGCCGGCGAGGCGGCCGTGCTGCGCCAGCCGCACGAGATCAACCTGCGGCTCGACAACGTGATCACCGCGATCGAAGCCGCGCTGCTGGACCTGCTCGGCCAGCATCTCGACGTGCCGGTCGCGGCGCTGCTCGGCGAAGGCCAGCAGCGCGACGCGGTGCCGATGCTCGCGTACCTGTTCTACATCGGCGAGCGGCGCCGCACCGACCTGCCGTATCGCGACGAGACGCACGCCGCCGATCCGTGGTTCCGGCTGCGCAACGAAGCCGCGCTCACGCCAGCCGCGATCGCGCAGCAGGCCGAGGCCGCGGTCGAGCGCTACGGCTTCGCCGATTTCAAGCTGAAGGGCGGCGTGATGGCCGGCGCGGACGAGATGGAAGCGATCGCGGCAATCAAGGCGCGCTTTCCCGACGCGCGCGCGACGCTCGACCCGAACGGCGCGTGGTCGCTCGACGAAGCGGTCGCGCTGTGTCGCGGGCAAGGTCATCTGCTCGCGTACGCGGAGGATCCGTGCGGGCCGGAAGCCGGTTATTCGGGCCGCGAGGTGATGGCCGAGTTCCGGCGCGCGACCGGCATTCCGACCGCGACCAACATGATCGCGACCGACTGGCGGCAGATGGATCATGCGGTGCGGCTGCAGGCGGTCGACATCCCGCTCGCCGATCCGCACTTCTGGACGATGCAGGGCTCGGTGCGGCTCGCGCAGCTGTGCCGCGACTGGGGGCTCACGTGGGGTTCGCACTCGAACAACCACTTCGACGTGTCGCTGGCGATGTTCACGCATGCGGCCGCGGCGGCGCCCGGCACGATCACCGCGATCGACACGCACTGGATCTGGCAGGAAGGCGACGCGCGGCTCACGCGCGAGCCGCTCGAGATCGTCGGCGGCCAGGTGGCCGTGCCGGAGCGGCCGGGGCTCGGGATCGAGCTCGACATGGCGCAAGTCGAGGCCGCGCACGCGCTGTATCGCGAGGTCGGCGGCACGGCGCGCGACGATGCGATGGCGATGCGGTATCTGGTGCCGGGCTGGACGTACGATCCGAAGCGGCCGAGTTTCGGGCGGGGGTGACGGCGGCGGAGCGGGACACGCGGAAAAACAAAAGGGCCCGGTCTTGCGACCGGGCCCTTCGGAATCCGTTGGTGGAGCGGAGGAGGATCGAACTCCCGACCTTCGCATTGCGAACGCGACGCTCTCCCAGCTGAGCTACCGCCCCAACAGACAACCATCATACACATGCATTTCCGCGCTTGGCAATAGGGGTTCCGTCACCCCGGCGCGTCACTTCGACGGCGCGCCGGCCAGCACCCATTCGACCACGGAGCGCAGATCCGCGTCGCTCATGCGCGGGTGCGCCGGCATCGGAATCGCGCCCCACACGCCGGAGCCGCCGTCCTTCACCTTCTTCGACAGCTTCGCGACGGCCTGCGGATCGGACTTGTAGCGCGCGGCGATGTCCTTGAACGACGGACCGACGAGCTTGCGGTCCACTGCGTGGCAGCCCATGCAGGCATTGCCGCGCGCGACCTTCAGGCCGTCGCCGACGTCCGCATGCGCCGTGCCGAGCGCGCCGGCCGCGAGCGCGGCCGCCGCGGCGTGCACCATCCAGTGCTTCAACTTCATCTGCGTCGACTTCATTGCGGCGTGGCCTTCGGGTTACCCGGATGCACGCTCGACGAATTCGAGATCGGCGCCGGCGGTTGCAGCGGCGTGGACTGGACCGACGCATCGGGCACGGCACCGACCGTCGCGGCATCCGCGGGCGCGGCGGCGGGCTGCGCGCCGGACGCCCCGCTCGGCGACGCGGCCTGCAGTGCCTGCGCGTCCTGCGGCTGGATGTACTGGAACACCTTCACGACCTTCTCGACGCCCGGCACCTGGCTCGCCGCATCCGCGCCGCGATTGCCTTCGTCGACCGTCACGAGACCCAGCAGGTAGATGTTGCCGCGCTCGCTGACGACCTTGTAGTAGTTCGCCGACAGCCCCTTCGTCGCGATGAACTCGGACTTCACGCGTCCTTCGAGATACGAGTCGTTCGCGCGCGACGACAGCGACGATGCCGGCTCGACCGACAGCTCGTTGACGATGCCGTTCACGTTGTTGATGCCGCGCACGATTTCCTCGGCGCGCTGCTTCGATGCGTCGTTCGGCACTTCGCCCGTCAGCAGCACGCGGCGGTTGAACACCGTCACGTTCACGTGCGACTGGTCCGGCAGCCCGTTGTTGATCTGCGTGAGCGACTTGACCTGGATCTCGCGATCCTCGGTCTGCGCGCCGAGCGTGCGGCGATCGGTCGCGATCAGCGCGCCGCCGCCGGCCGCCGCACCCAGCACGCCGAGCACGCAACCCTGCAGCGACATCGCGAGGCCCGCCGTGAGCGCGGCGAGCAACGTGGTTCTGACGAGCGTCTGTTTGACGCGGCTTTGGTTCATCGACGGCTCTCCTTCGTTCAATCCTCACCCAGCAGCATCGCGTCGATGCCGTCGCACAGGCAGTGGATGGTCAGCAGATGGACTTCATGGACGCGCGCCGCGCGCGAGGCGGGCACGCTGATCGGAATATCGGTATCGGACAGCGCGGCCGCGACGGCTTGGCCGTCGCCACCCGTCAGCGCGACGACGGTCATCTCGCGCTCGTGCGCCTCGTCGATCGCAGCCAGCACGCGCGGCGACGCACCGCTCGCGTCGAGCACCAGCAGGATGTCGCCGGTCTGCCCGAGCACGCGCACCTGCTGCGCGAACAGCTGGTCGACGGCGGATGCCCCCATGAGGCCGCCCTGCGACGCATCGGTGGCCAGCGCGATCGCGGGCAGGCCCGGACGCTCGCGCTCGAAGCCGCCGACGAGCGACACGGCGAGGTAGTGCGCGGCAGCGGCCGACGGGCCGTCGCCGCACGCGACGATCTTGTTGCCGTTCGCCAGCGCGGCGAACATCGCATCGACCGCGGCTGCGATCGGCAGCGACAGCGCGTCGGCCGCTTCGGCGTGTAGCGCGGCGCTGTCACGGAAATGTTGCTGAATACGTTCGACTGACATCGATTCCTGGTGAACTGGGCGCGTGGGCACACCGCGCGCAACGTCATGGGTGCGGCGAGTTTACCGCACTCCGGCACCCTCTCCGGGGGTATGACGAGAACTCTTTACATCTCGTCACAGCTCGCGGCTACGCATCGTCGGCACGAAATGCATCGCGCAGCCACTCGAGCCGGCCGGCCTCGAACGCGACGACGTCGAAACGGCACGCGGCACCCGCGCCATGCCGTACCCAGAAATGAAGCGCGGCCGCGACCAGACGCCGCCGCTTGCGCCAGCCGATGCTCGCGGCCGCGCCGCCGTGCCGCGTGCTGCGCCGCGCGCGCACCTCGACGAACACGAGCGTGCCGTCGGGCGTGCGCATCACGAGGTCGAGTTCGCCGCCGCGCATCGCCACGTTCGCCGCGACGAACGCGAGACCGCGGCGCTCCAGGAACTGCCGCGCGCGCTGCTCGAACGTCGCGCCAACCGACCTGGATCGCGCCGCGCCGGAAAAGTTGCCGCCGCCGCGCGGCAAACCGCGCTCGCCGCCCGGCGCGGCCGGCGCCGCGTGGCACAATGCCGTCCTTGTTCCGCTTGCGCCGCGATTGCGCGCATTGCCTGCCATGACTGCCCTCCTCGAACTCGCGCAAACACAGCACTACCCGGACGCCGCGCTCTACGTGGTCGCGACGCCGATCGGCAACACCGCCGACATCACGCTGCGCGCGCTGCACGTGCTCGGCCTCGCCGACCGCATCGCGGCCGAAGACACGCGCAACACGGGCCAGCTGCTGGCCCGCTACGGGATCTCGAAGCCGCTCGTCGCCGTGCACGAGCACAACGAACGCGAAGCCGCGCTACGCGTGATCGAGCTGCTGCGCGCCGGCGAACGCGTCGCGTACGTGTCGGACGCCGGCACGCCCGGCATTTCGGACCCCGGCGCGCGGCTCGTCGACGCCGTGCGCGCGGCCGGCTTCGCGGTGATTCCGCTGCCGGGCGCGAGCGCGGCCGTGACCGCGCTGAGCGTGGCGGGCGACTGGGCCGGCACGTTCACGTTCGCGGGCTTCCTGCCGCCGAAGGCGAAGCAGCGTGCGAGCGCGCTGCAGGCGCTCGTGCAGCACCCGTACGCGCTAGTCTTCTACGAAGCGCCGCACCGGATCGCGGACACCGTCGCCGCCCTCGCCGACGTGTTCGGCCCCGCGCGCCGGCTGCTGATTGCGCGCGAGCTCACCAAGCTACACGAGCAGCTGTTCCAGGGCACCCTGGCCGAAGGACAGAGCTGGCTCGACGGCGATGCGAACCGGCAGCGCGGCGAGTTCGTGCTGGTCGTGGAAGGCGCGCCGGCCGACGGCGGCGAAGCCGACGACACCGCGCACGACGCGCTGCTCAAGCTGCTGCTGGAAGAAGTGCCGGTGAAGAGCGCGGCGAAGCTCGCGGCCGCGCTGACGGGCGCGTCGCGCAACGCGCTGTATGCGCGCGCGCTGGTGCTGAAGGAAGGCTGACGCGCGAGCACGGACGGCCTCCGCCGCCCGGCACGCGGAAATGCAAAAGGGCTGCCCGAAGGCAGCCCTTTTGCGTAGGCGGACGAACCGCCGCGTTACCTCGCCGAGACCGACGCCAACATTTCGTCGCGTGCCTCGCGCGCTTCCTGCGGCGACAGCCCTTCGATCTTCACGCGGCCCGTGCCGGCGTGCACGAGGCCGATCATCCGGGCAGCGGCATACGACAGGTCGAGCACGCGGCCGCGCTTGTACGGCCCGCGATCGTTGACCTTCACGACGACCCACTTGCCGGTCGACGCGTTCGTCACCCTGATGTACGACGACAGCGGCAGCGTGCGGTGCGCGGCGGTCAGCGCGTTCATGTTGAAGCGCTCGCCGTTCGCGGTGCGGCGGCCGTGGAAATCCCGGCCATACCACGATGCCCGGCCCGTCTGGCGGAAGTCGGACACATCCTTGCCGTCGATCGGCTCGGCGTCCGCCAGCGACGACTTCTTCGCGTCCTTGCTGTCGGCAGCCGGCATCGATGCCAGCGCGGAATCGAAATTCAGTTGCTGCTTGTCGTCATCCGCTTTCGCGGCCGCGGCCGTCTTGTTGGCCGCGTTCTTCTGGTTGTCGCTGCCGGTGGTCTGGCTGGGTGGCACCGCACAGCCCGTCAGCGCAAAAAATAAAGCAATGGTCCCGAATCGAGTCGGAAATCGAAAATTCATCGACGTGTCGCCTTCTGGTTCGGGCCGCACCAGTACAACGCTGCTCAACAACGCAGATATGCGGCCCGGACGGCAAATGCGTGCACGCCCCGCTCGGCTATGCGAGCAGGCGGCTAGCATGGGCGCGGCTTTCGTCTGTGCCGCAACCGTCCTGATTAGTTTTCACGTCTGGCGCAACCTGTCCCCGGCAGCCTGACCAGACCCCACATGCCGCCATCGAACATGGCTTTCACGTTCGCGCGCGTCGCGTACAGCCAACGCACAGGAACGGCGGCACAGGCCTCATCCGGCGGCGCGGCAGCAGGGCCGCAGACGGGCGCGCAGCACCCGGCCGGACAAGACGTGAGCACCGAATGCTCGGTGCTGGATACACCGCCGGACTCCCCGGCGGTCGATGCTTGACGGTGAATCCGACACCCCGTTTAACGGGGTCGAAACACCAGCGAATTGCGTGAAATTCACGCGCAATGGGGCGCATTATACATAAACCAAAAGCCTGTCTCGAAAAGGCCCCCGTCCGGACCATTGATTCTCGCTATGGCTGTAACAATCGGGATGCTCCGGGATTGCCCGCACGAGCGGCGTCCGACACCGCACCGCAGGGCCGGCATGCCGCGCGCGCGACCGGTACAATCGCTCCTTTTAGCCGCCGCGGTGCCTCCATGAAAGTCACGCTCATTCCGGTCACGCCGTTCCAGCAGAACTGCTCGCTGCTCGTCTGCGAAAAGACCGGCCGCGCCGCCGTCGTCGATCCGGGCGGCGATCTCGAACGGATCGAACAGGAGATCGCGCGGCAGAACGTGCAGGTCGAGAAGGTGCTGCTCACGCACGGCCACGTCGATCACTGCGCGGGCGCGAAGGCACTCGCGACGCACTACGGCGTGCCGATCGTGGGACCGCAGGAAGACGAGCGCTTCTGGATCGAGCAACTGCCGATGCAGAGCCAGCGCTTCGGCTTCCCGGCCGCCGAAACGTTCGAGCCGGACCACTGGCTGAACGACGGCGACACCGTGCAGTTCGGCGACGAGACGCTCGAGGTCTATCACTGCCCCGGCCACACGCCCGGCCACGTCGTGTTCTTCAGCCGCGCGCATCGCGTCGCGATCGTCGGCGACGTGCTGTTCGCCGGCTCGATCGGCCGCACCGATTTCCCGCGCGGCAACCACGCGGACCTCGTGCGCTCGATCAAGGAGAAGCTGTGGCCGCTCGGCGACGACGTCACGTTCGTGCCGGGCCACGGCCCGGTGTCGACCTTCGGCGACGAGCGCCGCACGAATCCGTTCGTGTCCGACAAGGTGTTCGGATGAACCAGACCGCCATCCCCGAAATCTACGTCAGCACCGACGTCGAGGCCGACGGGCCGATTCCTGGCCCGCACTCGATGCTGAGCTTCGCGTCGGCCGCCTATACGGAGGACAAGCAGCTGATCGCGACGTTCTCCGCGAACCTCGAGACGCTGCCCGGCGCGCAGGCCCATCCGGTGCAGGAAGCGTGGTGGAAGACGGAGCCGCAAGCGTGGGCCGCGTGCCGGCGCGACCTGCAGGCGCCGGCGGCCGCGCTCGTCGCGTACGTCGAATGGGTCGAGGCGCTGCCCGGCAAGCCGGTGTTCGTCGCGATGCCGGCCGGCTTCGATTTCACGTTCATGTTCTGGTACATGATGCACTTCGCCGGACGCTGCCCGTTCTCGTGGTCGGCGCTCGACATCAAGACGCTCGCGTTCGCGATGACGGGCCTGCCGTACCGCAAGGCGATCAAGCCGCGCTTTCCGAAGCACTGGTTCGACGATCATCCGCACACGCACGTCGCGCTCGACGACGCGATCGAGCAAGGCGCGCTGTTCTGCAACATGCTCGCCGACCTGCGCCGCCAGCAAGCCGCGCTCGCGGGCCTCGCGGTGGCCGACACCGACCGGTCGGAACAGGCGGGAGCAGGACAAAACCCAACGGATCCGCGGGCAAATTAGCGAATCTCGCTCAACGGCGCGCCGCCAGATTGCCTTTCCTTTCCCGGGCCTCTAACATTCAGCGTGTTGTAGCTGCCGCATGGAGGCGCAGGTGACGCTCGATTCCTTTTCGCAAAAAATCCTTCGCCTGTTGCAGCTCGACGCGCGCCGTTCCGTGCAGGAAATCTCCGACCAGGTCGGCCTGTCGAGTACGCCGTGCTGGCGCCGCATCAAGGACATGGAACAGTCCGGCGTGATCCAGCGCTACACCGCGCTGCTCGATCGCGAGAAGCTCGGCCTGCACGTCTGCGCGCTCGCGCACGTGCACCTGACCCGCCACAACGAAGGCGGCGTCGAACAGTTCGAGCGCGAGATCGCGACCTGCCCGGAAGTCACCGAGTGCTACAGCACGACGGGCGAAGCCGATTACATCCTCAAGATCGTCGCCCCCGACATCAAGGCCTACGACGTCTTCCTGCACGAACGGATCTTCAAGATCCCGGCCGTGTCGCAGGTGCGCACGAGCGTCGTGCTGCGCGAAATCAAGTTCGACACGCAACTGCCGCTGTAACGCGCGGCCCGCGGTCGCGGGCGCCGCTCACGCCTGCGCCGGCAGCCCGCGCGTGAAGCCGATCCGGCGCGCGCCGAACTGGCGCTTCAGCGCGTCGACATCGAGCCGGCCGGCCAGTGCCGCGTCGGTATCGCCCGCGCCGGCGTCGAGCGTCACGTCGATCTCGAGCCCCGTACTCAGGTAGTGCAGGTTGATCGCGGCCGGATGCAGCCCGCGCTGCGCGAGCGCGGCCTCGAGCCGCGCCGCGATCTCGGCGCGCGGCGGCAGCGCGAGCGCCGGACGGCGCGCCACATCGTTCTCGGGGTCGACGTGGATCAGTGCGTCGAGCACGCGCGGGTCACGCAGCACGCGCGCTCGTGCGGTTTCCGCGATGTAATGCCCTTCGGAGACGGAGATCATCGGATCGACGAGGATGTGCGCGTCGACGAGCGCCGCATCGCCCATCTTGCGCGTGCGCAGGTCGTGCACGTCGCGCACGCCCGGCGTCGCGGCGAGCAGCGCGCGGATCTCGGCCGTGTCGGTGGTGTCGAGTGCGCGATCCGACAGGTCCTGCAGCGCGTCATAGCCGAACGTCCAGCCCATGCGCGCGACCATGAAGCCAACGATCGCGGCGGCGATCGGGTCGAGCAGCCGCACGCCGGCGAGACTGCCGACGATGCCGATCGCGACGACGAGCGACGATGCGGCATCCGAGCGCGCATGCCATGCGTTCGCGACGAGCATCGCCGAACGCACGCGCCGCGCCTCGCGCAGCATGTAGCGGAACAGCGCCTCTTTCGACACGAGCACCGTGAGCGCGACGATCAGCGCGGAAAAATGGACGGCCGGGATGTTTTCGAGATTCACGAGACGGTTGCCGGCGCGCCAGAGCATGCCGATGCCGACCGCGATCAGGATCGCGCCGAGAAACAGCGACGCGACGGTCTCGTAGCGGCTGTGTCCGTAATTGTGATCGGCATCCGGCGATGCGCCACTATGGCGATTCGCAACCAGTACGACAAAATCCGAGATCAAATCGGAAATCGAATGGATACCATCGGCAATCAATGCCTGCGAATGCGCAACCACGCCGACGACGATCTGAAACGTCGCAAGCACCACATTCAGCACGATACTGACGAGGGTGCTCTTGCGCGCGACCGCGTGCTTATCTGCGCTTTGTGCGTCGTCGGAAAACGTGGACATGAAATACGAGATATCGGTTGGGATACGTAATTCTACCAAACGACCCTCGCGGGGCATTCCGATAACCCCAAATTTTCCATTTAAATCAATCGCTTATGCGAACGGGTCGCATTTTCATTCACGCGCCGTTTCTGACATTTCCATGACAGAACGCATACATTCCGATCCCACGATACAAAAAAGCCGCGCTCCTGCACGGATACGCGGCTCTTTTCGAGGCAATGATTTAAACAGTCGTTTAAATCGAGAACTGTTCGCGGTCCTTGCCGGCGATCCAGCGCGGCGGCTTGCCACGGCCCGACCACGTCGCGCCCGTTTCCGGATCGCGGTACTTCGCTGCCACGCCTGCGCGCGGACGACCGACCTTGCCTGCCTTCGCGCGGCTGAGGCCGAGTTCGGCGAGCGAAAAGCCGTAGTCGGCAATTTTCTGCTTCACGTCATTCAGCACTTCGGCGTATTCGCGCGACTTCGCTTCTTCGATTTGCTTCTCCAGCTTCTCCCGCTGGGCCAGCAGGTCCTTGTAAGAAGACATAGTTTCCCTTTCGATATGACCAATGGCGCCGATCTGCTGCCGGCTCACCATTCATGAAATATTTGTGCCTCGGATTTTGAAGGCAGAGATTAGCACAAAAAAGATTTGATAGAAGCAGGATTCATGAAAATCCCGAGACCAATTGTAATTCACGCATGTCATTTTGACCGGCCACGGCCTTTTCTCAAATTTTTACGCGCTTGCATAGAGATTAGGACATTACCGATCCGGAAATAGGTCTATCAACATACGCAATTACCCGCATTCGGAAAAATCAAAGCTTTCATCCGGCGACATGTTTGCGAAAATCGTACGGCGCGTGACGCTAAACAGACAAAGCTGAATCCGCGGCCTCACGTCACATCCCGCGCGCAGGCCATCAACCGCTCGCGCAGCGCGCCGGCATCGCCGGGCACCGGGTCGAACGGCGTGCGCACACGGCGGCCGTCGCAGCGCCAGTCGGCGCCGTGGCGGTCGACGCCGAGCAGGTCGAGCCCGGCGCGGCGCGCAGCGCTCGAGTCGTATGCGTCCCACAGCGCCCGTTCGTCGTCGAACCCGAGCGGCGGCAGCGCATCGAGGCCGGTGCCGTCCACCCAGCCCATCCGGCCGAATCCACCGATATAGCGCAGCCGCTCGATCTCGAGCGCCCAGAACGTGAAATCGCCGAGCGCGAGATAGCGCGCGGCGTCGGGTTCGTAGCGCAGGTAGCGCGCGGCGACATGCGGCGCGTCGCCGAGCGGCACGAAGCGGCCGAGCAGCGTCGCGCGCTCGGCGTTCAGCACGTCGCCGTCCGGCGCGTCGACGACCAGGAAGCCCGCGCGCGGATCGGCGGCGAGGTTGCGTGTGTGCTCGGCGAGGCCGCTCACGAGAATCACGGGCCGATGATCCGCATCGGGTGCGAACGGCACGACCGTCGGATAGGGAAAGCCTTGCGGGTCGCGCGCGTGGGTCGCGAGCGTGCCGAGCGCGCAGCGATGCAGCAGGTGCAAGGCAAGGACGGGATCGATGTTCACGGTGACTCCTGCGTTCGGAAGGCCTGATGGCAAGGGTGGCGAAGGCGGGCCGCGCCGGAACGCGTCGGGCACGCCGCCTGCGCATCGATGTTACCCGCGGCGGCGGCTTGCCGGGCATCGGCCGGATGGCCGACGCGCCGCGTGAAGGCGAAGTGCGCGCCTATCACGACCGGCCGCACGGCCAGCGCGCCGGCAAGACCGTAAACGGTTCGATAGAATCGGACGAATCCGACGGGCGCGACGCGCCCGCGCATCGTCCATTCAAGAGCGCTCCGTGTCCGAATCCTCCTCCCGATCCTCGTCCGACTTTTCCGCGCCGCCCGACGCGCATCGCGTGCTGGCGTTGCCGGTCCGCCAGCGCGCACGCACGGCCACGATGGCGCTGTTCTTCGTCGCCGGCATGATGTACGCGTCGTGGGGCGTGCACGTGCCGACCGTGCGCGACAAGTTCGCGTTGAGCCCGGGGCTGCTGTCGATCGCGCTGTTCGCGGTCGCGGGCGGCTCCATCGCCGCGATGCTGACGATCGCGCGCTGGATCGCGCGCGTCGGCTCGCGCACCGCGTGCCTCGCGGGCGGGCTCGTGATGTCCGCCTGCGCGGCGCTGATCCTCGTGGTCCCCGATTACTGGATGCTGCTCGTCGTGCTCGCGCTGTTCGGCTTCTCGATGGCGACGCTCGACGTCGCGATGAATGCCGAGGCGAGCGCGGTCGAGATCGCGCTCGGCAAGCCGATCATGTCGTCGCTGCACGGGATGTTCAGCATCGGCGGGATGTCGGGGGCGGCGGCCGGCGGCGCGCTGCTGTCGGCCGGCATGGCGCCGGCCGTGCATCTCGCGCTCGCGGCGGCCGTCAGCGCCGCGGTGCTGCTCGCCGCGAGCCCGGCCGTGCTGCCGCACGTGCCGCATCACGAACACGCGCACGGCGGCGGCAACCGCTGGCGCTCGCCCGCGCTGTGGATGCTCGGCGGCATCGCGTTGATCGCGCTGATCGCCGAAGGCGCGATGTACGACTGGGCGACCGTCTACATGCGCGACGTCGTCGCGGCGAGCCCCGCGCTCGCGAGCGCCGCGTATGCGGCGTTCTCCGGCGGGATGGCGGTCGCGCGTTTCGCCGGCGACGCGGTGCGCGCGCGCTTCGGCGCGCCGCAGCTCGTGTTCGCGAGCGCGTCGCTCGCGTGCGCAGGGATGATCGGCGCACTGCTGCTGCCGAACCCGATCGCCGTGCTGACGGGCTTCACGCTGATGGGTCTCGGCCTCGCGAACATGATGCCCGTGCTGTTCGCCGCCGCCGCGCGCGTGAAAGGCATCCACGCGGCCGAAGGCCTCGCGCACGTGGCCGGGCTCGCGTATTTCGGACTGCTGTTCGGTCCGGTCGTGATTGGCGCGGTCGCGCAGACGGCGAACCTGACCATCGGGCTGGCGGTCGTCGCGCTGTGCGCGGCGCTCGTCGCGGCCGTCGCACCGAAGGTCCTCGCACACCTGAAGATCTGACCGCGCGGCGGGCGCGCCAAAAAGAAAGCGCGCCTGCGTTGCCGCAGGCGCGCTTTCACCCCTTCTGTCGACCGCTGTTCAGCTTACATCTTCACTTCGTCGAGCAGCGTCTTCTTGCCGCTCTTGTAGTTGTACAGCGAGATCACGCCGTGCTGCAGGTCGCCCTTCGAGTCGAAGGTCGTCGTGCCGATCACGCCCGAGTAGTTCGTCGCCGGCATCGCAGCGAGAATCTTCGCCGGATCCGTCGAGTTCGAGCGCTTCATCGCATCGACGATGATGTACACGGCGTCGTACGTGAACGGTGCGTAGATCTGGATCGGCTGGCCGAAGCGCTTCTCGTACTTCGCCTTGAACGCCGCGCCGCCCGCCATCTTCTCGAGCGAAGCACCGGCTTCCGAGCACACGACGTTGTCGGTCGCGTCGCCGGCCAGGTCGGCCAGCTTCTCCGTGCACACGCCGTCGCCCGCGAGGATCTTCGCGCGCAGGCCGAGCTGCTTCGCCTGTTTCGCGAACGGGCCGCCGGTGGCGTCCATGCCGCCGTACATGATCGCGTCCGGGTTCTCGCCCTTGATCTTGGTCAGAATCGCGCGGAAGTCGACCGCCTTGTCGTTGGTCGCGTCGTGCGACATCACCTTCAGGCCGAGCGCCTTCGCCTTCTTCTCGAACTCGTTCGCGAGACCCTGGCCGTAGGCGGTCGAATCGTCGACCACCGCGACGCTCTTGATGCCCTTCGAGTGCGCGTAGTTCGCGAGTGCCGGGCCTTGCTGCGCATCGGTCGCCACCACGCGATACGTGGTCTTGAAGCCTTGCTGCGTGTACGCCGGGTTGGTCGCCGACGGCGAGATCTGCACGATGCCCGAATCGCTGTAGATCTTCGAGGCCGGGATCGACGTGCCCGAGTTCAGGTGGCCGACCACCGCGACGACCTTGTCGTCGACGAGCTTCTGCGCAACCTGCGTGGCCTGGCGCGGGTCGGCCGCGTCATCCTGCGCGTCGAGTTGCAGCGTGATTTTCTGGCCGCCGATCGTGAGACCCTTGGCGTTGATCTCCTCGACTGCGAGACGTGCACCGTTTTCGTTGTCCTTGCCCAGGTGTGCAATACCGCCCGTCAAGGGCGCGACGTGGCCGATCTTGACGACTTGATCGGCGGCCGCGTTGCTTGCCGCTGCAACGCACAGCATCGCCGCTGCGGTGATAGGCAACAGCTTTTGCATCTTGATATTCATGTAAGTCTCCAGTTTCGGTCCCAATAAACGCCATCGCCCGGTGCCCCGCTGCCATCCCTGTGTTTGCATTCACTGGACGATTCGCCGGTTGCATCGTTCATGCACTTGGCCTCAAGCACGTGGGAAGCAACCGCTTTTAGCAGCCGCCCGCCCGTACTTGCGCGCAAGTGTAGGTGATCAAATTAATTTGTGGGACTTTTTTGGGGTAGTGGTAACACTACCGATACGGGCGCTTTGGAATGACTGCTCGAATGTCGCCGCAAGCCCCGCCGGATAAGGGTTTCCGCTAGTTCCACGCGGCCTGGCGAAAGGTTGATTTAAAGCATTCCCGTGTCATTTCGATTCGGTATTTTGTGCGCGGGATCATTGAATGAAACGCGCGTGACAACGCGCGCGTTTCGTGTGCCGACGCGAGCCGCTCCGGCGGCCGTCGAATCGTTTACGCAGGCACCGCGCGCCATTCGGCGTCGAGCGCGTCGACGAGCTGCGACGTCGTCAGCGCGGCGTCGCGCCGCCTGGCGAGCGGCGCGCCCTGCCCGGCCCACAGCGACAGGTAGTCGCCGTCATTCGCGCGCGCGGCGGCCTGGCGCAGCGGCTGGGTCAGCGCGTTCTGCACCGGATACGGCGCGGCATCGGCCACGCGTTCGCCGAGCCGCATCATCAGCGCATTGCTCAAGCCACGCGCATGGCGGCCGGTGATCGCTCGCGTGACCTGCGTCGACGTATCGGCGCTCGCGAGCAGCCGCGCCTTCCAGTCCGCCGCGATCGCGCTTTCCGCACACGTCAGGAACGCGGTGCCGAGCTGCGCGCCCTGCGCGCCGAGCGCGAGCGCGGCGGCGATCCCGCGGCCGTCCATGATGCCGCCCGCGGCGAGCACGGGCAGCCCGGTCGCATCGACGAGCTGCGGCACCAGCGCGAGCGTGCCGATCAGCGCATCGTCGGCCGGGCCGATGAAGGTACCGCGATGGCCGCCGGCTTCGGCGCCCTGCGCGGACAGCGCGTCGGCGCCGGCCGCCCGCCACGCGAGCCCCTCGGCGACGTGCGTCGCGGTGCCGATCACGTAAGTGCCGGCGGCCTTCAGGCGCGCGACGTCGGCCGCGTCGAGCACGCCGAACGTGAAACTCGCGACCGGCACGCGCAGCGCGACGAGCGCGTCGAGCTGCGCGCGGAAGTCGGGCGCGTAACGCGCGGGCGTGCTGCCCGGCGGCAGCCCGAGCGTCGCGTTCAACGGATCGATCGCGGCGAGCGCGCGAGCGACGGTCGCCGCGTCGGGCGCGGCGTCGGGCAACACGAACAGGTTCACGGCGAACGGACGCGACGTCGCCGCGCGAATCGCGGCGACTTCGGTCGCGAGACGGTCCGGCTCGAACGCGCCGGCGCCGAGACTGCCGAGCGCGCCGGCGTTGGACGCGCCCGCGACCATCGCGGCCGTGGTCGCGCCGACCATCGGCGCCTGCACGAGCGGCAGGCGCAGGCCGAAGCGTTCGGAAAACGGGGTGGAAAATGTACGGGCTGGCATGGCGAATCCTTCGGGGGCGATGCGCGAAAGCGCTTTGTAAAGGCCGACACTTCGACTCTATCGAAGCCGCCCGCCGCCGAAAAATGAATAATCGAGATCGAAACGATCGCTGCGCGAGAAGCGGGTTCGGCACGCGGGTTCGAGCCGCGCATACCCGGCCGGCGCGCCGCTTGCGCGCGCTGCAGCGTCCGGGGATTGGTGGCACACTGGGCCGCCTCCATTTCCATCCGCGGCGCGCATGTCGCGCGCCCGTTCGCCAGGAGTTCAAACGTGACAGCCCAATGGATCGACATCCCGACCGGTAACGACAGCTTCGGCGGCTATCTCGCGCTACCCAAGCGCGGCAAGGGCCCCGCCGTCATCATCATCCAGGAAATCTTCGGCGTGAACGCGCACATTCGCGCGGTCGCCGACCAGTACGCGGCCGACGGCTTCGTCGCGCTCGCGCCGGACGTGTTCTGGCGCACGCAGCCGCGCGTCGAACTGACCTACGAAGGCGCCGATCGCGACAAGGGCATCGAGCTGATGAAGAAGACCGACGTCGGCCTCGCGGTCGCGGACATCGGCGCGGCCGCCGACGCGTTGCGCGCGCGCCCCGAAGTCGCCGGCAAGGTCGCCGCGATCGGCTACTGCTTCGGCGGCCAGCTCGCGTACCGCGCGGCCGCGGCCGGCAAGGTCGATGCGGCGGTCGCCTACTACGGCGGCGGCATCCAGAATGCGCTCGACCTCGCCGGCAAGATCACGCAGCCGATCCTGTTCCACTACGCGGAGAACGACCACGCGATCCCGCTCGCCGCCGTCGAGCAGGTGAAGGCCGCGTTCGCGGGCGGCCACAATGCGTCGTTCCACCTGTACCCGGGCGCCGAACACGGCTTCAACTGCACCGACCGCGCGTCGTACAACCAGCGCGCCGCGGCGCTCGCGCACGGCCGCACGCTGACGTTCCTCGCCGAACACCTGTAAAGGCCGCCGGCGGCGGGTCCGGCGCGCCGGGCCCGCGTTATCCTCCTTTCATCGCCACGAGTCACAACGGGGGTGACCGCGATGCACTCGGACTATCTCGCGCATGACGCGATCGGCCTCGCCACGCTCGTGCGCGAACGCAAGGCGAGCCCGCGCGAACTGCTCGACGCCGCGATCGGCCAGGCCGAAGCGGTGAACGGCGCGATCAACGCGATCGTGCTGCAGGACTACGACGCCGCGCGCAAGCGGGCCGAGCAGGCCGGCGACACCGGCACCGACGCGCCGTTCGCGGGCGTCCCGTATCTCGTCAAGGATCTGGGCGCGGCGGTCGCCGGGCTGCCGCTGTCGATGGGCAGCCGGCACTACCGCTACTTCGCCCCCGCCGACGATTCGCCGCTGATCGCGCGCAGCCGCGCGGCCGGGCTCAACGTGTTCGGCAAGACCAACACGTCGGAAATCGGCCAGATGCCGTACACCGAACCCGAGCTGTTCGGCGCGTGCCGCAATCCGTGGGACATCGATCACACGCCCGGCGGCTCGAGCGGCGGCGCGGCCGCGGCCGTCGCGGCCGGCATCGTGCCGCTCGCGCATGCGTCCGACGGCGGCGGCTCGATCCGGATCCCCGCGTCGTGCTGCGGGCTGTTCGGCCTGAAGCCGAGCCGCAATCCGGTGCTGGTCGACCTGCCTTCGAACGGCGAGCTGGTCGTCCAGCATGCGGTGTCGCGCAGCGTGCGCGACAGTGCGCTGCTGCTTGACGTGACGACCGGCCAGACGCTGCCGCCCGGCGCACCCGGCACCTTTCTGGGCGCGCTCGACGCGCCGCCCGGCCCGCTGCGGATCGGCCTCGTCGTCGACCCGATGCTCGCGCCGGCGCTCGCCGGCGACACGCGCGCGGCGCTCGACGACGCGGCCGCGCTGGTCGAATCGCTCGGCCATCACATCGAACCGGCGACGCTGCACATCGACTACGCGCGCGCGGCCGAAACCTTTCTCACGCTGTGGGCGACGATCGCCGAGGAGCTGGTGCTGGGTGCGCGCGCGCTGACCGGACGCACGCCGAAGCGCGCGGAGTTCGAGCCGGCGACGTGGGCGATGGCCGTCGTCGGCAGGCGCGTCGCCCGCGCGCGCCTGCCGGACGTGCTCGAATGGCAGCGCCAGCTCACCGTGCAGGTCGCGGGCCTCGTGTCGCGCTACGACGCGATCCTGTGCGCGACGCTCGCGGGGCCGCCGGTCAAGATCGGCGAGCTGCAGCCGACGCCGCTCGAAGCCGCGCAGATGAAGCTGCTCGGCGCGCTGCCGGTGAAACCGCTGCTGCGCGAGATGCTCGCGAAGGCGTCGGAAAAGGCCTTCGCGTGGGCCGGCTGCACCGAGCTGTTCAACCTGACGGGCCAGCCGGCGATGTCGGTGCCGCTCTGGTGGAACGCGCGCGGGCTGCCGATCGGCGTGCAGTTCGTCGCGCGCCACGCCGACGATGCGTTGCTGCTGAGACTCGCGCGCCAGCTCGAACAGGCGCGGCCGTGGTTCGACCGGCGGCCGCCGCTGATGCAGGCGCAGCGCTGACGCCGGCGCGGCGGGCGGACCGGCCGACCGGCAGCGAAAAAAAAGCCCAGCCGGTTTTGCCGGCGGGGCTTTGACGCATGCAAGCGCGTGATGACGCTTACATGGACAGCCGTTCGCAGATCGTCCGCGTCGCGGCCGCCGCGTTCAGCGTATAGAAGTGCAGGCCCGGCACGCCTGCGTCGATCAGGCGCTGGCACAGGCTCGTGACGACGTCCGCGCCGAACGCACGGATCGCGTCGCGATCGTCGCCGAAGCTCTCGAGCCGGCGCGCGACCCAGCGCGGCACTTCCGCGCCGCACATTTCCGAGAAGCGCATCAGCTGCGAGAAGTTCGTGATCGGCATGATGCCCGGCACGATCGGCACGTCCACCCCCAGCTTGCGCGCATCCTCGACGAAGCGGAAATACGCGTCCGCGTTGAAGAAGTATTGCGTGATCGCGGAATTCGCGCCGGCTTTCACCTTGCGCGCGAAGTTCTCGAGATCGGCCTTCGGCGAGCGCGATTGCGGGTGGTATTCCGGATAGCCGGCGACTTCGATGTGGAACCAGTCGCCATGCTCGGCGCGGATGAAGCTGACGAGCTCGGACGCATAGCGCAGCTCGCCGACCGCGCCCATCCCCGACGGCAGGTCGCCGCGCAGCGCGACGATATGCCGGATGCCGTGCGAGCGGTACTGGTCGAGGATCGCGCGCAGGTTGTCGCGCGACGAGCCGATGCACGACAGGTGCGGCGCGGCCTCGAGGCCGTCCTTCTGCATGTCGAGCACGGTATCGAGCGTGCCCTGCTGCGTCGAGCCGCCGGCGCCGAACGTCACGGAGACGAATTTCGGCTTCAGCGGCAGCAACTGCGCACGCGTCGCGCGCAGCTTCTCGACGCCCTCCGCCGTCTTCGGCGGGAAGAATTCAAACGAGAGTTCGATCGGTTTCATGATTCGCAAGAGTGGGCCCGGCCGTCAGCCGATGTCGCGCTGCCCGAAGATCAGCGCGGACAGCAGCCACGACACGATGCTGTACAGGATCGAACCGAAGAACGCCGACCAGAAACCCGACACCTCGAACCCTTTCAGCAGCGACGACGCGAACCAGAAGCACAGCGCGTTCACGACGAGGATGAACACCCCGAGCGTGACGATCGTGACGGGCAGCGTCAGCAGGATCAGCACCGGCCGGATCACCGTGTTGATCAGGCCGAGCACGACCGCAATGATCAGCGCGGTGCCGAAGCTCTTGATGTGGATCGACGGCACGAGGTACGTGATGATCAGCAGCGCGAGGGCGTTGATGACCCAGGTGAGGATGACGCTCATGGAGGGCTCCGGTTCGGTGGTCGATCTGGTCGATCTGGTCGGTCAATGCTCGGTGACCGCCGCCGGCCGCCACGCGTGCCCGCGCAGCGGCGGACATGACGCGACGGCCGGCGATCCGGCACCGTGCCGCCGTACCGCCCCCGCCCGATGCGGGACGCACGCGGCACGGCGGCGGCGGCGCATCAGTAGCGGTAGTGGTTCGGCTTGAACGGGCCGTCCTTCTGCACGCCGATGTACGCAGCCTGCTCGTCCGACAGCACGGACAGGTTCGCGCCGATGCGCGCGAGGTGCAGGCGCGCGACCTTTTCGTCGAGATGCTTCGGCAGCACGTACACCTTGTTCTCGTACTCGTTGCCGCGCACGAACAGCTCGATCTGCGCGAGCGTCTGGTTCGCGAACGAGTTCGACATCACGAACGACGGGTGGCCGGTCGCGCAGCCGAGGTTCACGAGGCGGCCTTCGGCCAGCAGGATCACGCGCTTGCCGTCCGGGAAGATGATGTGGTCGACCTGCGGCTTGATGTTTTCCCACTGGTACTGGCGGGTCGACGCGACATCGATTTCCGAGTCGAAGTGGCCGATGTTGCAGACGATCGCGTTGTGGCGCATCGCCTTCATGTGATCGTGGTTGATCACGTGGTAGTTGCCGGTCGCCGTCACGAAGATGTCGGCCTTGTCGGCCGCGTATTCCATCGTCACGACGCGGTAGCCTTCCATCGCCGCCTGCAGCGCGCAGATCGGGTCGATTTCGGTGACCCACACGGTCGCGCCCAGGCCGCGCAGCGACTGCGCGCAGCCCTTGCCCACGTCGCCGTAACCCGCGACGACCGCGACCTTGCCCGCGATCATCACGTCGGTCGCGCGCTTGATGCCGTCGACGAGCGATTCGCGGCAGCCGTACAGGTTGTCGAACTTCGACTTCGTGACCGAGTCGTTCACGTTGAACGCCGGGAACGGCAGGCGGCCGTCCTTTTCCATCTGGTACAGGCGGTGCACGCCGGTCGTGGTTTCCTCGGTCACGCCCTTGATGTGCGCGAGGCGCGTCGAGTACCAGGTCGGGTCCGCGTCGAGGTGCTTCGCGATCGACTTGTACAGCGCGACTTCTTCCTCGTTGGTCGGCTTCGCGATCACCGAACGGTCCTTCTCGGCCTTCGAGCCGAGGATCAGCAGCAGCGTTGCATCGCCGCCGTCGTCCAGGATCATGTTCGCGAATTCGCCGTTCGGCCATTCGAAGATGCGGTGCGAGAACTCCCAGTATTCGTCGAGCGACTCGCCCTTGAACGCGAACACCGGCGTGCCGGCTTCGACGATCGCCGCTGCAGCGTGGTCCTGCGTCGAGAAGATGTTGCACGACGCCCAGCGCACGTCCGCGCCGAGCGCCTTCAGCGTCTCGATCAGCACGCCGGTCTGGATCGTCATGTGCAGCGAACCGGCGATGCGCGCGCCCTTCAGCGGCTGCTGCGCCTTGTATTCGTCGCGGATCTGCACGAGGCCCGGCATTTCGGTCTCGGCGATGTTCAGTTCCTTGCGGCCCCAGCCGGCAAGCGCCATGTCGGCGACGATGTAATCCTTGGAAGCCTGGGAATCGATAATGGCGTTCATCACGCCCTCCTTTCTAAAAAAGTTCTAGAAATTGGTGACGTGAGCGCCGTTCAGGAAGCGGGGCCGGTGCAAATATCGCCGCACGGCTGCTTGGTGAAGCTTTCCGAGCCTGGCGGACGCAGGATGGTCCGTCGCAACGCTCCTCGGAAAACGGGAGGGATTGTAGCAAATCGGCGCGGGAAATGCGCGCCGCGCGCGGCATCGGCGCGCGTGGGCGCAATGAAAGGGGTCAGTTCTCCGCGCCGACCCACGCCTGTTCGCGCAACCGCGCGCGCAGGCGCGCGACGGCCTGGCTGTGCAGCTGGCACACGCGCGACTCGCTGACCTCGAGCACCGCGCCGATCTCGCGCAGGTTCAGCCCGCGCTCGTAGTACAGCGACATCAGCAGCTTCTCGCGCTCGGGCAGCCGGTCGATCGCGTCGACGAGCGCCTCGCGCAGGTGGTCGTCGAGCAGCGCCGACAGCGGATCGGCATGATCGACGCGATAGCGGTCGAGGAACGGCTCGTCGTCGGCCGCGCGGTCGAAATCCTCGTAATAGATGAGCTGGCTGCCGTGCAGGTCCTGCAGCATCCCCTGGTATTCGTCGAGCGGCATCTTCAGGTGCTGCGCGATCTCGGTCTCGCTCGCCGAGCGGCCGAGCTGCTGCTCGACCTGGTGCACCGCGTGCTCGACCTCGCGCGACGTCTTGCGCAGGCTGCGCGGCAGCCAGTCGTTGCTGCGCAGCTCGTCGAGCATCGCGCCGCGGATGCGCTGGGTCGCGTAGGTCTCGAACTGCGCGCCCTGGTCTTCCTTGTAGCGGCCGGCCGCGTCCATCAGGCCGATCATGCCGGCCTGGATCAGGTCGTCGAGGTCGACGCTCGCCGGCATCTTCGCGACGAGCTGCAGCCCCAGGCGCCGCACGAGCGGCGCGTATTGCGCGAGCACGTCGGCCTGGGTCATCTTTCCCTGAGCGTTGTACATCATGGCTCTCTCCTTGCGGTGGCGCTCACGCGGCGTGCGCCGCACCCGCCTCGTAAGACGGCTTGCCGCCCGCATGCACGGCGCGCCCCGCGCCCGTGCCCGGGCGCATCGGCCAGTACAGCAGGTCGGCGGCAATCTGCCGGTAATCGCGCGCGGCGGCCGACGACGGAAACGCGTCGACCGCGGTATGCATCAGGTCGCGCGCATGCTCGACGAGCGGATCGGCGTTCACGCAGCCGGCGTCGGCGATCGACACCGTCAGGTAGCGGCTCGCGACGCCCGCGAGGTTGTCGAATGCGGTCCTCGCGTCGGCGTGGCTGCCGACGTGATTGGTCAGCACGCGGAACTGCGCGACCGCGTGCGCGAAGTGCAGCCGCTTCATGCACGCGTACGCCTCGGTGATCGCCTGCGCGGCGACCCGCGTGACGATCAGCACGTCGTGCGCCTCGCGCGCGAGCGCGGAGAACCCGCCGTCGGCGCCGAGCTGCGCGTCGACCAGCACGATGTCGGCCTGGCCGTCGACGAAGTCGCTCAGTTCCGTATCGTCGTAGCCGTCGCGTGCGAGCCGCGCGGCCGCGCACAGGCCGAAGCCGGTGGCGACGCGCGTGCGTTCGCCGTCGCGCAGCCACGCGCCCGCGAGCGTCGCCGTGGCCGAGTGCACGTCGGCGCGCTCGTCGACGACGAGCACGTCCTTGCCGAGCGCGGTCAGCGCCGCCGCGAGGTTCACGACGGTGGACGTGCAGCCGACGCCCGCCGGCCCGCCCGTCACCGCGACGATGCGCGACGCGCGCCCGGCCAGCAGGCGCCGCAGCCCTTCGGCCTGATCGATGATCCGTTTATCCAAATCGCACCTCGTGCAGCTCGGCGGTGGAACGTGCGGTCAGTGCGGACAGCAGCGTCGGCATGTCTTCGTCTTGCGGCACGAAGGGCGAGCCGTCGCGCGGCACACAGAACGCGCTCTTCAGCAGGAATTTGGTCGACGCGACGTACAGGTTCTCCGGCACCTTCTGGCCGGTCGACACGTAGTGGACCGGCAGCTTGTAGCGGATCACCGTGTCGAGCACGCCGCCGAGGTGGGTCGCCTCGTCGAGCTTGGTCAGGATGCAGCCGGCGAGATCGGGATGTGCCGCGTGCGGATGGTCGGCCGCGCTGCGGTAGGCCTGGACGACCTCGTTGAGCGTGTCGCCGTGGCTCGTCGCGTTGAGCAGCAGCAGGCGCTGCACCGGCGCGTTCGCACCGTGCAGCATCGCGATCTGGTCGGACAGCGCGCGGTCGCGCTGGCTCATGCCGATCGTGTCGATCAGCACGATGTGCTTGTTGCGCAGCTCGGACAGCGCGAGCTCGAGATCGCCCGCATCCTTCACCGCATGCACGGGGACGCCGAGGATCTTGCCGAAGATGCGCAGCTGCTCGTGGCCGCCGATCCGGTAGCTGTCGGTGGTCAGCAGCGCGACCTTGCTCGCGCCGAAGCGCATCACGCAGCGCGCGGCGAGCTTCGCGGTGGTCGTCGTCTTGCCGACGCCGGTCGGCCCCATCAGCGCGAATACGCCGCCGCGCTCCATCAGCGCGTCTTCGCTGCCGAGCACCGGCAGGTTCGCCGCGAGTACCGACTGCGCCCAGTCGGCGGCCTGCTCGAAGGTCTGCGCGCCGTCGCCGGACGGCAGGTTGTCGACCAGCATGCGCACCAGCTGCGCGGAGAAGCCGGCCGAGAACAGGTGCCGGGTCAGCGCGCCGTGCACCGGGCTGCGGCGCTGGCGGTCATGCCACATCAGGCTGTCGAACTGCGCTTCCATCATCCCGCGCATCGCGCCGAGCTCGTGCATCACCGTGTCGTTGACGATGCTCTCGACGCGCGCCTTCACCGCGTCGGCCACCGCGGCGGCAGCCTCGGCGGACAGGCGCGTGCGTTCGGCCGGCTTCACGGCGCCCGTTTCGCCCTGGCGGGCCGTCGCAGCGGCGGCCGGCGGCATCCGGCGCTCGGCGTCGCGCACGATGTCGCGCGCCCAGGCGGCCGGCGTCGCGGGTGCAGCGTCCTGCTGCGTGCGGGCCGGCGCTTGCGGGGCGGCCTGTGCGCGGGCGATCAGCGCTTCGCGCTGCTGGGTCAGGCGTTTCGCGTGCTCGACGAGCCACGGCGCGGGTTCGGACGCTGCCGCCGGCGTGCCGGCAGCGGCGATCGGCGCAACGGGCGCAACCGGCGCAGCCGATGCCGCGGCCATTGCGTGCGCGTCGGCATCCGCGTCGAAGGCGGTCGGTTCCGCGGCCGGCTCCGTCGCTTCGGCGCGCGCGCCGAACACCGAGGAAAACACGTCCGGGAGCCCGCCCTCGCCTGCCGCATACGGATTGACGGCCGGGCGCGCGAGCCCGGCACCCGGGCGCGACACGATGCCCGGCACGGCTGCGGCCGGCACGGATTCCGGCGTGCGCGGCGGAAGGCTGCGCGCCCGGGCCGCGGCCGGCGGCGCGACCGCGGCGAGATCCGAATCGGCGAGCGCGACGATTTCGACACTGCCATCATCGAGCGTGCGGTTCGACAGCACGACGGCGTCGGCACCCAGTGCCTCGCGCACGAGGCGGAGCGCGTCGCGGCTGGTCGCGCCGGTGAATTTGCGAATGTTCAAGCGGAACCCCCGATGACGTTAACGACTTTGATCGTGCGCGTGTCCGGCACTTCGGCATACGACAGCACTTTCAGTTGCGGCAGGCTGCGGCGCAGGAAACGCGCGAGCATCGCGCGCAGCGCATGCTGCACCAGCAGCACGGGCGGCAGCCCGAGATTCTGTTGACGCAGCATCGCTTGCTGCGTGCCGGTCAGAAGGTTGTGCGCGAGGCCGGGTTCGAGGCCCGGGTTCGCGCCGGTGGCGAGCGCCTGCGACAGCACGCGCTCGAGATTCGAATCGAGGCCCATCACCTGCATCTCGCCCGCGCCCGGATACCACTGCTGCGTGATCGCCCGGCCGAGCGACAGCCGCACCGCGGCGGTGATCTCGTACGCGTCGCCGCGGCCCGCGTGTTCGGACACGGCCTCGAGGATCGTGCGCATGTCGCGGATCGGCACGCCTTCCTCGAGCAGGTTCTGCAGCACTTTCTGCAGCGTCGTCAGCGAGATCGTCTTCGGCACGAGGTCCTCGACGAGCGACGGCGCATCCTTGCCGGTGCGCTCGACGAGCGACTGCACTTCCTGGCGGCCGAGCAGCTCGGCCGCGTGCTGCACGACCAGATGGTTCAGGTGGGTCGCGACGACCGTGCTCGCATCGACGACCGTGTAGCCGTACACCTGCGCCTGCTCGCGCATCGCGACGTCGATCCACACGGCCGGCAACCCGAACGCCGGGTCCTGCGTCGTGGCGCCCGGCAGCGCGGCCGTTACCTGGCCCGGGTTGATCGCGAGCCACTGGCCCGGGAACACTTCGCCCGTGCCGATCTCGACGCCCTTCAGCGCGATCCGGTATGCGTTCGGCCGCAGCTCGAGGTTGTCGCGGATGTGGATCACCGGCGGCAGGAAGCCGATTTCCTGCGCGAATTTCTTGCGGATGCTCTTGATGCGCTTGAGCAGCTCGCCGTCGCTGTTCTTGTCGACGAGCGGGATCAGCCGGTAGCCGACTTCGAGGCCGAGCGGATCGATCAGCTGCACGTCGTCCCAGGTCGCCTCGTGGCTGTCGCCCGGCAGCGCGGCGGGCGGTGCGATCTCGGTCACGTCGCCGGCCGCCACGCGGGCCGCCGCGCGACGCGTCTGCGTGCGGGCCAGCCAGATCGCGCCGCCGCCGAGCGCGAGGAACGCGACGTGCGGCATGCCCGGGATCAGCCCCATCAGCACGATGATCGCGCCGGTGATGTTGAGCACGCGCGGGTTGGTGAACAGCTGGCCGGTGATCTGCGTGCCGATGTCCTCGTCGGTCGCGACGCGCGACACGATCACGCCGGCAGCGGTCGAGATCACGAGCGACGGGATCTGCGCGACGAGGCCGTCGCCGATCGTCAGCAGCGTGTAGTTGGTGCCGGCCGCGGCGAAGCTCATGTCGTGCTGCACCATCCCGACGATCAGCCCGCCGATCACGTTGATCGCCATGATGATCAGGCCCGCGATCGCGTCGCCGCGCACGAACTTCGACGCGCCGTCCATCGACCCGTAGAACTCGGCTTCCTGCGACACGGCGAGGCGGCGCTTGCGGGCCTGCTCCTCGTTGATGAGGCCGGCGTTCAGGTCGGCGTCGATCGCCATCTGCTTGCCGGGCATCGCGTCGAGCGTGAAGCGCGCGGACACTTCGGCGATCCGCCCCGCGCCCTTCGTGATCACCATGAAGTTGATGATCATCAGGATCACGAACACGACGATGCCGACCGCGAAGTTGCCGCCGACGAGGAAGTGACCGAACGCCTCGATCACCTGGCCGGCCGCGTCGGGGCCGGTGTGGCCTTCGAGCAGCACGACGCGCGTCGACGCGACGTTCAGCGACAGCCGCAACAGCGTCGAGAACAGCAGCACGCTCGGGAACGCCGCGAAGTCGAGCGGCTTCATCGTGTACATGCTGACGAGCAGCACCATCACCGACAGCGCGATGTTGAACGTGAACAGCAGATCCAGCAGCAGCGGCGGCAGCGGCAGGATCATCATCCCCAGGATCATGCAGATGAGGATCGGGCCCGCGAGCGCGCGCAGGTTGGTGCCCGCGAACGGGTTCGGGCGTTTGGCGAACAGGCCGGTGGTCGGGGTGCTCATGCTGCGTTCCCTTGCTTGCCGAGCGTGTCTTCGGCTTCTTCACGCTCGTCGTCGGCGGCGACCGACGACCCCTTGTCGAGGTCGGCCGGCACGTCGAGATCGACCGGCGCGGCCGGGAAGGCGCCGCCTTCCGAGCGGAAACGCTTGAGCTGGTAGACCCACGCGAGCACTTCGGCGACAGCCGAGTACAGCGAGCCGGGAATCTCGCGTTCGAGTTCGACGTTGTGATACAGCGCACGCGCGAGCGGCGGCGCCTCGAGCAGCGGCACGTTGTGTTCGGCCGCGAGTTCGCGGATGCGCGCGGCGACGAGGTTCACGCCCTTCGCGACGACCTTCGGCGCACGCATCTCGCCGTCCGTGTACTGCAGCGCGACGGCGAAGTGCGTCGGGTTCGTGACGACCACGTCGGCCTTCGGCACGGCGGCCATCATCCGGCGCCGCGCGATCGCGCGCTGCTGCTGGCGGATGCGGCCCTTCACGTGCGGATCGCCTTCGTTCTCGCGATGCTCGCGCTTCACTTCTTCCTTCGTCATGCGCAACTTCTTGTTGTACTGCCAGAGTTGGTAAGGCACATCGAGCGCGGCGACCACCAGCATCCCGGCGACCGTCGTGCCGCAGCACACGGCGACCAGATGCAGCGCATCGGCGAGCGCCGAGCCGAGCGGCTGGGTCGCGAGACCGAGCAGCTCGTCCTTGCTGCGCCAGATCGCGATCCCGCCGATCCCGCCGACGACGAGCGTCTTCGCGAGCGACATTCCGAGCTGGATCGGCCCCTGGATCGAGAACATCCGGCCCATGCCCGAGATCGGGTTCAGGCGGTCGAACTTCAGCTCGAAGGTCTTCTGCGAGATCAGCCAGCCGCCGAGCGCCATTGGCGCGAGCAGCGCGGCGAGGCCGGTGAGCGCCAGGATCGGCAGCAGCGCGGCGAGACCCTCGAGGCTCGCGCTGCCGGCCGCCGACAGCATCCGGTGCGTGTCGAACGCGGTCGCGCGATCGAACGCGAACGCACCGCGCAGCATCGCCTGGAGGTGGGCGCCCGACGGACCCGCGAGCAGCCACGCGCCGTAGAACCCGGCCGCGAGCAGCGCGAACGAAGCCAGCTCGCGCGAACGCGCGACCTGCCCCTCCTCGCGCGCCTTCTCGCGGCGCCTCGGAGTGGCGGCTTCGGTTCTGTCGAGATCGCTCTCGTCTGCCACGGGGCCTCCAGTCGGGTACGGCGAAATGCCGTTCTCCAGTGACACCGATTATTCATGCGCCCGTCAAACGCCGATCGGTCGAGCAAAGCCGGGAAAGGGGGGTATTTCGAGGAATCGGGCGAGCGGGGGCGGCGGAGAGCCGGCGGACAGCCGGCGGGCAGCCGGCGGGCGGGTGCGGCGCGCGGGGAGACGATGGAAACCGCGTTCGCGGGCACGGCGGCGCGGCGGCGCGGTGGCGCGGTGGCGCGGTGGCGCGGTGGCGCGGTGGCGTGGTGACGTGGTGACGTGGTGACGTGGCGATGTGGTGATGTGGATGAAGGTGTGAAGCGGCGAAGCGGCGAAGCGGCGAAGCGGGGAAACGGGGAAACGGGGAAACGGGGAAACGGGGAAGCGTGGGATCTGCCAAGCAGCGAAGCAAGGCAGCCGTGAAGCGATCGTCGGCCCGCCCCGACACGACGGCGTCGCGCGTCGCGCGTCGGGGCGGGCGGCGCTCAGATCGCCGGAATCGGATCCGAGCCGAAACGATTCGGGCCGTTGGTGCCGCGCGAGCACATCCATACGAGCAGCAGAATCCCGCCGACGAGCGGAATGAGCGCGATCAGCAGGAACCAGCCCGAGCGGCCCGTATCGTGCAGGCGGCGGACGGTGACCGCGAGGCTCGGCAGCACCAGCGCGAGCGACACGACGGCCGCGACGATCATCAGCAGCAGCGAGATCGCGCTCGTGTCGCGCCCCACCATGGTGATCGCCTGGCAGAGGATCGACACGACGCTCGTGAGCAACGCGAAATACCAGTATTCCGCGCGGCGCGCGCGGCCCTCGAATTTCGCGTATTGATTGAGTGCGGCACGAACGGCTTCACTGAAACTCATCTTATTGCCCTCATGTTTTATATCGACGACCTCGGAAACAACGCGGGCATTATAAGTTTGAATTTCTTCGCATCGCATCTCCTTTCGCATGTTGACCGTCTCTCACGCCGTCTTTCGCATTACTGGAGCGGCCGCAGCGGCGGCGTGCCGTATCGCCAACGCGCATGTCACGTCATTTTTATAATCGCGGCGACCTGACATAAATAGCGGCAAGATAATCCACGACTTGATTACACCAGCGTGAAACGCATCTCGATCGATAATCGAAACGTTCGTTCTGCGCTGATTGACCGACCGGCCGGGAATATCGCCGGACGTCGCGCGCGCACGTCGAAAACGGCACGTCCCGGCCGGCGTTCGCTAGCCGGCCGCCGCCTGCTGCAACGCGCCGAGATCGAGCTTTTTCATCTTCATCACCTGCGCCATCACGCGTTCGGCGCGTGCCGGGTCGCCCGCCATCAGTTCGGGCATCTGCACCGGCACCACCTGCCACGACACGCCGAAGCGGTCGCGCAGCCAGCCGCACTGCTGCGCGCGCTCGTCGCCGCCTTCGGCCAGGGCCGCCCAGTAGCGGTCGATCTCCTGCTGGTCGCGGCAGTTGACGACGAACGACACGGCCGGTGTGAGCGGGAACGCCGGGCCGCCGTTCAGCGCAAGAAACGCCTGCCCGTCCAGTTCGAACGACACCGTCATCACCGCGCCCTCCGCCTGCCCCGACGCCTGCGCGCCGGACTTGCCGTAACGGGCGACGTGCAGGATGCGCGCGTCGTCGAACACCGACACGTAGAAGCGTGCGGCCGCCTCGGCGTCGTGGTCGAACCACAGAAACGGCGTGATGCGTTGGATACGCTGGCTCATGGCGCTGTCTCCTCGATGTCGTGCCGGCACCGGTGCCGGTCTTATATCGTAGGCGCTGGCGCGGCGTTCCCCGGGAATCCGCGACGAACCTAAAAAAAAGGGGGCGATCGCTCGCCCCCTTCCTGCTGCTGCCGTCCGTGCGCGATCAGAACGCGACGTAAGGCTGCGCGCCGCCGGTCGCGGTCCGGTCCATCCCGAAGTAGATCGTCTTGCCGTAGAAGTGCGGCATGCCGAGATCGAGCCAGCCGGCCGCGCCGAACGGGCCGGCGATGTCGTTGAACGCGAACGTCGACGCATTCGCGAACAGCAAATCGGCGTTCGCGACGGGCATCGACACGCCGCCCGACTTCCCGTTCTGGCCGGTCAGCGTCGCCGTATAGGTGGTCGTCGACGACGGGCAGTAGAACTGCGTGTTGGTCGTACAGGCCTTCTGCGCCGAATCGTTGAAGAAGTACGCGTTCGAGCCCGTATCGAAGAACGCGGTCACGTTGCCGCCGAGGAACGTCGCACTCACGTCGCCCGTCGTCGTCGACGTCAGCACCGTCGACGCCCCCAGCGCATTGTTGCCCTGCGTGCCGATCCCGAACGTCAGCAGGCCCGTCGCGCTGCCCTGCCCGCTGCTCGAGATGTTCGGCATCTGCACGATCACGCCGTTGTTGTCGGTCGCGAAGCGATGGACCGGGTTGGCCACCTGCTGCGCGACCGGCACCAGCGCCACGGCGCAGCTCGCATTGCCGTTCGGGCACGCGTAGTAGTTGTTGGACGTCGCCGACGTCGACGTCGCGCAGCTCGTGCCGCAATCGACCGGCGCCGGCCCGATGCCGAGGATGCCGTTCGCGCCGAGGTCGCTCGCCGTGTTGGCCGACGTCCTGGCGCCGTTGTTCGAGCACGAGCTCGGCACGTTGGTCGTGCCGAGATCGCCGATGATCTGCACCGGCAGCGAACCCGCCTGCTCGGTACCGATCGACAGGTCGACGGTACGCACCGAGCCCCACGTGAAGCTCGACACGAACTTGCCGCACTCGGCGACCGGCGCGCCGCCGCTCGTCGTCTGCGGCAGGTTGTTCAACACGCCCGACGACAGCGCGCTGCTGACGAGCCGCAGCCCGTACGACGCGGTGTCGACGAGCACGTTGTTGACCACCTGGCAGTTCGTCGTGCCCGGCACGCAGATCTTCACGTTGACGGTCGGGATGTTGATCACGTGGGCGACGCCGGTGCCGACCGTGATCACGGCCGTGTTCGCGGTATTGCCGTCCGATACGTTGGAGCCATTGCCGCCGCCGCTGCCGCCGCCGTTGTCATCGCCGCCGCCGCAGGCGGTCACGAGCATGGCCGTCACGGCCGCGACGCTCAGCAGCCCGAGCCAGCGCCTGAAGGTACGAGGAATTCTCAAGATCGCTCTCCCGCTGTCACTGGATGTCGTTGCCGGTCAGCCCGGCAGGCAGCGCCGCCGGCAGCCATGCCTGGCCCGCGAAGGCGCCCATGTGGCCGCCCGTGCGGATCACGAGGCCGCTCGTGTCGACGGACACGGGCGCGCGCCAGCCGCGCGCCGCATGCGCCGCCTGGACGCCGGCGGTGTACTGCGGGAAATAGCTGCCGAGCAGCGACTCGAGATCCGGCATGCTCGGCCCGCGCCAGGCGAGGCCGAACACGGTGCCGGCCGCGCTCGCGTATTCGTGGATGACGGTGCCCGATCCGAGCGTGATCTCGCGGACGGTGTAGGCGGCCGCGCTCGCCTGCGCGCCGTCGGCGGAGCGCATCGCGCGCTGCAGCGCGCGCACCGTGGCGGCGTGATCGTCCGCCGGCGGCGACATCGGTGCGCCGCCCAGTTCGGCCTGTGCGTGGACGGCCCACAGCACACCCATTGCAGCCGTCGCGTGCGCGGCGGCCCAGCCCAAGCGTTTCAGCTTCACGTTCCCCCCCAAAGGGACTGGCTTCGTTGCCGGCGGTGCCGCCATCAGGCACGGCGCCGCGGGCCAACAAATCAAAGTCTTAAGAATGACGCTTCGTTGCTGCTGATGCGTAGTATGCCTGCGGAGTGTGTCGGAGTGTCAAATCAACGATGCATGACGCGGCGCAGCATGACGAGCGGCACGACCCGCGCGCGGGGGGCTCGGCGGGAGAGGCAGGGTGAAAGCCCCGCACACCGGGCGCTCCGCGAACGGAAGCGGCCCGGTGGCGTGCGGTGCGGCACGGTCAGAAGCCGAGACTCGCGAGCAGGTCGTCGACCTGCGCCTGGTCCTGCACGACGTCGGACTTGCCTTCCGGTGCGATCTGCGGCCCGTTCAGCAGCGACTCGGGGCTGCCGGTCGCGCTGATCTGCTCGGCCGCGAGCGCGGCCGCGGTCGCCGCGAACTGCTCGCGCCGCTCGGGCGCGATGTTCTCGACGAGCACGGTGAGCAGCTGCTGCTCGATCAGATAGACCATGTCCATGATCTTCTTGATCACCTGCCCGGTCAGGTCCTGGAAATCCTGCGCAAGCATGATCTCGAGCAGCTGCGCGCTGGTCGCGGACGTCGCTTCGGGCAGCGCGCGCAGGAACGTGCGCGTGTCGTCCATCAGCTCACGCACGTCCGCATGCTCGATCGGCGCCGCGTACCACTGCGCCCAGCGCGCGTCGAGCGCCTCGGCCTCGCTCTGGATGCGCGCCTGCACCGGCTTCGCGACCTCGATCGCGTTCAGCACGCGCTCGGCCGCCTGCTCGGTCATCGTCGCGACGTAGCGCAGCCGGTCGCGTGCATCGGGCACGGCTTCCGCCGCGCGCTCGACATGCTTGTCGAGCCCGAGCTCGCGCATCGAATCGCGCAGCGTGCGCGTGACGTGGCCGATGCGCGCGAGGATCCGGTCGCTCGCGTAATCGGCGCCTTCGGCGTGGCCGTCGGCGCTGAACGCAGCGCCGGCGAGCGCCGCATGGATCGGCTCGTTCACGTCAGCTCCCGGCCTTGGCCATCTTGTCGATGATCTTGTTCAGCTTCTCGTCGAGCGTCGCGGCCGTGAACGGTTTCACGACGTAGCCGCTCGCGCCGGCCTGCGCGGCCGCGATGATGTTCTCCTTCTTCGACTCGGCCGTGACCATCAGCACCGGCAGATGCGTGAGCGTCGCGTCCGCGCGGATTTCCTTCAGCATCGCGAGGCCGTCGAGGTTCGGCATGTTCCAGTCCGAGATCACGAAGTCGAAGCCGCCGCCGCGCAAGCGCGCGAGGCCGGCCGCGCCGTCCTCGGCTTCGTCGACGTTCGTGTAGCCCAGTTCCTTGAGCAGGTTGCGGACGATCCTGCGCATCGTCGGGAAATCGTCCACCACCAGGATTTTCATGCTCTTGTCCATCGTCGTTCCTTTGCAGATTCGTTACCGTCGGGGCCCGCGGCTTCGCACGCGCCCCGTGACATTTCATTCAGACGCGTTGCACGCGGTCACCCATCGTCGCCAGCCGCGCCATCACGCGCCGGCTCATCTCGGCAAGCGGCGCGACCTCGTCCGCGCCGCCGAGCGCGATCGCCTCGCGCGGCATCCCGAACACGATGCAGCTCGCCTCGTCCTGCGCGAACGTGTGGGCGCCCGCGCGCTTCATGTCCAGCAGGCCGGCCGCGCCGTCGCGCCCCATCCCCGTGAGGATCACGCCGATCGCGTTCTTGCCCGCGTGCTGCGCCGCCGAGCGGAACAGCACGTCGACCGACGGCCGGTGGCGGTTCACCGGCGGCTCGTCGGACAGCTGCGCGATGTAGTTCGCGCCGCTGCGCGCGAGCAGCAGGTGCGCATGGCCCGGCGCGATGTACGCATGGCCCGGCAGCACGCGCTCGCCGTGCTCGGCTTCCTTCACCGCGATCCGGCACAGGCCGTTCAGCCGCTGCGCGAACGACTTCGTGAAGCCGGGCGGCATGTGCTGCGCGATCAGCACCGCCGGCGCATCCGGCGGCAGCGGCGTCAGCACCTCGCGGATCGCCTCGGTGCCGCCCGTCGACGCGCCGATGATGATCAGCTTCTCGGTACTGACGAGCGGATTGTTGATCATCGGCGCGGCCGGCTGGCCGCTCGCGGTGCGCGCGGCGGCCGCCTGCGGCTGCGGTGCCTGGCGCACGCGGGCGCGCGACGCCGCGCGGATCTTGTCGGCGAGCTTTTCCGCGTAGTCGAGCATGCCGTCGCGGATCCCGACGCGCGGCTTCGTGACGAAATCCACCGCGCCGAGTTCGAGCGCGCGCAGCGTGATCTCGGAGCCGCGCTCGGTCAGCGACGACACCATCACGACCGGCATCGGCCGCAGGCGCATCAGCTTCTCGAGGAAGTCGAGGCCGTCCATGCGCGGCATTTCGACGTCCAGCGTCAGGACGTCCGGGTTGTGCTGCTTGATGAGCTCGCGCGCGACGAGCGGATCGGGCGCGGTCGCGCACACCGTCATGTCGGGCTGGCTGTTGATGATCTCCGTCATCAGGCTGCGGATCAGCGCCGAATCGTCGACGCACAACACTTTGATCTTCTGCACTGCGGTCATGCCTCCTGCTTTCTCGAATGGTTGGCCGCGTACGGGCTGCCGGCGTTCGGGCTGGTGGCCTTCGCGTTCGCCGGCTGTGCGCCCGCGCCGCCGCGTGCGCCGAACAGCTCGATGCGCGGGCGCGCCGGCGGCGGCGCGGCCGGGCGCTTCGCCGCGAACAGCTCGACGTGCGCGCGCGTCCGGGCGGCGTGCACGCGGTCGGCCTCGCGCGCCAGCGCGGCTTCGCGCTCGGTCACGCCCGGCACCTGCAGCCGCAGCTTCTTCACCATCGCGCGCCCGCTGCGCGGCATGAACGCGACCTTGCGCGGGTGCACGCCCTGCAGGTCCTCCGCGGTGATGCGGATGCGCTCGAGCGCGAGATAGCGGCGCACGAAATCCGCGTTGCGGTCGCCGATGTTGATGGTCGTCATCCCTGCCAGCACGGCCGCGCCGCCGAACACCTTCGCCTCGAGGCGCTCGCGGCGCCCGCCGGCCTTGATCAGTTCGTTCATCAGCACTTCCATCGCATACGCGCCGTAGCGCATCGACTCCGATGCGGCCGCGCCGGCGTCAGCGCCGTCGTCGGGCAGCATGAAGTGATTCATTCCGCCGATGCCCGCGATCGGGTCGTGCAGGCACGCGGCGACGCACGAGCCGAGCACGGTCATCAGCACCATGTCCTCGGACGTCGTGTAGAACTCGTTCGGCAGCAGCTTCACGCCGGGGCGTTCGAAGTGGTTGTCGAAGTAACGATTGGTGGCGATCGGCAGCGCGCTCATCCGCGTTCTCCGTAAGCGGGCGCGACGCCCGCGGCACGCGCATGGGCGCGCGGCGGCGCCGCCGCGGCCGGCGCCGCGCCGCGCGGGCGCAGGCCCGGCGCGGCATCGTGCCCCAAGGGCACTTCCTTCGGGGCGCGCGTCAGCTCGTACACCGTCTGCCCGCGCAGCCGGAACGCCTGCGAGACGTAGGTGAAATTCTCCGAATGCCCGGCGAACAGCAGCCCGCCCGGTTTCACGAGCGGCTCGAAGCGCGACAGCACCTGCCCCTGCGTCGGCTTGTCGAAATAGATCATCACGTTGCGGCAGAAGATCGCGTCGAACGGCTTCGCGATCCCGTAGTCGGCATCGGTCAGGTTCAGCTGCTCGAAGCGGATCATCGCGCGCAGCTCCGGGCGCACCTTCACGCGGCCGGCCTGCGCGCCGGTGCCCTTCAGGAAGAAGCGCTTGAGCCGCTCCGGGCTCAGGTGCTTGACCTGGTCGTACGTATAGATGCCGGCCTCGGCCTTCGCGAGCACCTGCGTGTCGAGGTCGGTCGCGAGGATCGATGCGCCGCGCGCGGCCGATTCGCCGAGCGCCTCGATCAGCGTAATCGCGATCGAATAGGGCTCCTCGCCGGTCGACGCCGCCGAGCACCACACCGACACGGGCGCCGCGCGCCCCTTCACGAAGTCGGCCAGGATCGGGAAATGGTGCGACTCGCGGAAGAACGCGGTCAGGTTCGTCGTCAGCGCGTTGGTGAACGCCTCCCACTCGAGCGGATCGTCCTCCTGCTCGAGCAGGTCGAGGTAGTCGCGGAACGTGTCGAGGCCGCGGGCGCGCAGCCGGCGCGCGAGCCGGCTGTACGCCATGTCGCGCTTGTGCTCGGACAGCGAGATGCCCGCGCGTTGATGAATCAGCGCGCGGATGCGTGCGAAATCCGCGCCGGTGAACGCGAAGTCGCGCCCCGGCTCGCCCGCGCGGGGCGAGGCATCCGGTGCATCGGGTCGAAACGGTGCGCGCGCGGACGGCATGGCTTAGAAGGTCTCCCAGTCGTCATCGGACGTGCCGGCCGCGGCCAGCGCCGGCTTCTCGCTGCTCAGCGCCGGACGCACGAGCGCGGGCTTGTCGGCCGGCTTGTGCGCCGGTGCGGCGGCCGCCTTCGCGAGACGCGGGCCGTAGCCGCCCGCGGCCGGCGCTTCCTTCGCCGCGCGTGCGGCGGCGTCCGGCGCACGCTTCGTTTCGTGGCTCGCGGCCGGTGCCGATGCATGTGACGTATGCGACGCGGGCGCAGGCGACGCGCGGCGCGCCGGCTGAGCGGCCGCCTGCGGTGCCGGCAATGCGGCCGGCGCGGTTTCATGGCGGCGTTCCGACGGCGACGCCAGCGCCGGTGCCGCTGCGTGCGCGGCCGGGCGTGCGGCGCCGCGCGCCGGCGCGAGCGCGATGCCGCCCGCGACGCGCCACGCCGACACGACCGCCTTCATCTGGCGCGTCTGCTCCTCGAGCGACGCGGCGGCGGCCGCGGCCTGCTCGACGAGCGCCGCGTTCTGCTGCGTGACGGAATCCATCTGGCCGACCGCGCGATTGACCTGCTCGATGCCGGTCGACTGCTCGTCCGACGCGGCGCTGATCTCGCCCATGATGTCGGTCACGCGGCGCACGGCCTGCACGATCTCGTCCATCGTCGAGCCGGCCCGCGCGACGAGCGCCGACCCGCTGTCGACCTTCTCGGCCGAATCGCCGATCAGTTGCTTGATTTCCTTCGCGGCGCTCGCGCTGCGCTGCGCGAGCGAGCGCACTTCGCCCGCAACCACCGCGAAGCCGCGGCCCTGCTCGCCGGCGCGCGCGGCTTCGACCGCCGCGTTCAGCGCGAGGATGTTGGTCTGGAATGCGATGCCTTCGATCGTGCCGATGATGTCGACGACCTTGCCCGAGCTGGCCGCGATGTCCTGCATCGTCGACACGACCTGGCCGACCACCTCGCCGCCGTGCGTCGCGATGTCGGACGCGTTCACAGCAAGCTGGCTCGCCTGCCGCGCGTTCTCCGCGTTCTGCCGCACGGTGCCGGTGAGCTGCTCCATGCTCGATGCGGTTTCCTGCAGCGACGCGGCCTGCTCCTCGGTGCGCTGCGACAGGTCGGTGTTGCCGGTCGAGATCTCGCGCGCGCCGACGTCGATCGATTCGGTGCCGCGATGCACGGCCTGCACCATCGCCGTCACGGCGTCCTGCATCCGCTTGATGCCGCCGAACAGGCGGCCGATCTCGTTGTTGCTGAACACGTTCACCGGCTGCGTGAGGTCGCCGCCGGCGATCCGCTCGAAGTGCGCGATCGCGTCCTCGAGCGGCTTCACGATCAGCCCGCGCAGCACGAAGCGGATCGCGATCACGACGACGAACGCGATCGCGATGCCGGCCGCGATCAGGCCGATCATCAGCGAGATCTGCGACTGCGTCGCGGTCTGGCGTTCCTCCGCGCGCTTCTGCAGCGACGCGACCACGGCCGATGCCGCCTGGTCGTACGCGACGAACATCGGGCTGATCTTCGTGTCGGCGACCGCGTGATACGCGGCCATGTCGCCCGCGCGCGCCGCCGCGAATTCCGGCTCGACGCCTTCCTTCACGATCGTCGCGTAGCGTGCGGAGAGCTCGTCGACGAGCGCCTGCTCGATGCCGAGCTTCGGCGTGGCCTGGAACGCCTGCCAGTTCTGGTTCGACTTCGCGTACAGCTCCTGCGCGCGGTCGAGCACCTTGCCCGCGTCGGCCGTGTTGCCGGCTTCGGTCAGCGAGCGGAAGCGGTCGAGCGACACGCGCGCGCGCAGCAGGTACGACGACGTGTCGTCGAGCGTGTGGATCGCCGGCAGGTCGACGTGCGCAATCTCGTCGAGCGAGCGGCTCGCGTGATTCAGCGCGTACAGGCCGAGCCCGCCGACGGCTGCGGCCAGCGCCACGAGGATGAGTCCGACCGCCGTGAGCGTCGTGCGGATCGACCAGTTATGCAACATTGCAGATTCTCCCGAAATTGCTGCGCGCGCGGCGCGCTTACCCGCCGAGCGTCTCGATCAGCGCCATTTCCCGGCTCGACATCAGCTTCTCGATGTCCATCAGGATCAGCATCCGGCCGTCGACCGTGCCGAGGCCCGTCAGGTACTCGGTCGTCAGCGTCGCGCCGAATTCCGGTGCCGGCATGATCTGGTCGGTCTGCAGCGTCAGCACGTCCGACACGCCGTCGACCACCATCCCGACCACGCGGTTCGACACGTTCAGGATGATCACCACCGTCTGGTGGTCGTACTCGACGCGGCCGAGATGGAACTTGATCCGCATGTCGACGATCGGCACGATGATCCCGCGCAGGTTGATCACGCCCTTGATGAAGTCCGGCGCGTTCGCGATGCGCGTGACGCTGTCGTAGCCGCGGATTTCCTGCACCTTCAGGATGTCGATCCCGTACTCCTCGTCGCCGAGCGTGAAGACGAGGAATTCCTGGCCCGTCGCATCGCCCTGCTCCGCATCGCGGCGGCTGGTTGCCGCGTTCGCCGCGGCCGGATTGATCATTTGGACTTCAGCGGACACGTTTGCCCCCAATCGGTTGAATGGCGAGAGTCAGAAAATGGCGAGCTCGGCGCCGGCTCGGGCGCCGTGCGTCGCACGGGTTTCGCGGTTCAGCGCCGCGACGTCGACGATCAGCGCGACACTGCCGTCGCCGAGAATGGTCGCCGCAGAGATGCCGTGCACCTTGCGGTAATTGGTTTCGAGGTTCTTCACGACCACCTGCTGCTGGCCGACCAGCTCGTCGATCAGCATCGCGAAGCGGCGCCCCTCGGTTTCCATGATCGTGACGATGCCCTGGGTCGGATCGGTGCGCGCGTCCTCGACCGAGAACACCTCGTGCAGCGCGACGAGCGGCAGGTATTCGCCGCGCACGCGCACCACGCGCTCGCCGTTGCCGACCGTGTAGATGTCGTCGTTCGACGGCTGCAGCGACTCCATCACGAAGTTCAGCGGCAGGATGAAGATCTCGCTGCCGACCTTCACCGACATCCCGTCGAGGATCGCCAGCGTGAGCGGCAGCACGATCCGCGTGGTCGTGCCGCGACCGGCCTGCGACGTGATCTCGACATGGCCGCCCATCGACTGGATGTTGCGCTTCACGACGTCCATCCCGACGCCGCGGCCCGACACGTCGGTCACGGTTTCGGCGGTCGAGAAGCCCGGCGCGAAGATCAGCTGCCAGACTTCGTCGTCGCTGATGTTTTCGGAAATCTGCATGCCCTGCTTCGCGGCCTTCGCGAGGATCCGCTCGCGGTTCAGGCCCGCGCCGTCGTCGCTGACCTCGATCACGATGTTGCCGCCGTGATGCGCGGCCGACAGCACCAGCTGGCCGACGCCGTCCTTGCCGGCGGCGACGCGCTTGTCGACCGTCTCGATCCCGTGGTCGAGGCTGTTGCGCACGAGGTGCGTGAGCGGGTCGATGATCCGCTCGATCAGGCTCTTGTCGAGCTCGGTCGCCTGGCCGAACGTGACCAGCTCGACCTGCTTGCCGAGCTTGCCGGCGAGGTCGCGCACGAGCCGCGGGAAGCGGCTGAACACGTAGTCCATCGGCATCATGCGGATCGACATCACCGCTTCCTGCAGGTCGCGCGCGTTGCGCTCGAGCTGCGCCATCCCGTTGAACAGGCGGTCGTGCAGCGCCGGATCGAACGCGCTCGCGGTTTCCGCGAGCATCGCCTGCGTGATCACGAGCTCGCCGACCAGGTTGATCAGCTGGTCGACCTTCTCGACGCCGACGCGGATCGAGCTGCCTTCGGCGCCCGATGCGGCGGCGGCCGGGCGCGGACGCTTGTCGTCGTGGTGCGCGGCAGCCTGGACAGCCTGCGCGGCGGGTTCTGCGTGCGGTTGCGATGCCGGTTGCGATGCCTGTTGCGGCGCCGGTTGCGCGACGGCGCTCGGCTGCGCCTGCGGTGCGGCGGCGGCCGGGGCGGCACCGGGGGCTTGCGCGAAGACCTCGACCCGCGCGGCCGGCTCCGGCGCGGCGGCCGGTTCGGCGGCGGCCGGCGTGGCGGCAGGCGCCGCCGGTGCGGCCGGCGCGGTGCCGCGCGCGATGCGGATCTGGCTGTCGTCGATCACGAAGCAGCACACGGCGACGATGTCGTCGGACGGCACGTCCGATTCGAGCCACAGCGTCAGGTCGGCGCCCGCTTCCTCGCGGCCGACGATCCGGCCGAGATTGCCGAGCTCCTCGGTGAGCAGCGCCTGGTCCTTCGCGTCGACGCCGAGGAGCGTGATCTTCAGGTGCGGGCCGTCCGTGCCGGCAGCCGCCGCCGGATGCGCGGCCGCGACCGCCTGTTCGACCACGTGATCGGGCGCGCGGTCGCTGGCGGAGGTAGCGGCGGCCGGCGCCGGTGCCGGTGCAGTCTCCACGGCAGGCGCGGCAGGTGCGACGTCCGCGGGCGCGCCCGCGCCGCTCTCGGCCTTCAGGCGTTCGAGCTTCGCGCAGATCGTCGCGGCAGCCGCCGCGTCCGGTTCCGCGCTCGCGCGATAGTCGACCAGCTGGTCGGACAGCACGTCCTTGGTCTCGAGGAACGCGTCGACCATTTCCTTGGTCAGCGTCAGCTCATGGTTGCGCGCGCGGTCGAGCAGCGACTCGAGGATGTGGGTCGTCTCGGTCAGCGCGGAAAAGCCGAACGTCGCCGCGCCGCCCTTGATCGAATGCGCGGCGCGGAAGATCGCGGCCAGGTCCTCGGGGTCCGGCGAGCCGACGTCGAGGTTCAACAGCAGTTGCTCCATCTGCGCGAGCAACTCGTCCGCTTCGTCGAAAAAGGTCTGGTAGAACTGCGTGATGTCGAGAGTCATGCCCGGTCACCGGTTGGATTCGTCGCGTTCATGTCAGGAGGCGGTCTGCTCGGACAGCGTCGCGACCAGGTCGATCAGCACGGCCGGGTCGATCGGCTTTTCGATCCAGCCGGTCGCGCCCGCGTCGCGCGCGGCGTCCTTGAACGCATCGCTGCCTTCGGTCGTCAGTACGAGAATCGGCGTGTCCGCATACGCCGTCAGCTTGCGCAGCGCGGCGATCACCTCGAGGCCGTTCCTGCGCGGCATGTTCTGGTCGGTCAGCACCAGGTCGTACGGCACGGTGGCCGCCATGTCGAAGCCGGCTTCGCCGTCCGGCGCCACCGTCACGTCGTAGCCGGCCTGCGCAAGCGTCGCCTGCAGCAGCGCACGCATGGTCGCGGAGTCGTCGATGGCGAGAATGGTTCGGATCATGTCGGGCTCCGCAGGACCGCTCCAGGGTGGCTGACCGCCCCCTCGGGGGGCAGCGAACGAAGTGAGCGTGAAGGTTGTTTCATACGCGTCTCGAAATCTTGGAAACGTCAGGGTTTCGGCACCACGGCGACGGCGCTCGCGAGCACCGGTCGCGCGGCCGGCGCCGTGCCGTCGAGCTGCTGGGCCAGTTGCTTCGAGCCCGCGGCGTCGGCCGACAGCGTCGTGGTCGTCGTGTCGTCGCGCATCAGCGCGTCTTCGGATTTGCGGTTCAGCACGATCACGCTGATCCGGCGGTTTTCCGGATCGAGCGGATCGGCCTTGTTCAGGTTCTGCGTCGACGCGAGGCCGAGCACGCGCAGCACCTTCGACTCGTCCATGCCGCCCGCGATCAGCTCGCGGCGCGACGCGTTCGCGCGATCGGCCGACAGTTCCCAGTTGCTGTAGCCGCCCTCGCCGCCCGCGTACGGCACCGCGTCGGTATGGCCCTGGACGATGATCCGGTTCGGCACGTCGTTCAGCGTCTTGCCGATCTCGCGCAGGATGTCGCGCATGTACGGCTCGACGTGGTCGCTCGACATCGCGAACATCGGCCGCTTCTGCGAATCGACGATCTCGATGCGCAGCCCCATCAGCGTCGAATCGATGCGGATCTGCTGCTTGAACTGGCGCAGCGTCGGATTCGCCTCGATCGCCGCCATCAGCTTGATCTGCAGGTCGTGCAGGCGCGCCTGCTCGAGCCGGTCCTGTGCGCCCTGCGCCTGCGAGCGCGTCCTGTCGTCGCCGGCCTTCGCGACGCGATCGGCGAGCGACGTCGTGCCGTCGGTACGGCGCAGCGTGCCGGCATCGAGGCTCGACAGGTCGCGGCCGCCGCCGTTGATGATGCTCGAGTCCTGCGAGCTGCGATCGCCGCTGCCGAACAGCGCGGCCTTCAGCGGCGTGTTGAAGTACTCGGCGATCCCCTTCAGCTGCACCGGCGTGACCGAGCTCAGCAGCCACATCAGCAGGAAGAACGCCATCATCGCGGTCATGAAGTCCGCATACGCGAGCTTCCAGGCGCCGCCGTGGTGGCCCTTCTTCTGCGGGGCCACCCGTTTGACGACGATCGCGCGATCCTTGCTCTTGCTCATCGAATGCTCCGCGTCACTTCGCCTTCACGCGGCGCACATGCTCTTCGAGCTCGGTAAACGACGGCCGCTCGGTCGAGAACAGCACCTTGCGGCCGAACTCGACCGCGATCGCCGGCGCATAGCCGTTCAGGCTCGCGAGGATCGTCACCTTGATGCACTGGAACATCTTGGTCGACTCGGCGACGCGCTGCTCCGCGAGGCTCGCGAGCGGCCCGATCAGCCCGTACGACAGCAGGATCCCGAGGAACGTGCCGACCAGCGCCTGCGCGATCATCGCGCCGAGCACCGCGGGCGGCTTGTCGGCCGACGCCATCGTGTGCACGACGCCCATCACCGCCGCGACGATCCCGAACGCCGGCATCGCGTCGCCGACGCGCATCAGCGCGTGCGCGGGGCCTTCGCCTTCCGCGTGGTGCGTCTCGATTTCCTCGTCCATCAGGCTCTCGATCTCGAACGCGTTCATGTTGCCGCCCACCATCAGGCGCAGGTAGTCGGTCAGGAATTCGACGATGTGGCGATCCGCGAGGATCTTCGGGTATTGCGTGAAGATCGGGCTCTTGTCCGGATCGTCGATGTCGGCCTCGAGCGTCAGCGTGCCTTCCTTGCGGGCCTTCGCGAGCAGCACGTACAGGAGCGCCATCAGTTCCATATAGACGTCCTTGGTGTACTTCGAGCCCTTGAAGAGCGTCGGCAGCACGCGCAGCGTCGCCTTGATGGTCTTCATGCCGTTGCCGAGGATGAACGCGCCGACGCCCGCGCCGGTGATCATCAGGATCTCGAGCGGCTGGACCAATGCGCCCAGATGCCCGCCTGCCAGCGCGTAACCGCCGAAGACGGACAACAGCGTCACGAGTGTTCCCACGATAATCAGCACTGCCTGTCCCTCACGAAAGACCGGCGGGGAGACCGCCGTTAATCAGGTTTACGGCAGTCGGCAGGAAAACTTTGGCGGTCGCGCCGCGACCGCGCGGCGGTGTTTACCAGCAGGCCCCGGCCGGTTCGCGCGGCGCGCGGCAGGCGTGCGGAAGGCGTGCAGCTCCCGCCCGGCCCCGCCCGGCGGCGCTCAGGCCGCGGCGGCGGTCAGCCCGGCGCGCGCGGCGGCCGCCTTGCGGGTCTTGCCCGCGCGCGACGGCGGCTGGCACAGGCCGCACACGAAACCTTGATGCGGATCATGCGCATGCGCGACGAAATGGCCGCCGCAGCGCGTGCACGGCGTCATCTGCAGCATCCCCGAGTCGAAGAAGCGCACCAGCGTCCACGCGCGCGTGAGGCTCAGCGCGGCCTCGTCGCCGGACAGGTTCACGTGCTCCAGATAGAGCCGGTACGCCTTCACGATCGACTGGATCGGCTCGCAGCGGCCGTGGTCCTGCATGAACCGGTAGATGTTGTAGAACAGCGACGAGTGGATGTTCGGCTGCCACGTCATGAACCAGTCGGTCGAGAACGGCAGCATCCCCTTCGGCGGCGACGCGCCCTTCAGTTCCTTGTACAGCTTGATCAGGCGGTCGCGCGACAGGCTCGTCTCCGCCTCCAGCAGCTGCAGTCTGGCGCCCAGTTCGATCAGTTCGATGGCGAGGGTGATTTCCTTCACCTCGATCACGACGCTTTTGCTTGCCATGGTGAATAACCGTCCGCTTGACGTTGTTCGGATGAATCGCCAATACGCCGCCCGCCGACGCGGCGCGCCGGCACGAACGCAAGGCGGGGAGGGATCAGCGGACGCTTTCGACCGGCTGGCCGGCCATCAGGATCGCGGAATGCGCATGCGTGACGACGTCGCTGCGGCCTTTGTCGGCGAGCGACGACAGCAGCGCGTGATCGTCGAAGCGGAAACGGCACAACATCTGGTTCGATGCCGCGAGCTTCACGGTCTGGGCGAGCGTGAGGTTCGCGAGCACGTCGGCCAGTTCCTGGGAAACTCCCATGCGGAACATGCCCATCGCCTTGTCTTCCCGCAGCAGGCGCTGCGCGAGGAGGAGGTACGACAGGTTGACCTCTTTGATCTCACTGAGCATTTCGCTGGTGGCGCTCATGATTCCCCCGTTAAGAGCTTTTGCTTTGGCCTTTCATTGTGAAAACGTTTGCTCGATCGGGCGCCTGCTGACGCGCTGCCGGCACGTTTATAGTCTTACAGGGCGAATTCTGGCCAAACGGCATTTATGCCGGTATCAGCGAAGTGGCGCACGCCACGCAGGAATTGTCTGTAAACCGTGTAGGAATTTTTCCGACAAGGCGAATTGAAAGGGAACGAACGGCGGGGGCGAATGGGGCGCGAATGCGTCGGCGATGCGGTCCGCATGGGACGAATCCGGCTGAAGGCCATCCGGCAAGGCTGCCGGAAGTTGAATCGGTAAAAATTATAGTGGTTTTTCATGATAGCGCAACAATTGTGGTGGCTATCTCGTTTTATGTTTTCGCACCCTTTTTATCGGGGTTTTCTCGTATTTCATGGTGTAACAAGCCTTAAGTGTTTGAAAAAACACTCGAACCCCTGAAGGCGATATCGATAATGGACTCAAATGGGCGGCGGCGGGAGCCGCGCCGGCCCGCCCCGCAGCTTGCCGCCCGGCGTCCCGCGCACCCCGCCACGGACCCGGCCACGCACCGCAGACAGCGTGCGTCGGCGAGTTCCGCAACCCTGCAGCGGACCAGCATGCGCGCTCGAGCGCTTTGCGCTGGTCGACACCGGAGAACGTCCATGCGTATTGCCCAGATCGCGCCGCTTTACGAAGCTGTCCCGCCGAAACTCTATGGCGGCACCGAGCGTGTCGTGTCCTACCTCACCGAGGCGCTCGTCGAGCTGGGGCACGACGTGACGCTGTTCGCGAGCGGCGACTCCGTCACGTCCGCCCGTCTCGAGGCGGCATGGCCGCGCGCACTGCGGCTCGACCCGTCGATCCGCGACTCGATGGCGCCCCATATGCGCCTGATCGAGCAGGTCGCCCGTGTCGCGCACGAATTCGACGTGCTGCACTTCCACCTCGACTACCTGCCATTTCCGCTGATGTCGCGCCTCGACACGCCGTACGTGACGACGCTGCACGGCCGCCTCGACCTGCCGGAGCTGCAACCGGTGTTCGACGCGTTCCCGGACGCGCCGGTCGTGTCGATCTCGAACAACCAGCGCAAGCCGCTGCCGCAAGCCGCCTGGGCCGGCACCGTGTATCACGGGCTGCCCGACACGCTGCTCACGCCGCAACCGGACGTGAAGCCCGAATATCTCGCGTTCCTCGGCCGGATCTGCCCCGAAAAGCGGGTCGACACCGCGATCCGGATCGCCGCGCAAAGCGGGCTGCCGCTGAAGATCGCCGCGAAGGTCGACAAGGCCGACGCCGACTACTTCAAGGAAGTGATCGAGCCGCTGCTCGGCGAGGCGCATGTCGAATTCATCGGCGAGATCAACGAGGCGCAGAAGCCAGCGTTCCTGTCCGGCGCCAAGGCGCTGCTGTTCCCGATCGACTGGCCGGAACCGTTCGGCCTGGTGATGATCGAGGCGATGGCCTGCGGCACGCCGGTCGTCGCGTTCAACCGCGGCTCGGTGCCGGAAGTGATCGAGGACGGCGTGACCGGCTTCATCGTCGAGGACGTCCAGGGCGCGGTCGGTGCACTGCACCGGATCGACAGCCTGTCGCGCGACGCGATCCGCGCGCGCTTCGATACGCGCTTCAGCTCGAAAGCGATGGCACGGCGCTATGTCGAAACTTACGAATCGCTTTGCGCGACGGCAAAGCGGCCGACCTTGCGTCGCGTCGCGAGCGCGTGACGGCGAAATTCGTCAGAAATATTCGGTGAAATTCGCGCCGAAATCGGCGCGTAAAACCCAAAGGCGCCAAAGAGCCGCAGTCGATGCGGCTCTTTCTTTTTGCGCGCTCATTCGATCAGGAAACGATCGCGGTTTTTCCCGACGATCCAATTCGGCGGCTTGCCGCGCCCGCTCCAGGTTGCACCCGACTTCGGGTCGCGGTATTTCGGGGGGAGCGGTGCCTTTTTCGGCGGACGGCCGCGCCGCGCTCGCTCCGCGAAGCCCAGATCCTGGGCCGTCAGGCCATATTCGGCAATCATTCGCTGGACGTCGGCGATCACCGCCGCCACTTCCTGGCGACGCACGTCATCCGCCTGGGCCTGCAGATCGGCGATCTGCGCCTTGAGTTTCGCGTATTGAGACATTTTTCGGCTCCCTTTTCCATGATGCGGCGCCGGCAGTTCCGGCCGGAACGCCAACACCCGTTACGTCATCCGCACTGCCGCCCTGCCCTTCAAAATTAATGCTGCCATCTTTAACCGAATCGGCTATATCGAGAATGCGGACTTATTCTAATAAAAACCATTCGTCAGCCATTCGAATTTAACAATCGTTGACCCTCACCCAGCCGATTCATTTCCTATAATCCAGACCAATTCGGGGTGACGGAATAAATCATCCGGTCATCCGTTTGTCTTCAACCCACTTGAACGGGATCCTTACATGAATCTTTCTCAGCGTCTGGCTGCAGAGGTATTCGGCACGTTCTGGCTGGTGCTCGGCGGGTGCGGAAGCGCCGTGCTGGCCGCAGCCTTTCCGGGCCTCGGCATCGGCTTCGCCGGCGTCGCGCTCGCCTTCGGCCTGACCGTGCTGACGATGGCATTCGCGATTGGCCATATTTCGGGTTGCCACCTGAATCCGGCCGTCAGCGTGGGCCTGACGGTCGCCGGCCGCTTCCCGGCACGCGATCTCGCGCCGTATATCGTTGCGCAGGTCGTCGGCGCGACGCTCGGTGCGTTCGTGCTGTACCTGATCGCGACCGGCAAGCCGGGCTTCGACGTCGTCGGCAGCGGCTTTGCGACGAACGGCTTCGGCGAGCGCTCGCCCGGCCACTACTCGCTCGGCGCGGCGTTCATCTGCGAAGTCGTGATGACGGGCTTCTTCCTGTTCGTGATTCTCGGCGCCACCGACAAGCGCGCGCCGGCCGGCTTCGCGCCGATCGCGATCGGCCTGTGCCTGACGTTGATCCACCTGATCTCGATCCCGGTCACCAACACGTCGGTGAACCCGGCCCGCTCGACCGGCCCCGCGCTGTTCGTGGGCGGCGAGGCGATCGGCCAGCTGTGGCTGTTCTGGGTCGCGCCGATCATCGGCGCGGCAATTGCGGGGATCGTCTACCCGCTGATCGCGGGGCGCGACGATGCCGTCGGCCTCGTGCCCGCATCCGCTCGCACTAGCGAATAAAACACTACGGGGTCACGCGAGCAGAGCAGCGAGCCTCACGCTGTCGAACAACATCGAGGCAGGTAATTTGAACGGGCGCCGCTGGCGCCCGTTTTTCATTGCCGCTCAGCTCAGGAAGCGGCGACGCCGTCGCGCGTGCCTTCGAGCGCGAACAGCGTGCGCAGGTGGCGGGCGACGCCCGCATCGAAGTTGTTGCCGATCCGCGGGATGTGCGGCAGGTGCGCGATCAGGTCGGGGTTCGCGTTGTTCATCATGAACGCGTGGCCGGCCGTTTCGAGCAGGTCGATGTCGTTCATGTTGTCGCCGAACGCGATGCAGTGGCCGGCGTCGACGCCGAGTCGCGCGAGCACCGTACGCAGCGCGCGGCCCTTCGACACGTTGGCGGTCATCACTTCGAGACAGTCGGGCAGCGAGTACGTGACGTACAGCGCATCGCCGAACCGCACGCGCATCTGCTCCGCGACCACCGCCAGATCGGCCGGCTCGCCGATGTACAGCACCTTCGCGATGTCGGCGCCGTCGTGCGCGGCCATGTCGATCACGTCGTACCGGAAGCCCGAATCCTGGTGGAATTCGAGCAGGTGCGGCGCGTCGCGGTCGATCAGCCAGCCGCGATCGGTGAACAGGTTGACGATCACGCGCCCGTGCGCACCGGTCACGCCCGGCTGCACGAGGCCGCGGACGATCGCGGGATCGATGTCCTGCGCATGGATCGCCGTGTCGTCCGGCGCATGCACACGCGCGCCGTTCGACGTGATCAGGTACGGCCGGATGCCCAGCACGTCGCGGATGCCGGCGACGTCCGCGTAGTGACGCCCCGTCGCGATCACGAACTGCAGGCCGTCGCGGTCGAGCCGGCGGACGGTCTCGATCGTGTACGGATCGAGCTGGTGGTCGCTGTTCAGCAGGGTGCCGTCGAGATCAGTGGCGATGACTTTGTACATGGGGATGGGGGAGTGGCGCGCAGGACGCTGCGGAGCCGCCATTTTAACGTCGTGCCCGGGGGCGCGCCGGGTGGTCGGGAAATGGGGGCGGGTTTCAGGGCGTTCGGGTTTCCGTGCGTCGCTGGTTCGGCCGGGGCAGGCGGTTTGCTCGGTTTGCTCCGTCAGCTCGGTCCAGTTTGTCCGCTCAACGTGCCCGCCCGTCGCTTTACCTGATCGACCCGCCCGGCCAGCTCGGCCCACTCGCCGCACGCCGCCCACGCGCCTCTTTCACCCCGCTTCAGCCGCCCTCAACGCCTGCAGCGCGAGCCGCAACGCGCCGTGCGCGGAATCGTCGAGCGGCGCGCGCAGCCGCGCCGCATGGCGTGCCGGCACGGCCGGTGCCAGCGCGTCGGCCAGCCCGCCGCACAGCGCGACCGGCAGCGCCTGCTGCGGATCGAGCGCGTCGATCATCTTGCCGATCTCGTCGCCGGCCTGCGCGATCAGCGCCGCCGCATAAGAATGGTCGCGGTGCGCGAACACGATCGGCGCGAGGCGCGCGTAGATCGTCTGGTTCGCATCGCACGACCACTGGACGAGCGCGTCGCGATCGTGCGCGCCCGTTTCCGCGAGCAGCGCGCCGGCAAACGCGTCACACGGCACGCGGCCGTCGAGCGCCTGCTGCGCGTACGCGAGCGCGCGCATGCCGAGCCACGCGCCGCTCGCCTCATCGCCGGACGGAAAGCCGAAGCCGCCCGCGATGCGGCAGTCGCCCGCGGCGTCGAGCGCCGCCGCGATGCTGCCCGTACCGAGCGCGACGATGAGCCCCGGCGCACCGCCGTGCGCGCCGACGGCGGTCGTATAAGCGTCGCTTTCGATCGCCAGTGCGTCGAGCGGCGCCTGCGCGCGGAACGCGGCGAGCCACGCGGCATTGTTGACGCCCGCGAGCCCGCAGCCGAGCGCGCACTGCGACCAGTCGAACGCGAGCCCCGCCCGCGTGAATGCGTCGGCACAGGCCGCGCCGATCGATGCCCACGCGCGCTCGATGCCGAGGCCGAGCCCCGACGGGCCGCCGCGCCCCTGCGCGAGTTCGCGCCCGTGCCGGTCGGCGAGTACCGCGCGGGTACCCGTGCCGCCGCCGTCGATGCCGATCGCAAAAAGGAATGCCGTCATGCGTTGATCCTGCTGATTCGAACAGGCGCCAAGCTTAACCGGATCGGCGCCGCACGCCCATCTGCCGTTCGGCCAGCTATACCGTGAATGGGCCTTCCGCTATGCTGGCACGATCGAATCGACACTGGAACGAGGCCGGCGATGTCGCAGCGGTGCAACTGGGTAAAGACGGAAGCGGATGCTCACTATCACGATACCGAGTGGGGCGTGCCGTCGCATGACGATCGCCATCTGTTCGAAATGCTGATTCTGGAAGGCGCGCAGGCGGGGCTATCGTGGTCGACGATCCTGAACAAGCGCGCCGGCTATCGCGAGGCGTTCGCCGACTTCGATGTCGACGCGGTCGCGCGCTTCACGCCGAAGCGCATCGAGAAGCTGCTCGAGAACCCCGGCATCGTCCGCAATCGCGCGAAGGTGGAATCCGCGGTGACCAATGCACGGGCCGTGCAGCGCATTCGCGAGGATCACGGATCGCTCGCGCAATTCCTGTGGTCGTTCGTCGACCACACGCCGGTCCAGAACGCATGGCAGTCGTATCGCGACGCGCCCGCGTCGACTGCCCAGTCGGATGCGCTCAGCAAGGCGCTGAAGGAATACGGCTGCAAGTTCGTCGGCTCGACGATCTGCTATGCGCTGATGCAGGCAACCGGGATGGTCAACGACCATGAGACCGGTTGCCCGTGTCACGCCCAATGCGCGGCGCTCGGCGGCAAGCAGCAGCCGGCACGGCGCCGCAAGGCGGGCTGACGGCGAAGCTCACGGGCTGGTCGGCTTGCCGCACCGGCACGTCAGCACGCGCCGCCAGGTGATCCGCGCAAGGCGAACCCGAACGCGGCGCCGATTTCCCGGTGAACACGTCGGCGGCCTTGCCCGTTGGCTGCCGGCGGAACCGCCGTGCGGCCATTCGACCGTCCGGCAGTCGATCGGCCACTTTTCCGCCACGATCTGCAACCTTTTCCGGCCCCGAAAAGCAAAACGGCGGAGCGGCTTCTTTCGAAGCACGCTCCGCCGTTTCGCGGCGAACCGTAGACGCTCTTAGTGGAGCTTCTTCGGCAGCATCTGGCTGCGCAGGCGCTTGTGCAGGCGCTTGACGGCTGCTGCCTTCTTGCGCTTGCGGACTGCGGTCGGCTTTTCGTAGGACTGGCGTTCGCGCAGTTCAGCGATCAGGCCATTTTTTTCGATAGCACGGCGAAAGCGGCGAATCGCCACTTCGAACGGCTCGTTTTCCTTCAGAAGAATCGTCGTCATGTCGTTCCTAAATTGCTTAAACGGTCAAAAACGTAGCGGCCAAGCGCCACGCACCGGCCATCCGGGCGTCCCCACAACAGGCGAAACGAGCGGAAATACGGCCTCGGAGGCCGGAAAAGAGAGGCACAAAGCACCGCGGGTACGCTTCACAAGCCGCGTGCAGCGCCGCGTTTGACTGCCAGCAGGAATGCCGAGACGGCATAGGCGTGACAGAAAATCTCAATTCAGCCCGCCATCATACCAGTTAAACGCAGCTTCGCCTACAGGTTTACCGCTTTTCCGTTGCAATTCAGCACGAGCCGCTCGCCATGTCCGATCGGCGAAGGCCAGGCGCGCCCCTCCCATGAGGGCCGACCTCACTGCCCGACGAAGCGCATTGCCGCGCCACGATGCGCCGCACCCCACCGAGGCGACACGCACGAGACACATGCGCGGCATCGCGCCGCAAGAATAGTGTTCGATGCGGCCCTAAAGTTTCCCCGAATCAGCGCCGACAACCAGGAAAGGCGGGCAGCGCGGGACACGGAAAGCGCGACGCCGAACCCCGAATCCAGTCAATCAAACGGCGTTTTCCAAACGAGGATCCAAATGCTGAACATCAACACCAACATCTATTCGCAGACCGCTCAAACGAACCTCTCGTCGACGCAGAACGCGCTGTCGCAAGCGATCAACCGCCTGTCGTCGGGCAAGCGCATCAACTCCGCGGCAGATGATGCGGCAGGCCTCGCGATCTCGACGACGATGCAAGCGTCGATCAACGCATACACGCAGGGTGTGTCGAACGCGAACAACGCCGTGTCGATGGCTCAGACCGCATCGAGCGGCCTGTCGGCAATCACCGCCAACCTGCAGCGTATCCGCCAGCTCGCTGTTCAGGCATCCGATTCGTCGATCGGCACCGCTGCTGCAAGCAACCTCGACACCGAAGTGCAAGCGCGTATCACCGAAATCGGCCGTATCGCGAGCCAAACGACGTTCAACGGCATCAACCTGCTCGACGGCAGCGCGAACGCCGCAGGCACGCCGCTGACCTTCCAGATCGGCGAAAAGTCCGGCCAGCAACTGTCGCTCGACCTGAGCGGCAAGTACGATACGGCGACGCTCGGCCTGACCGGCAGCGTGACGACCGTCGCCAACGCGCAAGCGATGATGAACACGATCGACACCGCGCTCGGCACCGTCAACACCGCGCAAGCTCAGCTCGGTTCCGACATCAACATCTATCAGGCAGCGATCTCGCAGACCACGGCGCAATCGACGAACCTGAACGCAGCAAGCGCGCAGATCACCGACGCGAACTTCGCGCAGGAGACCGCCAACCTGTCGAAGGCACAGGTGCTGCAACAAGCCGGCATTTCGGTCCTCGCACAAGCGAACTCGATGCCGCAGCAAGTGCTGAAGCTCCTGGGCTAAGCAAGCCGGACGGCGCGCGCCGCGAGATCGCGATCGACGCGGCGGCGCCATCGGAACGGGAATGCCCTTCCTCCCAATGCTTATCCGATCACGTCGGGTAAGCATTTTGCTTTTCGTGCTTCGCGCATTACGTCGCCCTGCCCGACCGTTGCGCAGGACTAATCTCATCGAATGGAGTCCTACATGTCGACGACTACCACCACATCGGCGAACAGCGCACTGGCGGCAGCCGCCCAATCGATCATCAGCGGTGTGACGAATTCGAATACGGACGTCTCGTCGCTCGTGTCCGCGCTGGTCGCAGCGAAGACGGCCGCACAAACGACCCAGAACACCAATCGGCAAACGCTCGACAACACGACGCTGTCCGCGATCGGTTCGCTCAAGTCGTCGCTTTCGTCGCTGCAAAGCGCACTGTCCGGCCTTACGGACGGCTCGGCGCTGTCAAAATTCACGGCATCCGCGAGCGGCAGCGGCCTCACGGCCACGACGTCGACGGGGGCGGTCGCGGGCAGCTATTCGGTCGCAGTGACGCAGGTAGCGACGGCGCAAAAGCTCTCGTCGATCACGGGAATTCCATCGACGAACCAGGTCGGCACCGGCAACCTGACGATCCAGCTCGGCAGCGGCACGCCGATGACAGTCGCGATCAAGTCCGGCACCAACACGCTCGCCGACATCGCAAATGCGATCAACACGGGAAGCGGCAATCCGGGCGTGACCGCCACGGTCGTCACCGGCACGGACGGCTCGCACCTCGTGCTGACGTCCAACGTCACGGGCGCGGCGAACACCATCAAGGTGTCGACCAATTCGACGGACGGGCTGGCTGCGCTGGCAACCGTCGATAACACGGGTGCAGCGACAAACAATTACAACGAGACGATCCCCGCGCAGGACGCGCAGCTTTCGATCGACGGCACCAGCGTGGTTAGCGCGAGCAACACCATCACGGGCGCGATTACGGGCGTGACGATCAACCTGTCTGCTTCGTCGGCCAAGACGACCCAAACGCTCTCGGTCTCGCCGGACAACACCTCCGCCACCAATACGATCAACGCGTTCGTCTCCGCATACAACTCGTTCGTCAGCACCGCATCGTCGCTGTCGAGCTTCAATTCGAGCGCAGCCGCCGGTAGCCAGGGGGGCCCGCTCATCGGCGACTCGATGCTGAATTCGATCGTCAACACGCTGGCCACCAAGGTGGCCCAGGGCGTAACGAGCGGCGGCAGCACGATCAGCCTGAGCGCGATCGGCCTCAATCTTCAGCCGGACGGCACGCTCAGCGTCGACAGCGCGGCCCTGTCGTCGGCGCTGGCGAACAATCCGTCATCCGTGGCGACCGCGTTCAACGCGACCAACGGCGTAGGCGCGACGCTCAACAGCAACATCACGACATTCCTGCAGACGGGCGGCATCATCGACACGCGCGTCACGGCGTTGAACCAGGATCTCGCCGCTGCGAAAACGCAGGCCACGGCGCTGCAGGCATACGCCAGCCAGCTCACCGATCAGTACAATACGCAATTCACCGCGCTCAATACGCTGATGGCAAAGATGCAAAACAATTCGCAGTACCTGACGCAACTGTTCGGCGGCACCAACAGCGCGGGCGCGCTGGCCACGAACAAGGCATAGCGGCAGGCGTTGCCGCGGCCGGATCAACATGGGAGAGAACATGACGACGGACCCGATCACTCTGCTGGAGCGCGTGTGGTCGCTCACGCAGGCAATCGAACATGCGGCATCGATGGCCGACTGGCCGGGCGCGGCGAGCCTCGTCGAACAGCGCTCGCCGCTGCTGATGTCCCTGGCCGCCCCGCAATCGCCCGACGCGCTGGCGATCCTGAAGCGCATCGAGGCGATCGACGCGGCCGTGATGGCGGACGCACAAACGACACAACGAGAGCTGCAGGCCGAGTTCAAGACGGCTATCGGCCGCACGGAAGCAGCGCTGCAATATCAGCGGATCGCGGGTTTCTGAACGAACGCCCCGGTGCCCGCCGCGCCTGATGATCTCGCGTCATCGCCCGGCGGGAATCGCTCGCCGGGCGAGCGGATTCCACTCATTACCGGTTCATCGTGTTTACCGTCATCATCGCCACCCACGACCGGCCACTGCTGCTGCGCCGGACGTTGCAGTCCCTGATCGACCAGACGTGGCAGGACTTCACCGTCATCGTCGTCTCCGATAGCGCGACATACATGCCGCCATTCGAGGAGCTTTCCGCATTGCAGGGGCGCTACGTCCACGTGATCCGCAGCGGCGCGCCCGGGCCGGCCGAAAGCCGCAACATCGGACTCTCGCTCGGCAAATCGCGCTACGTCATGTTCCTCGACGACGACGACACGCTTGAGCCGACGCACCTCGACGCGCTGGCCCGAAGCATCGGCGCCGACGAGCCGGAAATCCTGTTTTGCGATTTCAAGGTGTGTTACGAGGATCGCACGACGCATCCGCCACGCACGACCTCGATCGAAACGGTGCGCATCGGCGATGTCGACGCGGACAGCGTCTACGTGCTGAATCGCGTGCCGAACAGCTGCATCGCGTATCGCGACGACGTCGTCGCGCGCGTCCGATATGCGACCGATCTCGAGATTTACGAAGACTGGGACTTCCTGCTCGCGTGTCTTTCCGGACGCGCAATGGTTCATGTCCCGCTCAGCTCAGTCGTCATTCACAAGAGCCCGGCCGGCGCGCAGGAGAATATGCGACGCGGCAATACACGCGACGACCTGATCGCCTCGACGATGCTCGCGCTTTACCAGCGGCATCCAGCCCCCAATACGGACGTCCGCCTGAACCGCCAGCGGCTGATGGCCTCGGCGGGCATCGTGCTGGATCTCGACCACTTCTGACCTGCGGCGCGATCCGGCGGTCGGCCTGCCCGGGGAGGCGGCCGACCGGCGCGCCGATCAGTCCAGCGCGCCGACGAGACGCGAAAAATGCGCCTCGAGATTGTTGACGAATCGCGGCGTGTCGAACAATACGCCATCCCTGCGCTCGGCGTTCAGCACCTTTCGCAGGCGCTCGCACTCATCCGGCGCACTGGCGAGCGCCACCGCCTTCTCCTCGTATGCCTGCAGATCGTAGGTGATCAATTCCTCGATGCCCGCGGCGGACAACATCGCACCCGCCATCCGCGATGCGAAGCTCCTGCCCGAGAGCGTCAGAACCGGCAGCCCCATCCAGAGCGCGTCGTTCGCCGTCGTGCCGGCGTTGAACGGGAAGGAATCGAGGAACAGATCCGCGACCGCAAACCGGGCAAGATAATTCTCCGGCGAGACGCGAGACGCAAACACGAGGCGTCCGCCGTCGATGCCGTGCCTGGCCGCTTCCTTTCGCAGATTGGCTTCGGCCCATGGATTGTCGGCAAGCAACCAGAGCACGCTTGCCGGCACCCGCTGCAGGATCCGCATCCAGGCGCCGAACACCTCGGGCGTGAACTTGTAATTGTTGTTGAACGAACAAAAGACGAAGCCGTCTTCCGGCAGGCCGCAGCTTGCGCGCGACGGCGCCGGCGCACTGACCCGCTTGCGATCGCTGACCTGGTAGATGTCCGGCATGTACAGCGGCTTCTCCGAGTAGAAGTGCGCGTACGCTTCCGGAATCAGGAACCGGTCGGCGATCACATAATCGATGTACGGCAGGCCGGTCGTGGCCGGCAAGCCCAGATACGTGATCTGGATGGGCGCCGGCCGATAGGCAAGCAAGTCCGTGCGTGCGCCGAGCGTCTGCCCGTGCAGGTCAACGACGATGTCGATCTCGTGTTCACGGATCAGCCGAGCGGCGGCCTCGTCGCTCATCGCGTCGATGCGATGGAAATGATCCATCGACTGGATAATCCGCTTGCGCAGCGCGGAGCCGTCGTCGCGCGACCAGCAATAGCCGTACACCTCGAAACGCCGCCGGTCGTGCAATTCGAACAGCTCGGCCGTGAGCATCGAAACGGGATGCAGGCAGAAATCCGACGAAAGATACGCGATCCTGATCTTCTCGTGACCATATGCCTTGTTGCCGGACAACGCGGGCACGTCGACGTTGATCTTGGTGTCGACGTAATGCCGGGCCGCCGACAATTGCTCCGCCGGATCGTCCGACTGGCTGATCATCGCCAGCGCGGAAGTCGACTGTCGCATGAGGTCCGGATCGACGCCTTCGACGGGCGCAAACACGGGCCACTCGCACTGCTTGCCCCGCAGGAACACCCAGTGGTGCAGCACGTCCGGCTGGTTCGGCTCCATCCGCAAACTTTCCGTCAGGCACGCCAGCGCATCGGCGTAACGCCGCTGGTTTTCATGGACGCGCCCGAGGTTGTTGAGCGCGGACAGCCGCAGCGGCCGTTGCTCGGGATGATCAGCCGACGCGTGCTCCACGACCCACGTCCATTCCGCGATCGCCGTGTCGAGCTCGTTGATGCGCTCGCACATGACACCCAGATTGAAATGCGGATGAATGAAATCGGGCGCGAGCTCGATGGCCGTGTAGTGTGCCTTTTTCGCGGCCTCGATGTCATTGGCGTTGAAAAGCGCGACGCCAAGGTTGAAGTACACGAAATGATTGAACGGCGCGACGTTGCGCTCGAGCCAGGTCCGGTAAAGGACCGCCGCCAGCTCGAACTGCCGGTTCGCTTCGAGCGCGCCCGCGCGCTCGAAGAGACCCGTCATGTCGATCTTGCCGTGCCACGCGAGCAGAAGATCGGCAGCAAAATTTTCTTCAGACGAAACCATGACTTCACTCATACGCAATACCGTAAAGTACGGCAGTCCGCCGGACGGCTGCCCGTCAGCCGCCGCGCGGGCACGACGGCGCGCCGCCTCCTCGCCTGCCCGTGACGGGCGGCTGCCGCCACGTCACGCGTGGCCGGCAGTTTAACCTGCCAGTACTCACGCCTTGCCCGATGCCGGCGAGGCGGGATGGCGCCGGGAACCCCGGCGCCATGCAACGCGACTGATCAGAAGTGGAGCTGCTGGATCTGATCGGTCGTCATTGCCCCCACCTGCGCCGACGTCAGCGCATGCACCTGGGTCGTCGTGAACGCAGCCACCTGATCGGTCGTCAGGTTATGCACCTGGGCCGTCGTCAGCGCAATCACCTGGCTCGTCTTCAACGCCACGATCGACGCCGTGGACAGCGCCGCGGTCTGCGTCGTCGTCAGCGCCGCGAGGTCAGCCGTCGTCAGTGCCGCCACCTGCCCCGTCGTCAGCGCCTTGACCTGATCGGTCGACAGGCCGTTCTGTACCTGGGCCGTCGTCAGCGACGCGATCTGCGTGTAGCTCAGTGCTGCCGCCTGAGCCGTCGTCAGGTTCTGCAGCTGATCCGTGCGCAGTGCCGCGACCTGATTCGTCTTCAGCGCGGCCACGTCAGCCGTCGTCAGCGCGCTCGATTGCGCCGTCGTCAGCGCCACGACGTCGGCCGTCGTCAACGCGGCCGCCTGCGCGGTCGTCAGCGCCTTGACCTGGTCGGTCGTCAGGCCGTTCTGCACCTGATTCGTCGTCAACGCTGCCACTTGTGCGGTCGTCAGCGCGCCGGCCTGCGCCGTGCTCAGGTTGGCGATCTGCGCCGTCGTCAGTGCCGCGACCTGCGTCGGCTTCAGCGCCGCGAAGGCGGCCGTCGTCAGCGCGTTCACCTGGTCGGTCGTCAGCGACTTGACCTGATCAGTCGTCAGCGACGTCACCTGCGCGGTCGTCAGTGCCTTGACCTGGTCGGTCGTCAGGTTCTGCACCTGCGTCGTCGTCAACGCTGCGATCTGCGTCGCCTTCAGCGCCGCGACGTCGGCCGTCGTCAACGCCGACGCCTGCGCGGTCGTCAACGCCGCGACGTCAGCCGCCGTCAGTGCCGCTGCCTGCCCCGTCGTCAGCGCCTTGACCTGATCGCTCGACAGGCCGTTCTGCACCTGAGCCGTCGTCAGCGCCGCCACCTGCGCGCTCGTCAGCGCACCTTCCTGCGCCGCGCTCAGATTGGCGATCTGCGCCGTCGTCAGTGCCGCGACCTGCGTCGGCTTCAGCGCCGCGAAGGCGGCCGTCGTCAGCGCGTTCACCTGGTCGGTCGTCAGCGCCGCGACTTGCGCCGTCGTCAGCGCGCCCGCCTGCGCGGTCGTCAGCGCCTTGACCTGATCGGTCGTCAGGTTCTGCACCTGCGTCGTCGTCAGCGCGACGATCTGGGGCGTTTTCAGCGCCGCGATGTTCGCCGTCGACAGCGCCGTGACTTGCGCCGTCGACAGCGCCGTTACGTCAGCGGCCGTCAGCGCCGCGGCCTGCGCGGTCGTCAGCGCCTTGACCTGATCGGTCGTCAGGCCGTTCTGCACCTGACTCGTCGTCAGCGCGGCCACCTGCGCGGTCGTCAATGCACCTTCCTGCGCCGCGCTCAGATTGGTGATCTGCGCCGTCGTCAGCGCCGCGACCTGCGTCGGCTTGAGCGCCGCGAACGCGGCCGTCGTCAGCGCGTTCACCTGGTCCGTCGTCAGCGCCGCCACTTGCGCCGTCGTCAACGACTGCGCCTGCGCGGTCGTCAGCGCCTTGACCTGATCGGTCGTCAGGTTCTGCACCTGGGCCGTCGTCAGCGCCACAATCTGGCCCGTCTTCAGCGCGGCCACGGCGGACGTCGTCAGTGCGGTCGCTTGCGCGGTGGACAACGCCGTCACGTCAGCCGCCGTCAGCGCCGCGGCTTGCGCGGTCGTCAGCGCCTTGACCTGATCGGTCGTCAAGCCGTTTTTCACCTGCGCGGTCGTCAATGCCGCGACCTGGGCGGTCGTCAGCGCGCCTTCCTGCGCCGCGCTCAGGTTGGTGATCTGCGTCGTCGTCAGCGCCGCGACCTGCGTCGGCTTCAGCGCGGCGAATGCGGCCGTCGTCAGTGCGTTCACCTGGTCCGTGCTCAGCGCCGAGATCTGCGCCGTCGTCATGGCCGACGCCTGCGCCGTCGTCAGCGCCTTGACCTGATCGGTCGACAGGCCGTTCTGCACCTGCGCCGTCGTCAGCGCGGCGATTTGCGTGCTCGTCAGCGCCGCAGCCTGAGCGGTCGTCAGGTTCTGCACCTGGGCCGTCGTCAGCGCCGCAATCTGAGTCGCTTTCAACGCGACCACATCGGCCGTCGTCAGCGCGCTCGACTGCGCCGTCGTCAGCGCGGCGACCTGCGCCGTCGTCAACGCCGCGGCCTGCGCCGTCGTCAGCGCCTTGACCTGGTCGGTCGTCAGGCCGTTCTGCACCTGATTCGTCGTCAGCGCCGCCACCTGCGCGCTCGTCAGCGCACCTTCCTGCGCCGCGCTCAGATTGGCGATCTGCGCCGTCGTCAGTGCCGCGACCTGCGTCGGCTTCAGCGCCGCGAACGCGGCCGTCGTCAGCGCATTCACCTGGTCGGTCGTCAGCGCCGCCACTTGCGCCGTCGTCAGCGAGGCCGCCTGCGCGGTCGTCAGCGCCTTGACCTGATCGGTCGTCAGTTTCTGCACCTGCGTCGTCGTCAACGCAGCGACCTGGTTCGTCTTCAGCGCCGCGACATCGGCCGTCGTCAGCGCCGTGACTTGCGCCGTCGTCAGCACCGCGACGTCGGCCGTCGACAAGGCAGCGGCCTGCGCCGTCGTCAGCGCGTGAATCTGGTCCGTCGTGAGGCCGTTCTGTGCCTGGCTGGTCGTCAGCGCCGCCACTTGAGCGCTCGACAGCGCACCGGCCTGGGGCGCGCTCAGCTTCGAGAGTTGATCGGACGTGAGTGCTGCAATCTGGTTCGTCTTGAGCGCGGCAATGTCCGCCGTATTCAGCGAGCCGAGCTGGTCGGAGCTGAGAATCGCGACAGCCGTCGTGCTGAGGCTGACGACTGCCGACGTGGTCAGCGCAGCCACCGAGTCGGTCGTCAGCGCCTTGACCTGGTCGGTCGTCATTGCACCGATGTCAGTCCCTGTAAGCGCGTGCGCCTGCGCCGTCGTAAGCGCCGCGATTTGCGCCGTAGACATGCCCGTTACGATCGAAGTCATGCTTCATCCTTTCCAAGTTCGTTGTTCAGAAGCGGCATGTCCGAGACTGCCCCCCGTCAGCCGACGCTTTACTTTGATTTGGCCCTATCCTGCACCCGACTGATTAACGACCATGGAGCGACAAACTTTAGATAGATCAGGCGATCGATCGCATGTCACCGGGACATGCGCGAGACGCTGCCGATGCAGCGGCAGGATTTGAATGCGTTCTGAAAGATTTCACGAGCGCGTGACGGCCATTTCGCACCCGGCGTCGGCGGGTGGCTGCGTGCGCAGGCTTGTGTTGAAGTGAAGCGGCGGAAGCGTCTGGATCGCTCGCGCACGGGCTAGCGGCGCGGCGCAAGCTGCCGTATCAGTGACTCGCGCGCTGTCGATGCCCGAGCCAACCGGCGCGCGTTGCCCTCACGTTGCCCTGGTCAGGCACGCGAGATGAACGATCAAAAAAAGGGAATCGAAACGAAGAATGCTCGATCAGGCTTGGCGCCCGGCTGGGATCGAAAAAATCGGGGAAAGCCGCGCCCAATAAGACGTTCAATGAGGCCTACATCCTTGTGGGTACGACCTTGGGTACAGCAGCATTGTCGCCACGGTTATTTGTAACAAAATATTGCAAAATACTCAAAGGCGGTAAACGCCCCGGCTAGAGCCAAACGCGACTGGTGCGTCACGACCCCTAAGGGACATCCACGACAGCGGAAAGCGGACGTCCGCCAAGTACAACGCAAAAATGATCTGACCGTTTCGCCTAGGCAAATCACAAGGCCTTCGATCTCGCCTTCGACCCTCTGTCAAGGAGCACAATGTTCAAAGCTTCGATCCGGTCCGTCCTGGGAGATGGAGTCGGATCGTTTGCCAACGATTTGCAAGGTACACTTTAGCTAGCGGCCTCAATAGGAATTTTGCGCGATCTTCAACTGCTCATACAGTTGCGATATCTTAGTAACGTTCACGAACCTGTCGCCGTTCAGTAGGTCATTGATCCCGGCCCGCACAAGCATATTGATGGAGAGATTCTCGTTTGACAATTTTTTCTCTCCGCCGTGAACAATGGCCGACCTCATGCCATAAACTTTTTTCAACAATTTCCCTACAAACAATCGAGAATCTCTATCCTTAGCGACAATGAAAGAGAATAGATCAGATAGCTTTTCGCCGATGCTTTTCTGAAAAAGGCTGCCCTCATCAAAAGACAGCAATATTTCAAGGGAAATACACGTGTATATTATCGAATTTCTCGTATCGGACGTCATTGCTGACTCGCCGAGCGCCAAGGCACAGTTCAAAATTCTAGATTCAATGTCTGTTAGCTTGCCTCCTTTGTGCCTCGTCTCGTACAAACTCCAAAGTTTTCCAAATTGCTCGTTTGCGCGAAAGAAATCATTGTTGATGGGTATTTTTTCAAAGTGCTTGTTGGTAAAGCTGGAGGATTCCGGATTGCCAGCTTTGTCTAAGATCTGATACGAACTGGTGTTAACATACATTTGTTCGTGCGAGAGGTCCACGTATAAAGGCAGGCCAGTCCTTATCCGTATGCTTTGATCGAGCTTACCGGAGAAAAAGACAACTAAGCGAGCGAAATCTAAGAATGCAACCTCAGCCTTAGCGATTGCAATCGTATTGTCGTAGATTTCGCTGATGCCAACAGAAACGTACATTCCGTCTTGATTGGCGATCGGTAAAGAGAGATCGGCGAGGTGGCCAAATCGAAAAATCGATAAATCAAAACTTCGCGCTCCGCCATCTAAGCGAATACCGGATATTGGGGCGACAACAGATATTGTCTTGGGCGTGATGCTATAGAAAAATTTGAAAAAATCGTTCAATTCTTGATTGAATTCTTCACCCGATAGCTTAATTTCAGCTACACGTTTATTTATAAATTTGTAAATAGTCTCCCGACTGAACCTTTCGGCGATCAATTTATCTGCGTCGTAAATATCCTCTAAGCACTGGAGGTAATTTTCACCATCAGTCACATACAGCGTGTAGCTCTCTCCGAACCAAGCTTTCACAGATGTTAGCGCCTGCTCCCTAGTGCCGAAATCGACACAACTTGTTGTCTTTCTGATTAATTCTTTGAAGTTCATTACGTTGTCTAACAAGCTTATGGCTGACGACCCTCTCGAAGGAACCGCTACCGTGAGAGGCGTGCTGGTTTGGCTTTTCGGTTGCTTGAGCGTAGCCGTCAAGTTTTCCATCCAAGCTGGAGCCATGATTGTCGACGATTCAGGTCGGCTGGTCGAGCGGCTGTAAGTGGCCGGGTTCCGCCCGACGCGATCGACGGGTTGAATCCGCAATTCACAGGAGACGTTACGGCTTCCGGTGGGACCAGATATCAAACGTCCGAACTCACCGACCTTGCCTACATTCCGCGTGGGGGGCTAGTACCTGCCGTAACATTCTGTCGTTGTTCCCGACGGGATGTTCAGTTCCGACTCAAAACTGACAACCAGCGAAGCCGATCCGTTCGTGGCGGTAACCCATGAATCGGGATTGCGAGCAAGGAAATTATGGTATTGCATAAATAAATCAGGGCACGTGTCAGACGCCGTATGAAAAAACTTTGCAGGTTTAGCGTGCCCGGCTGGTTTACTGTCATGGCGACCGTCAGTGGAGGACATCTTGCCAAGACCCTTAACTCGAAAAAACGCAGATGGCGAAACTTACGTACGCCTTCCAGTCGTTGAGCGCGGTATCGAACGCTGGGAGTCAGTCGAGGCACAGCTGGTTGCTGGCGCCGCCACCAGTCTTGACTATCGTTCCAGCAGCTACGTCAAGCTGGAAGTACTGCTCAGCCTGTTACGCAGCGCCAGCAAAGATGGCCGGGGCGGCGACTTTTATGCACTCTTCCCCGTGTTCATGGCGCGCGTCAGAGCGCTGATACGACAGAGGTCTGGTCGCTATCAGGGCGACCTCGACGTACTGCTCGACGAAACCTGCTCCGCTCTCGCGTTGCGGCTTGCTGAGGACGCAGCAAATCCTGCCGAAGACGAGCTGGATTTTTTCGAGGTGCGCTTCGTCCCGGCGCTGCACTATTTTGTGCTGCACCGACTCGCAGAGGACAGTCGCTGGTATTCGCTGCATCAATCAGTGGACGGTTCCACTGATGATGACGGTGCCGTCGACCGTGTCCTGCCGGATCACAACGATCTGACCGATCCTGAAAGAGCTGCGCTCGCCACCGAGATCAACGATGCACTTCATCTCCTGACGGACGAAGAACATCAGATTGTGGATCTGTACTTCCTCAAAGGGATGAAAATCAATTCGAAAGACGGGACGGAGCCCACCATCGTCAAAACGCTTCAACTCAGCGAGCGGACCGTCCACTACCGCATCAAAAGCGCTGGGAAGAAGCTGTCGAAATTCGAGGAGCGTAAATGAATCCCACCAGAAAACCGACTCCTGTGCTGCGAGAAGTATTAATACAATTTTCCGTTGAACAGGACGTCCCGGACCAGCAACTGCTGGACTCTTATGTCGAACGGTATCCCCAGTTTGAGTCGCAATTGAGGAACCTTGCGTCAGAGCTCATGGACGGAAGCCTGTCCGAGAGCGAGTGCGTGGACGAGATGGATGCGATTGACTCTTGCGATATCGAGAAGGCGTCGGTGTACGCGAGCGCATTCCAGAACCGGTACTTTGAAGAGACTGGACGCGTCTTCGGGGACTCTCACGAAAGTGGGAAAAGAATAGAAACCCGATTGAACTCTCTTGACCGATCAAGCTATCGGAGCCTAGCGTCCCGGCTCGGCATAAATACTTTGGTACTCAACCAGCTTCGCGACCGGGAAATAGATGCCAGGACGGTTCCCCGACGCTTTATGGAGCGTCTCGCACATGAATTCAACGCGACAGTGGAAGTAGTTGTGAGTTTTCTCAATTTGCCACCTGGGGTATCGCAGATGGCTAGTTTCCGGTCCGACGACAAACCTCAGAGTGGTTCGAAAGAAAATTTTAAGGAAGCTCTGGTTCAGTCAGGACTGAGTGAAGAACAAATCAGGTCTCTTCTCGACTGAGGACAATCATGAGTTCGTTTCGCGGTGCGAGGCAACGGGCTACCGAACTACATACGAAGCTGGTTGCGACCGGAGTGAACCCGCTCGATATCAACGCCATGATTGCAGCTGCGGCGAAAGATCTCGATCTCCAGATCGTCCCATTGCCTTCGGGACACAAGCAGCTCAAGGGCGCAAAAGGCGTGCTCGATCCCCAGAGCGGGGATATCTACGTCGAGACGGGATCATCGCCGATGGATATGGCCGCTGTGACGGCGCACGAGATCGGCCACGCCTGTCTTCACGTCGAGCCGCTCGTCTGCAATGAGACGGACACCGCCGGTGCAACCGCACAACCCGGTCCGACAGCACCCGGCAAGGTTGGAGACTACGGTCCGCATGAAAGACGCGAACTGGAGGCCAACGTTTTTGCCAGGGAACTGCTGTTGCCTCGTGCGTTGTGCGCGCGCCTATATCTCGATCAGGCAATGAACGTGGCGGGCATCTGTTCCGCAACAGGTCTACCCGACAGGTTTGTAAAACAGCAGCTACTGGACGTGCTTCTCCTGCCTCCGCAGCCCATTCCTTCGCAGGAAACCAGCGCTACCGGTCCCGCTGGACTTGATCCGTCCCAGCAGGCAGCGGTCAACCATCGCTCGACGCCGTTTCAGTTGATCGCCGGTCCAGGAACCGGGAAGACCCGCACGCTCATCGCGCGCATCGTCGATCTCGTCGTAGAAGGAGAAACGCCTGACTCTATTCTGGTGCTCACTTTCTCGAACAAGGCCGCCGGCGAGATAACGGAGAGACTGCAAGCCGCGCTTGGCGAGCGCGCCCGGCAGGTCTGGGTTGGCACCTTCCATTCCTTTGGGCTGGATCTAGTGCGTCGTTATTACGATCGGCTTCGACTACCGTCGGACCCACCCATTTATGATCGCAGTGACTCCATTGTTGCGCTCGAAGAGCTTCTGCCAGTACTGCCGCTGCGCCATTATTACAGCCTCTCGGATCCGGCGAGAATTCTGAAGGATGTTCTCGTCGCCATCTCGCGAGCCAAAGACGAGCTTATCGACCCCGATACCTACCGTCGGCTCGGCGAGCAGATGCGGGACGCAGCAGCGGCCTGCGCTGACGCTACGGCACAGGAGGCGGCAGAAAAGAGTCTCGAGGTAGCCGTCGTTTACGACGAGTACCAGCGAATGCTGCAGAATCATGGCGCGGTCGACTTCGGCGATCTGGTCATGCGTCCAGCTCTACTGCTCCAGCGCGATGAGGAGGTCAGAGAGCAGGTCCGGCAGCGCCATCGACACGTGCTCGTAGATGAATACCAGGACGTCAACTACGCCAGTGTTCAACTTCTGGGGGGCATCGCGGGTGATGGGACCCGTCTCTGGGTCGTGGGTGATCCGCGTCAGTCGATCTACCGGTTTCGGGGCGCCGCTCCCGCCAACATGGCAAATTTCGGCTCTGACTTTCCGAACGCGGACCAGTCGCGACTCGAAATCAACTATCGTTCCACGACCGAGATCGTCGACGCCTTTGTGGATTTCTCTGCCCAGATGGGGGCGTCGCAAGGCACGCTGTCCCTTTCGCTCACGGCCCAGGCGGGGGCCGGCAACACGCCAGTATTCTTTAGTGCGTCACCTACGCTGGAAGCCGAGGCAGATGCCATCGCCGCCAGCATTCTGGCGCGTCGCAGTGACGGATTTAGTTACTCCCAGCAGGCTGTGCTCTGCAGGACAAATGCGCGGCTGGCCTCGATAGCGAATCGGCTCGAAGCGCGCGGTATCCCGGTCCTCTACTTGGGAAGCCTCTTCGAGCGCAGCGAGATCCGTGATCTGCTTTCCCTCATGAGTCTCATTGTCGAGAAATTCGCGGGCGGTCTGATTCGAGTCGCTACGATGCCGAGATACAAGATGTCATTGGAAGATGCGACGGCGATCATCCGGCACGCCCGGCTGCAGAACATGGCGCCACTTGCGTGGCTGGAGCCAGATGCTGAAATCGAAGGACTCTCTGCCATAGGGCAGACCGCGCTTTCCGTGCTGAGGCAGGACCTGGCCGGTCTCACTTCCCACTCGCCGTGGGAGTTCCTGAGCAGCTATCTTCTGGAGCGATCGACCATTGCCCGTGACCTCGCCGCATCGGACTCCGTGCCAGCCCGCATGCGGGCTGTTGCCATCTGGCAGTTTCTCGACTTTCTCAACCAACCGACGCGGAAGAGGTCAGGTCATCCCATGCAGCAGCTGCTCGATCGCATCAGGCAACTGGTGCTGATGACCGAGGAGCGCGACCTGCGTGTTGTGCCCGACGAGGCGGCACATCTCGATGCCACCCGTCTCCTGACCGCCCACGGAAGCAAGGGTCTGGAGTTCGACGTGGTTCACCTGCCCGGACTTTCAAAGGCAAGCGTTCCGGCAAACAGACAGGCGGATAAATGTCCACCGCCCGACGGCATGATTGCCGGTTACGCCGGGCTCTCGGCAAGAGAGGCGAAGGAAGCGTCGCATAAGGACGAGGAAGAGTGCCTGTTCTTCGTGGCGCTCTCTCGTGCTCGCCGTCGGCTCCACCTGTACCGCTCGGAGACGCAGAAAACGGTGGCTAGAGCGGCCTCGCCCTATCTCCAACGCCTTGGAAGCCACGTCAGGACGGAGGCGGCCGGCACGTTCAATGACGGCATTACTGCTTCGACGGACGAACAACCGCGTGTGCGCTGGCCCACACAGCTGATCGTGACCCAAACCTGGTTACGTGCGTACGACAAATGTCCGAGACGCTTTTTCTATAGCTATGTCGTCGGCATTCTGACAGCTCAGCGAAACAGCGCGTTTGCACGCACTCACGACTGCGTACACCGCTTAATTGACTGGGTCAGCGAGCGGCCAACACTCGGGCCGGCCGACGAGGCAGTCGTCGCCGCCGAGTTCGAGCGCCTCTGGGCGGAGCGGGGGCCCATAGAACACGCCTATGCAGCCCGTTATAACGCACTGGCCCACCGGATGGCGAAGCAGCTCCTTGCATTCAAGGCTGATACGGGCGTGTCCGTCGCACAAGATGTACACGTGCAGTTTCCCAGTTCCGCAAGCAGCGTGCGAATCAGGAGTCACGACATAACGCAGACCGGAAGCGATCCCAACGTCATCCGATACGTGCTTACCAAGCGCATCCCGAAGGAAGAGGACGACGCGCTGGATGCAACGATGTATCACTTGGCCGGACAACAGCAATATGGAGCACGCTACGCTGTTGAGGTGGTGTCGCTGACCACGACTGAGCGCAGGATTCTCAAGACCACCGACAGGAAGCTCAGCGGGCAGATCGCGAAATGCGAAACCATGCTTGCTGCGATGCGTCGCTGCGAGTTTCCGGCTGAGCAGGACGTGATGCGTTGTCCACGCTGCCCGCACTTCTTTATTTGCGACGCATCTCCCGGTGGAGAAATCGATCCGGAAAAAATCTGAAAACGGCTTGCAGGTTTCATAGTCGCCGCGTGGTTTACAGGATAAGGGAGCGCAGTAGCGCGCATCGCACTAGACGGCTCCCAACACCTTAGGACCCACGCTATGTCGATCTTTTTTCAGCGCGCTGGCCAGCGCGACTACCAGGTTCTCGACGAGGCTGTCGAGCTCACTCTCGAATCGCTCAAGTCAGCAATGGGCGGTGGAGCCATCGCCCTCGGGGAACTGCTGGTTTTCGTCGAGAACGGCGACGAGCCACTCACATCCGAGTTGCTCGAAATCACTCTCGTGGAAGGTCAGCATCACAAGCTGCACGCGCACCACTGCCGCCACGTCGAGGTTACCGTGCACTATGACGTGCGCACGGAACACCATAAATTCTCGCCAGCAACAACGGTCGGCAAGGTGCTCCGTTGGGCGGAGTCGAAGTTTGGTATCGCCGAGACGGAGAAGGGCCACCTGCAGTTGCAACTCGTGGGAACCAGTGATCGTCCGGTCGTGACGACGCATCTGGGCGCGCTCACGCGTGAACGCGAATGCTCGGTGGCGTTTGATCTGCTGCCGGCCCATCGCATCCAGGGTTAGGCCGTCGGAGGTCCTCGTGATGACGCCCGATGAAAAGGCGGTTCGCGCTGACCTGGTGAAGGCACCCTTCATGCTCGGAGAGCTTGAAGGGCGCTGGAAGCTTGTGTCGCTCGAATGGCCGATCGCCCTGATTGATGTCACTGCGCGCGACGGATTGCCATACCGTCTGCGATTCGATCTTACCAACTACCCGGCCTCTCCTCCAACATCCCGCCTGTGGAGCCGGGACGGAAATGCCGCACTTCCTCACGCCCACTTCCCCACGAGCAGGAATGGGAGCGGTCGTATAAAGGACGTCTTTCGCACCGACTGGATGACGGGCCAGGCGCTGTACCTGCCGTGCGATCGCGTCGCCCTCGCCGGACACGACTCATGGCTTCAACAGATGCCGTCTAAGGCATGGCAACCGTCAGTCGGCATTACACACTATCTGGAACTTGTTCATGAGCTTCTCAATTGCCCGGACTATGCGCCACCTGCTGGCGCCTGATCACCGGCTTTCCTGCTCTTCGCGTCTCTGGAAACAGTTGCTCCGCGATCTGCGCGCGAGGGGTGGCGGTCGCCGCGAAAGCGGCGCATTTCTCCTCGGTCTGAAGGATGGCGAACGCCGACACATCAAGCATTACGTCCTCTACGACGATCTCGATCCGCACAGTCTGGATACCGGCATCGTGACCTTTAACGGACAGCACTACGGCAAGCTCTGGGCGATCTGCCGCGAGCGGCAAGAAAGCGTTGTCGCTGACGTGCACGTTCACCCGGGCCTGTCTCATCAGAGCCAGTCAGATCGCGACCATCCGATGCTCTCGGTAGCGGGTCATTTCTCGCTGATCATTCCGCATTTCGCACGCACGCCCGTGCGGCTCAGGGAAATTGGCATCTACCGGTACCGGCACGACGGCGGATGGGACACGATCAATGCTCGCGACCGCAACCGCGTTTTCTACATTGGATGGTGAGAGTTATGAACGACGTCGGACCCGAAACGCTCGACCGGACGATAAAGCAGTTGGTCGACAGCGGCGAAGCGACTATCGCCGAGGCGCACGCTATCTTTGCGGGCTACAGGCTCATCATCGACATCGACGCCGCGAACCTAGCGCGCGAGGACGGCCAGGCGGCTCTGCTCACGCTGGTAACGCTTGCGTCGCGTGTTTTCCACGGTGGCGTGTATGTTGAGGGCTGCAGGCAGGGACCGTTACTGGTGCCCCTCCCCCTCGGATCAACCCTTCAGGCGGCCGTTCTCGCATGCGGTGGCAGGTTCGATGCGGCCCCGGAGGCAGTGCCACGCATCAGCATTGGAAGTGCGCGCGATCGTCGCGGGCGTTTTCATGTTCGCACGGTCTTCGACGGCTGGCGCGGCGGCATTGTACCGGCTGATTTCAGGGACGCCCTCTCCGAGCCCGCGCGGCCCGTTGCTATGCCTCTTGCCCCTGTTCTGGCTGCCGCGATAGCGGTCACGGAAGCCTTCGAATTCGCTAGGACCTCCGCAGTCACCGCTGGTCATTTTCCAGTCGGCATGTCACTGTGGGCTCCAAACCAGCGCAACTGGCTCACGGCACGCGAGGATGCACCGCCCCTCTCGCTGCTGCCTGAAAAGCTCTGGCTCATCGGCCTCGGACACATCGGCCAGGCTTACTTGTGGTGCCTAGGCGTGCTGCCCTACGCTTCGACTGCGCCGTTGGAGCTCGTACTGCAGGATGTCGACAAAATCGGCCGATCAACGCCGAGCACGTCAATCCTCTCTTCCGCCAAGATGGTAGGCCAGTACAAGACCCGTATGCTGGCCGGCTGGTGCGAACAACGCGGCTTTCAGGCTTCGCTCATCGAGCGGCTTTTCGACGACCGCTTTCGCGTCTCGGAACACGATCCGGCGGTCGCGCTTTGCGGTCTGGACAACCTGCCGGGACGATGCGCACTCGACAAGGTCGGTTTCGGCCTCGTCATCGAATCGGGCCTCGGAAGCCGACACGATGATTTTCGCTCACTGCGCGTGCATAGTCTGCCAAGTCGGCGCACGGCGGATGAAATCTGGAAAGATGCTGCTTCGACGAAATCCAGAGAGCCGGGTGATGAAGCCGTGCCTGACGAGTACCGACGACTCAGAGACACCGGTGTGCTGGATCAGTGCGGCATGACCACGCTTGCAGGAAAAGCTGTGGGTGCAGCGTTTGTCGGATGCTTCGCGGCTACGCTCGCAGTGTCAGAGCTTCTGCGCTTACTCCACGGCGGCATGTTGCATGAGTCGCTCGATGTGGATCTGCGTGCTCTCGACGAGCGTACGGCAACAATCAATCCGACGGATCTGTCCGCGTTCAACCCCGGATTTGTCCCTCTCCTCTGACGGTCGCCGCATATCGCCGTGAGGCCCCTGAAGTTCCCAATGAGTCGGAGACCTCCGACTTATCGTTTTTACGCGGTAGCGGCGAGCCTGTCGAGATCGAATTGCGTTGCATCCGGTAACGAAATCCGTGCAGCGCCCTCCCCATCCCAGCGACATTGGAAGATGAAAATACGTATGGCGCCCATAACCGGCGCAAGCCTATCCTGCGTTACCTTGTTTTCTATGCCGTTCAGTTTGGTGCCCGCAAATCCCGTGTGTGGGCGGCCCCCTGCCAAGCAAAAACCACGATGATTCAGCGCAAGAAAGACCATGCATTGCCGCAGAAAGACGATCTGCGCCGCGCAACAAAATTAGGTGCTCATGGAAAAGGCGAAGAGTGCGATAGTTGTTGTTACCGCTACTTGAAGATGCAGAGTATCGATGAGCGGCGCAGAAAACACACTGTTCAGCAAAGCAGCCAATACGAATCCCGCGACTGTTCGGCGCGACATGCAGAAACGAGGTTTTCCTCAGCGCGGAAGCATTGATGACTTCCCTCGATAGTCCTACCGAATGTACCTTCTGTCGCACGAACTCTAGTTATTTGCTCTTCCCGGTGACATAAAAAAATTTTCTATTCCGGTCAATTCCTCCGTATTCCGAAGCGTTCCCGTGCGTTGGTTCAAGCCGGATGATGGGTATTGACGACCACCGGGAACCGTTTGCAAGATGCCATGGAGGCAATAGGCTGGAGCAAATCATGCCAATGGTGAAGAGTTTTACCCAAGCGCAATGGGACGCGGCCTCGCGTCGCCTCGATGATCTGCCGGACAAGCCAGCGCATGAGCATCGCGTCAATGTTCAGGATGCAATCAAGGCAATGCACGCTCAGATCAAAGGTGCTCAGAACAAGGGGTACACGCTGGAAGAAATCGTGCAGCAATTTGCTCGGGATGGCGTCGAAATCAGCGCTAGCACGTTGAGATATGCCATGCGACGTGCTCTCGAGGGTGGGCAGCCCGTACAGGCTGATAAAGGCCGGACGATAGCGGCGACTGCCAAGACCAACGCCCGGCCTCATGCAAGGAAGCCTGGTCAGGCTGGCATCACGCGTGACAAGATGCCATCTCGAGCAACTGGGACGGCAGCGGTATCAGCACCGATTCGAGGCTTTCTCGGATTTCCCATCAGCCCGGACACCGAAGACCTCTAGGCACCGGAACCCCTCACCGCCTCCCCCCTTCGAGGTGATAAAAATTCGCGCCGCCTCATGCGGCCCTAGTCACCAATTTCAGCGTTCTAACAGGCTTCGGAATATTTCCCGCCGCTAGTTCATCGAGAAAATCAGCCCAGCACTGAATCATCTCGCGGCGCTGCTCAAGAAACGTTGCGCGATCGTAACTATCGCCCAGTTCCTCGCTCGACGCGTGAGCCAAATGACGCTCGATCACCTCCTTGTCCCACCCGAGATATTCCCGGATCAACGTCCGAGCCGTCGCGCGGAAACCATGGCCGGTGATCTGTTCTTTAGTGTCGTAACCCAGCGTACGTAGCGCACTGTTGATCGTGTTCTCGCTCATGTAGCGCGTCGCCTCGGAGCGCTTGGCGATACTGCGGAAGATCGGCCCGCTCGGCCCAGTCAATGGATGCAGATCTCTCAAGATCTCTATGGCCTGTGACGGAAGCGGCACCAAATGTGCAGGCGTGCGGCTATCCCGCTTCTTCCATTCCCGCATCTTCATCTTTTCCGGCGGGCAGTTCCAGATCCCGTCGTCAAGATCGATGTCTTCCCAGTGGGCGAAACGTAACTGGCCGGGTCGCTGGAACAGCAATGGAGCAAGCTGCAGCGCCGCACGGGTAATAACATGGCCGTTGTAGGCTCGAATATCGCGCAGCAGTTGCCCAAGCTGCCCCGGATCGGTGATAGCCGGATAGTGGCGGCTACGTACAGCAGGGAGTCCGCCGGTACGGTCATTCACAAAATTTCTGGCGGGTTCCAGAACGCCGGTATCCACGGCGTACTGATACACGTGCTGAATCGTCTCGCGTACCCGCATCGCGGTTTCAAGATTGCCGCGCTCTTTGATTCGGTGCAGACAACGCACAACTTCGGTCGGCTTGATATCTCCCACCGGAAGTTGACCCACCCAAGGAAACACATGCAGTTCCAGGTAGCGGATTATTTTCTCAGCGTAACCGGCAGACCATTGGCGATCCTTCTCTGACGCTTTATGCCATGCCCGCGCCGCCAATTCAAACGTGTTGAGCCGAGTCGCCTGCTCCCGCTCCTGTTTCTCACGTCGAGCCGCTTTGGGGTCGATCCCGTCGGCCCGCCGCTCCATTTCCTCGCGGGCCTTCTGGCGCGCCGCCGCCAGCGATACAACAGGATAACGACCAAGCGTCAGCTTGATGTTTTTCCCGTCTCGCATGTAGCGATAGACCCAGACCTTGCGAGTCGGACGTACGCGCAGGTACAACCCATCGCCATCCGCCAGAAAGTATTCCTTCGCGCGGTGCTCCGCGTTCTTGACCTGCAAGTCGGTGAGTTGTCCCATGATGTTGTACCCAAAAAGGCAAAATCCAGGAACACCCATTTTGGGTACAACTTCAGGTACATGCAAACGCCGGATTTCGCGGGAATTCTTCGGCGCTCCCCGGACGCAAATTTCCCGCAACGTCTTATCCGGAGCGGCTTTTCAGGATTTCAGGAGAATTTAGCGGAGGACCAGATGGCGCGCCCGGCTGGGATCGAACCAGCAACCCCTGCCTTCGGAGGGCAGTACTCTATCCATTGAGCTACGGGCGCATATGACAGTGACGACAGTGAAACGACCCCAATAAACTGGCCGCCCACCATTGACAAGACCGCAAGGATACCCGGTTTCCCAAAACGCGTCCACCTTGCCCGCCGAAACCCCGCCGGGCCGCAATTCGTGCGGGTAAACACGCGCCTTCGCGCCGCTCGCCGTGATGTAAACGTTCCGTCTATAATCGTCCGGACTCATTGGATCGCCAGCCATTTTGCCGTTGCACCGCGCTCACAATTCCTAATCACGGAGACGAGGCAAGCATGAGCGAAGCACCCCACGAATCTCCCGTCAAAACCCCCGGGCAGCTGATTGCCGTCGTCATCGCCTCATTCGCGATTCCGATCGCCCTGATCGTTCTGTTTGCCACCTATGCCAACCATGCGTTCCGTTCGGGCGCGGGCACGGATGCGCTATCCGACGAACAGGTCGCCGCGCGGATCGCACCGCTCGCGAAAGTCGACGTGAAGGACGCCAATGCGCCCCGCACGTACAAGACCGGCGAGGAAGTCTACAAGGCCGTGTGCGTGACCTGTCACGGCACGGGCGCCGCCGGCGCGCCGAAGTTCGGCAACAAGGACGACTGGGCACCGCGCATCTCGCAGGGCTTCGACACGCTGCTGAAAACAGCGCTGTCGGGCAAGGGCGCGATGCCGCCGCGCGGCGGCACGAGCCCCGACGACGTCAGCGACTATGAAATCGCGCGTGCGATCGTCTACATGGCGAACAACGACGGCGCGAACTTCCCCGAACCGGCTGCCCCGGCCGCCAATGCGGCCCCGACGGCGAGCGGCGCGGCGGGTGCGGCAGGCGCTTCGGGCGCCGATGCATCGAACGCGCAGGCCGCCGCTGCAATGGCCGCGATCGCCGCGATTCCGAAGGCCGGCGAAAAGCCCGCGGCCGCGCCGGCCAGCGCCGACGCCGCCTCCGCCGGCAAGGCGCTGTACACGCAGGTCTGCCAGGCGTGCCACGCGGCCGGCGTGCTCGGCGCGCCGAAGTTCGGCAGCAAGGAAGACTGGGCGCCGCGCCTGAAGGACTCGATGGATACCGTCTACAACTACGCGCTGCACGGCAAGGGCGCGATGCCGCCGAAGGGCGGGGCGAACGCGTCCGACGCCGACGTGAAGGCGGCCGTCGACTACATGGTCAACGCGTCGAAGTAACGCCTGCCGGCCAGAAAAAACCCCCGCGGCGCGCACGCATCGCGGGGGTTTCGTTTATCCGGATCGCCCGGGCGCCAGGGCGCCGAAGCGCGCCGCCTCACTTCTGCAAAAGCGCCTTCAGGCTCGCGAGCCGGTCCTTCGGCGTCATCGGCGCTTCCTCCGGCGTCGGCGGCGGCGCTTCGTCGAGCCCCATCTCGGGAATGAAGCGCGACGGCTCGCACACGACCGTCTCGCGCGCCCGCTTGCGCTTCTTGCACCAGTTCAGGTGCAGGCTGCGCTGCGCGCGCGTGATCGCGACGTACATCAGCCGGCGCTCCTCCTCGATCCGCTCGCTGTCGATCGGGCCGTCGTCCTCGCTGCCGCCGCGGTGCGGCATGATCCCTTCCTCGACGCCGACCAGGAACACGTGCGGATACTCGAGCCCCTTCGACGCATGGACGGTCGACAGCCGCACGGCGTCCGGATCCTCGTCCTTGCCTTCGAGCATCGACATCAGCGCGACGGTCTGGATCAGGCCGAGCAGGTTCTTGCCGGTATCCGCAAGCCCGTCCGCGTTGTGGAAGCCGTCGGCCTCGCCGTCGACGGCTTCGGTCTCGGGCTTGGTGCCCTTGCGCTTCAGCCATTCGAGGAATTCGAGCACGTTCTGCCACTTCGACTGCGCCTGCCGCTCGTCGAACGCGTCGTACAGGTAGGCCTCGTAGTGGATGGCCTCCATCATGTCGTCGAGCACGACGGTCGCGGGCTCCTTGTCCGCGCGATCGGTCAGGCGCTGGATGAAGTCGCAGAACATCCTGAGCGGCTCGACCTGCCGCGCGGACAGCCGCGCCTCGATCCCGCCCATGTACACGGCCTCGAACAGCGACACCTTCGCCTGGCCCGCGAACGAGCCGAGCGCCTCGAGCGTCGTGTTGCCGATGCCGCGGCGCGGCGTCGTGACCGCGCGGATGAACGCGGGATCGTCGTCGGCGTTCGCAATCAGCCGCAGGTACGCGCACAGATCCTTGATCTCGGCCTTGTCGAAGAACGACTGGCCGCCCGACAGCACGTATGGAATCCGCTCGCGCCGCAGCACCTGCTCGAAGATTCGCGCCTGGAAGTTGCCGCGATACAGGATCGCGTAGTCGCGGAACTGCGCGCGCCGCTCGAACTTGTGCGCGGACAGCCGGAACACGACCGATTCGGCCTCATGCTCCTCGTCGTTGCACGGCGTGACGGTGATCGAGTCGCCCATCCCGTGCTCGGACCACAGCTTCTTCTCGAACAGCTTCGGGTTGTTCGCGATCACGTTGTTGGCAGCGGTCAGGATCCGCACCGTCGACCGGTAGTTCTGCTCGAGCTTGATCACGTGCAGCTTCGGGAAATCCTTGCCGAGCTGCGCGAGGTTCTCGAGCGTAGCGCCGCGCCAGCCGTAGATCGCCTGGTCGTCGTCGCCCACCGCCGTGAACGCGGCGCGCGGGCCGGCGAGCAGCTTCAGCAGCTCGTACTGGCACGCGTTGGTGTCCTGGTATTCGTCGATCAGCAGGTAGCGCAGCTTGTTCTGCCAGCGGTCGCGCACCTGCTCGTTCTTCGCGAACAGCTCGGCCGGCAGGCGGATCAGGTCGTCGAAGTCGACCGCCTGGTACGCATGCAGCGTCGCGACGTAGTTGCGGTAGACCAGCGCCGCCTGGTGCTCGTCCTCGTTGGCCGCGATCGTCATCGCCTCCTCGGGCATGATCAGGCCGTTCTTCCACAGCGAGATGGTGCTCTGGATCTTGCGGATCAGGCCCTTGTCGGTGGTGCCGATCTGCTCCTGGATCATCCCGAAGCAGTCGTCCGAATCCATGATCGAGAACTGCGGCTTCAGGCCGACGTGCTCGGCCTCCTGGCGCAGGATCTGCACGCCGAGCGAGTGGAACGTACACACGGTGAGCTGGTTGACGGGCACCTTGCGACCTTCCTTGCCGGGCGTGGTGAGCGTCTTGCCCTCGAGCAGCTTCGACACGCGCTCGCGCATTTCGGCGGCGGCCTTGTTCGTGAACGTGACGGCCGCGATGTGGCGCGGCTCGAAGCCTTTCGCTTCGATCAGGTGCGCGATCTTCTGCGTGATCACGCGGGTCTTGCCGCTGCCCGCGCCGGCGAGCACGAGGCAGGGACCGTCGAGGTAGCGCACCGCTTCGTTCTGAGCGGAGTTGAGGCCTGCGGACATGATGGCGGATGATGTTGCGGTTGACGGCGAACGCCGGGAGGATGCCGCGCGCGACGGGCCTGGAATGCAGGCGGACACGCGGGGCAGGACGCGCATGTTAACACGTCGGCGACGCGCTTTTCGGGAGCGCCGCCGGACGGGGCCGGGCGGGCAGGCGGTCGTTTCTCGGGCGGGCGTGTGCCGGCTTTTCGTGCGGGCAAGCTGCCGTTTCGCCTTCTTGTCGGGTTCTTTATCCAGTCCTCGCCGATCCTTGTCCGGACGGCCAATCCGGCCCCATCCACGGCCCGATCGGTCACAATGGGCGGTCGTCGCGGTGGCAAGCCCGCGGCGGGACGCGCCCCCAACGCCGCCCGCGGGGTCGATGCGCGCAGCGCCGGCGGCCCGACGCAAATTGCGGGCTGCGGCCGCGCACATGCCGTGTCCTGCCGGGCATTTTGCCGAACGCGTCGGTGTGCGCCGCCGCGCCATGCCAAAATAGCCGGTCGTCCTCGCGCCCCAGCGGCGCGCCCTCTTTTCGTTTCGTACGCAGCCAGGGATTGCCATGTCGTCATTGCTCAGGATTGGTTTGATGGGTTTCGGTTTCGCCGGCGCGACGTTCCACGCGCCCGTGATCGCCACGAGCGGCCGCACCGAGGTCGCCGCGATCGCGACGGGGCAACCCGATCGCGCGCGCGCCGCCTTTCCGGGCGCCCGCATCGTCCCCGATCTCGACACGCTGCTCGGCCTCGACGATATCGACTGCGTGGTGATCGCCACGCCGAACGACACGCACTTCGCGCTCGCGCGCCAGGTGCTCCAGGCCGGCCGCCACGTCGTCGTCGACAAGCCCGTCACGCTCACGGCCGACGAAGCGCTCGCGCTCGCGCGGCTCGCGAACGCGCGCAGCCGCCTATTCGCGCCGTTCCACAACCGCCGCTGGGACGGCGACTTCCTCACCGTGCGCCGCATCGTCGAATCCGGCGAACTCGGCCGGCTCACCTATTTCGCGTCGCACTTCGACCGCTTCCGGCCGACGCCGCGCACGCGCTGGCGCGAGGAGCCCGCACGCGGCGGCGGCCTGCTGCTCGATCTCGGCCCGCACCTGATCGATCAGGCGCTCGCGCTGTTCGGGCTGCCGGAAACGGTCAGCGCCACGGTCAAGACACGCCGCGACAACGGCACGGCGCCCGATTTCGTGCACCTGCTGCTCGGCTATCCGGACAAGGACGTCGCGCTGCATGCGAGCGCGCTGTCGGCGATCGAGCCCGCGCGCTTCACGCTGCACGGCACGCGCGGCAGCTACCAGAAGTTCGGGCTCGACACGCAGGAAGACCAGTTGAAGGCCGGCCTCACGCCGGATCACGTCGAGTTCGGCGGCGGCAACCCGCCCGGCGTGCTGCGCGTGCTCGACGGCGAGGTCGAGGTCGAGCGGCCGGTGCCGACGCTCGACGGGCAGTACGCGGAGTTCTATCGCGCGCTCGCCGCGTCGGTCCACGACGGCGCGCCGTTCCCGGTCACGCCGCAGGACGCCGTCGACGTGATGACGATCATCGAGCTCGCCGCGCAGAGCGAGCACGAAGGCCGCCGGGTACCGTTCGTGCGTCGCACCGTCTGACGGCCGCCGGCCGGGTCGTCGCCCCGGCCGCAGCCGCCACCTCGCGCCGCGCCGCCCCCGGCTGCGGCCACCCGTCAGCCGCCACGGCGCCACGATCCCGAACATTCCGTTACAAATGGTGCGGGAACGAAAGTCAGCGGTCGTCCGGTCTGACGCGTTTCTCAAAAAGTCGATCCGACACCAAACCGTCAGGAGAATGTGATGCAACGGTTGATTCGCGCAGCGGCATGCTGCGTCCTGGTTTCCTCGCTCGCGGCCTGCGTCGTGCAGCCGCAGCGGCCGGCCCGACAGGCGCCCCCGCCCCCGCCGCGGCCGAATCCGCAGGTCGTCGCGAACGATCGCCTGCAGGAGGTCCAGGGCCGGATCGACAACCTGCACCGGCGCATCGACGCGCGCGTGAACGGCGGCTACTACCCGCCGCCGTACGGCGCGCAGCTGCACCACCGCCTCGACGTGATCCGCCAGGAAGCGAACGACATGTCGGGCCAGCACAACGGCGGCCTGTCCGGCGACGAGCAGCGCGTGCTGAACCAGGAACTCGACACGGCCGCGCGCGCGATCGGCGAGTAATCCCGGCCATGCCGGCGCCCGCCGGTGCCGGCAGAAGCGGCGGCGCCGCACGCCGCCGCTTGTCGCGAAGCGACATTCTTTTGCTCAAATTGACAATGCCCACCCGCTCGCGTACAGTCGCCCGCACGCGTCGGGAGAGCGTGTGACCGCGTAGCAGCAACGCCGGTCGCGCCGCCGAAGGGGCACACCCGCAAACTCTCAGGCAAAAGGACCGACCGCGTCGGGGAATCCCGTCCGCGCATTGCGCGGGCCGCACTCCCCGCACTCTGGAGAGCGGCAGTAGCCCGCAGCACATTGGCTGCGCGGGCAGGCTGCCCACCGAAGGGGCGCGCGTTCGCCGGCTCGTGGCCGCGGCGCAATCTCTCAGGTATCGAGGACAGAGGGGCATGTACCGGATCGTTTCGCAGGCCCCAAGGCCGCGACGGTCGGCACATGGCCGTTCTGACCCGCGCGCAAGCGCCTTGCCTGAGGCCTCGATGACTGCACTGAATCAAACCCCGCTCAACGCCGCGCACCGCGCGCTCAATGCCCGCATGGTCGACTTCGGCGGCTGGGACATGCCCGTCAACTACGGCTCGCAGATCGAAGAACACGAAGCCGTGCGCACCGACGCCGGCATGTTCGACGTGTCGCACATGTGCGTCGTCGATTTCACCGGCAGCCGCGTGCGCGCGTTCTTCGAGCACGCGATCGCGAACAACGTCGGCAAGCTCAAGATCCCCGGCAAGGCGCTCTACTCGTGCCTGCTCAATCCGCAGGGCGGCGTCATCGACGACCTGATCGTCTATTACTTCACCGAAGACTTCTTCCGCGTCGTCGTCAACGCCGGCACGGCCGAGAAGGACATCGCGTGGTTCAACCAGCTCAACGAACAAGGCGGCTACGGCCTGACCATCGCGCCGCGCCGCGATTTCGCGATCGTCGCCGTTCAGGGCCCGAACGCCCGTGAAAAGGTCTGGACGACGGTGCCCGCCGCGCGCGCCGCGACCAGCGAGCTGAAGCCGTTCAACGCCGCGCAGGTCGCCGGCACGCCGTTCGGCGACCTCACCGTCGCGCGCACCGGCTACACGGGCGAAGACGGCTTCGAGGTGATCGTCCCGGCCGTGCACGTCGAAGCGCTGTGGAACGCGCTGCAGCAAAACGGCGTGCGCCCGTGCGGGCTCGGCGCGCGCGACACGCTGCGCCTCGAGGCCGGCATGAACCTGTACGGCCAAGACATGGACGACACCGTGTCCCCACTCGACGCGGGCCTCGCGTGGACGGTCGACCTGTCGGCGCCGCGCGAGTTCGTCGGCCGCGCCGCGCTCGAGGCAAACGGCACGCGCGCCGCGTTCGTCGGCCTGATCCTGCAGAAGGAAAACGGCAAGGCAGGCGGCGTGCTGCGCGCGCACCAGAAGGTCGTCACGCCGCACGGCGAAGGCGAGATCACGAGCGGCACGTTCTCGCCGTCGATGCAGGAGTCGATCGCATTCGCGCGCGTGCCGGCGGCCGTCCAGGTCGGCGACACGGTCCATGTGCAGATTCGAGACAAGCAACTTCCCGCGCGCGTGGTAAAACTGCCGTTCGTGCGCAACGGCAAGGTCCTCGCTGCGTAACGACCGGGAGGCGACCGGGAGGCCGCCTGCCGCGAAGCCGGGAAATGGCGCCCGGCGCAACCACACCCGGCGCGCCCCGGCGGCGCGCCAGCATAACGAACACACCCTTTTATCCAGGAGCATCCGATGAGCAACGTCCCGGCCGATCTGAAGTACACCGACGAACACGAGTGGGTCCGCACCGAAGCCGACGGCACGCTGACGGTCGGCATCACCGATCACGCGCAGAGCACGCTCGGCGACATCGTCTTCCTCGAGCTGCCGCAAGTCGGCAAGTCGGTGAACGCGGGCGACGCCGTCGGCGTCGTCGAATCGGTGAAGGCGGCATCCGACATCTACTCGCCGGTGTCCGGCGAAGTCGTCGCCATCAACGAAGAAGCCGCCGACTCGCCGGAAGAAGTGAACAGCGACGCATACGGCGTGTGGCTCTTCAAGATCAAGCTCGCGGCCGGCGCGTCGACCGACAAGCTGATCGACGCTGACGCCTACAGCAAGCTGATCGACTAATTTTCCTTACCCGAACCGCGCGGGGCCGGCCTCGGCCCGCGCGGGACCAGAGTCACGCCATGAAGCTCGAACACCCGGACCGCCTGATGAACCGCACGCCCCTCTCGCTCGCCGCGCTCGAAACGCACGACGCGTTCGCAGAACGCCACATCGGCCCCGATGCCGCCAGCCAGCAGGCCATGCTCGACACGCTCGGCTTCGCGTCGCGCGCCGCCCTGATCGACGCCGTGATCCCGGCCTCGATCCGCCGCGCCGAAACGCTGCCGCTCGGCCCGTTCGCGCAACCGAAGAGCGAGGCCGAAGCCCTCGCCGCGCTGCGCGCCCTCGCGGACAAGAACCAGGTGTTCCGCTCGTATATCGGCCAGGGCTATTACGACTCGCACACGCCGGCCGTGATCCTGCGCAACGTGCTCGAAAACCCGGCGTGGTACACGGCCTACACGCCGTACCAGCCCGAAATTTCCCAGGGTCGCCTCGAGGCGCTCCTGAACTTCCAGCAGATGGTCGCCGACCTCACGGGCCTCGCGATCTCGAACGCCTCGCTGCTGGACGAAGCAACCGCCGCGGCCGAAGCGATGACGCTGCTGCAGCGCACCGGCAAGCCGGCGTCGAACGTGTTCTACGTCGCCGACGACGTGCTGCCGCAGACGCTCGAAGTGATCCGCACGCGCGCGCTGCCGATCGGCATCGAGGTCAAGACGGGCCCGGCGGCCGACGCCGCGCAGGCGAACGCGTTCGGCGTGCTGCTCCAGTACCCGGGCGTGTACGGCGACGTGCGCGACTACCGCGCGCTCACTGAAGCGATCCACGCGGCCGGCGGCCATGTGGTCGTCGCGGCCGACCTGCTCGCACTGACCGTGCTGACGCCGCCCGGCGAATGGGGCGCGGACGTCGCGGTCGGCAACACGCAGCGCTTCGGCGTGCCGATGGGCTTCGGCGGCCCGCACGCCGCTTACATGGCCGTGCGTGACGAATTCAAGCGCCAGATGCCGGGCCGCCTGGTCGGCGTGACGGTCGACGCGCAGGGCAAGCCCGCGCTGCGCCTCGCGCTGCAGACGCGCGAACAGCACATCCGCCGCGAGAAGGCGACGTCGAACGTGTGTACCGCGCAGGCGCTGCTCGCGATCATGGCGAGCATGTACGCGGTCTACCACGGCCCGCACGGCCTGAAGACGATCGCGCTGCGCGTGAACCGCATCGCGGCGCTGTTCGCCGCCGGCGTGAAGCAGCTCGGCTTCGCGACCGTCAACGACACGTTCTTCGACACGCTGACGATCGATACCGGCGCACGCACCGCGCAGGTCCACGAATTCGCGAAGGCCAAGCGCATCAACCTGCGTCGCGTGAGCGACACGCAAGTCGGCGTGTCGGTCGACGAAACGACGACCCGCGACGACCTCGCCGATCTCCTCGCCGTGTTCGCGCAGGCCGCGGGCGGCACCGCGCCGGCCGTGGACGCGCTGGACGCAGGCCTCGGCGGCGTCGCCGTGCTGCCGGCCGGCCTCGAGCGCACGAGCGCGTACCTGACGCACCACGTGTTCAACCGCCACCATTCCGAAACCGAAATGCTGCGCTACCTGCGCAGCCTGTCAGACAAGGATCTCGCGCTCGACCGTTCGATGATCCCGCTCGGTTCGTGCACGATGAAGCTGAACGCGACGTCGGAAATGCTGCCGGTCACGTGGCCCGAATTCGGCCGGATCCATCCGTTCGCACCGGCCGAGCAGACCGTCGGCTACCGCGAGATGATCGACCAGCTCGAGCAGATGCTCGTCGCCGCGACCGGCTATGCGGCCGTGTCGCTGCAGCCGAACGCCGGCTCGCAGGGCGAATACGCGGGCCTCTTGATCATCCACGCTTACCACGCATCGCGCGGCGAAGCGCATCGCGACGTGTGCCTGATCCCGGCCTCCGCGCACGGCACGAACCCGGCGTCGGCGCACATGGCCGGCATGAAGGTCGTGGTCGTCGCGTGCGACGCGCAGGGCAACGTCGACATCGCCGACCTGAAGGCGAAGGCCGAGCAGCACGCGAACGACCTCGCGGCGATCATGATCACGTATCCGTCGACGCACGGCGTGTTCGAGCAGAACGTCCGCGAGATCTGCGAGATCGTGCATGCGCACGGCGGCCAGGTGTACGTCGACGGCGCGAACATGAACGCGATGGTCGGCCTGACCGCGCCGGGCCAGTTCGGCGGCGACGTGTCGCACCTGAACCTGCACAAGACCTTCTGCATCCCGCACGGCGGCGGCGGCCCGGGCGTCGGCCCGGTCGCGGTCGGCGCGCACCTCGCGAAGTTCCTGCCGAACCAGCGTTCGACCGGCTACGCGCGTGCGGAAGACGGCATCGGCGCGGTGTCGGCCGCGCCGTACGGCTCGGCGTCGATCCTGCCGATCTCGTGGATGTACATCGCGATGATGGGCGCGAAGAACCTGACCGCCGCGACGGAAACCGCGATCCTCAACGCGAACTACATCGCGAAGCGCCTCGCGCCGCACTATCCGGTGCTGTATTCGGGCCCGGGCGGGCTGGTCGCGCACGAGTGCATTCTCGACCTGCGTCCGCTCAAGGAAACGAGCGGCATCAGCGTCGACGACGTCGCGAAGCGCCTGATGGACTACGGCTTCCACGCGCCGACGATGAGCTTCCCGGTGCCGGGCACGCTGATGGTCGAGCCGACCGAATCGGAATCGCAGGAAGAACTCGACCGCTTCATCGCCGCGATGATCGCGATCCGCGAGGAAATCCGTGCCGTCGAGGAAGGCCGCGCCGACCGCGAGGACAACCCGCTGCGTCACGCGCCGCACACGGCAGCCGTCGTCACCGCGAACGAATGGCCGCACGCGTACTCGCGCGAGCAGGCGGCGTACCCGGTCGCGTCGCTCGGCACGAACAAGTACTGGCCGCCGGTCGGCCGTGCGGACAACGCCTACGGCGACCGCAACCTGTTCTGCTCGTGCGTGCCGGTGTCGGACTACGCATAACGCTCGCCGCGCTCCGGAGTCCGGCCGTGACCACACCGCACGCAACCCTCGGTTGCGTGCGGTTTTTGCGTCCGCTGCCTGCCCGATCGATTCACGTTTGCCCGCCAATCCGGCTAACATCACACGCGATCCAGCCAATCAAGGAGTTCCGCATGGTGCGTCCGATGTTTCCGGGCCAGGGTGCCACGCAGGAGCGGCCGCGCACGCGCCGCGTCGTGCCGCTGCTCGTCGCGTCGCTGTCGTTGGCCGCCGGCCTCGGCACGGCCGGCAGCGCGCGCGCGGCGATGAATTTCTGCGCGGCGCCCGCGTTGCAGGCGAGCGAGACGACGCAGGCCGAGCCGGGCGTGCAGGCACTGATCCGCAGCGTCGACGCGCGCATCGGCGAGCAGCCGAAGGCAATGGCGCGCGTGCACACCGAGGGCACGCTGCCGCACGAAGGCATCTACGACCAGAGCGCCGACGCGCTGAAGGACATGGAGCTGATGCGCGACGCCGCGCTCGCGTGGCGCGTGACCAATGCGCCGCGCTACCTGCAGCTCGTCGACCGCTTCCTGTCCGCGTGGGTGTCGACCTATCAGCCGGGCTTCAACCCGATCGACGAGACGCGCTTCGACAGCCTGATCATCGCGTACGACATGACGGCGAGCGCGCTGCCGGTCAAGACGCGTAACGCGACGGCGGCGTTCATCGCGAAGCTCGGCGCCGGTTACGTCGCGCAGATCGACGCGCAGAAGCGCCCGCTCGCCGGCACCTGGCGCAACAACTGGCAGAGCCACCGGATCAAGCTGATCGCGCTGTCCGCGTTCACGCTCGGCGACCGCAAGATGATGAACGCCGCGCAGCGGCTGTTCGTCGAGCATCTCGCCGACAACATCGGCCCGGACGGCAAGACCTGGGATTTCGAGGAACGCGATGCGCTGCATTACGCGGTGTACGACTTGCAACCGCTGGTGACGGCCGCGCTCGCCGCGCGCCGCTTCAACCGCAACTGGCTGCGCGAGCGCGGCGCGAACGGCGCGACGCTCGCGGCCGCGCTCGACTGGCTCGTGCCGTACGCGCTCGGCGAGAAAACGCACGAGGAATTCGTGAATTCGCCGGTGCCGTTCGACGCGAAGCGCCGCGAGGCCGGCTTGCCGGGTTATACGGGGCAGTGGGACCCGAAAAACGCCACCGAACTCTTTCATCTGGCCGCGCGTCTCGACGGGCGCTATGCGCGCGTCGCGCGGCAACTCTCCCCCATGCCGCCCGCATGGCTCGCCGCGTGCCTGCCATTGCAGGCGCGCTAGCATTATTCTTAAAGCAAGGCAGGTATCAAGATGGCAGTCAGCGTGTTTGACCTCTTCAAGATCGGCATCGGCCCGTCCAGTTCGCATACGGTCGGACCGATGCGCGCGGCGCTGATGTTCGTGCAGGGCCTCGAGCGCGACGGGATGCTCGACGCGACGGCCAGCGTGAAGGTCGAGCTGTACGGCTCGCTCGGTGCGACCGGCAAGGGCCACGGCACCGACCGCGGCGTGATGCTCGGCCTGCTCGGCGACGCGCCCGACACCGTCGACCCCGAGACGATCGACGCGCGTCTGGAAGACGTCCGCAAGTCGAAGAAGCTCGCGCTGCTCGGCACGCATCCGGTGCCGTTCGTGCTGAAGGAGAACATCGCGTTCTACCGGCAGGCGCTGCCCGAACACCCGAACGGCATGAAGCTGCGCGCGTCCAACGCGAACGGCGACGTGCTGGTCGAGCGCACCTACCTGTCCGTCGGCGGCGGCTTCGTCGTGACGGCCGGTGCGCCGAACACGAAGGTGCTGAGCGCGGCCGAGCAGATGACGCATCCGTTCCGCACCGGCGCCGAGCTGCTCGCGCTGACCGAGTCGACCGGCAAGTCGATCGCGCAGCTGATGTGGGAAAACGAGCGCGCGTGGCACACCGAGGAAGAAACGCGCGACGGGCTGCTGAAGATCTGGGCCGTGATGCAGTCGTGCGTGTCGCGCGGCTGCGGGATCGGCAACCCGGAAGCCGACGGGAACCTGCCCGGCCCGTTCCAGGTCAAGCGCCGTGCGCCGCAGCTGTATCGCGCGCTGACCGGCAATCCCGAGCGTGCGCTGCAGGATCCGCTGTCGATGGTCGACTGGATCAACCTGTATGCGATCGCGGTCAACGAGGAAAACGCGGCCGGCGGCCGCGTCGTCACCGCGCCGACCAACGGCGCGGCCGGCATCATCCCGGCCGTGCTGCACTACTACACGCGCTTCACGCCGGGCGCGAACGAACAGGGCGTGATCGACTTCCTGCTGACCGCCGCCGCGATCGGCATCCTGTACAAGCTCAACGCGTCGATTTCGGGTGCGGAAGTGGGCTGCCAGGGCGAAGTGGGCGTCGCGTGCTCGATGGCGGCCGGCGCGCTCGCGGCCGTGCTCGGCGGCACGCCGCGCCAGGTCGAGAACGCGGCCGAGATCGGGATGGAGCACAACCTCGGCCTCACCTGCGACCCGGTCGGCGGGATGGTGCAGATCCCGTGCATCGAGCGCAACGCGATGGCGTCGGTGAAGGCCGTCAATGCAGCGCGCATGGCGCTGCGCGGCGACGGCTCGCACTACGTGTCGCTCGACTCGGTGATCAAGACGATGCGCGAGACGGGCGCCGACATGAAGACGAAGTACAAGGAAACGTCGCGCGGCGGGCTGGCGGTGAATATCGTCGAGTGCTGATGCCGGGTCCGGCGGTCATGCGGGTGGATCGATATCCCGCATGACCGTCGGACACAATCACCGCCATCAATCGTTCAGCCAGTTCTCCAGCCGCAATCCCGGATAGCTGACGAAATCCCGCTCGTTGTTGGTCACGAGCGCGACGTCGAGCGACACCGCATGCGCGGCGATCAGCTTGTCGAGATGATCCTTCTTCCGCTCGCGGGTTGCGTCGCGGACCGGACCATACGCTTGCGCCGCCGCGACGTCGAACGGAGCAACGGGGATATCGTCGATCAGCGCGGCGAGATGGCGACGCTCCCGCGCAGGATTCGCACATGCGGCGACGCCGTACTCGAGCTCGGCATACGTGATCGCCGACATCACCACATCTCCCGTGTAGCACTGCGCAAATCGTTTCGCGACTTGCTCAGGCTGGTTCTTCATCAGATAGATGCACATGTTGGTGTCGAGCATGTAGCGCGGCATTACAGCTCCTCGCGATCGGCCTGCTCCTGGTCGCCGCGCCCTTCGGCCATGAAATCCGGCCCGAATTTCGCGAATTTCTCGAGTACGCGGGTCAACGGCCGCCGTATCGGTCGAATACGGATTTCGTCACCGATACGCTCGATTTCCAGTTCGATATCACTGCGCTCATAGGCGAGGTCGGCGGGAATTCGCACGGCCTGCGAATTGCCGTTCCGAAATACCTTCGTCGTGTGCATGTCGATCTCCGCATGGATGTACATGGGATGTACATTATCCGATGCGGTCTGCGATGTAAATCCGTGTGTGTACATAACATGCGTTCCCTTGAAATCCTTCATCCGCCGCTCGACGCCGACTCGCGGATATCGGGCATCACGGCCACTGCCGTCGCGCATGCAGCACGCGGAGGATCTCGACGATCCCCTCAGCCGGTCTGATGCGATACACGAGCACGTAGTTCGGCGCGACCACCAGTTCGCGCGTGCCGGCCACTCGCCCTTGCCGATACGGCTCTGCACGGGCCGGCAACGTGGCGGCCCTTTGTTCCAGCAGTTCGTCGAGTTCGCTTGCGGCCTGCGGGTCGTCCTCGCCGATGTAGTCCATGATCACGGCGCGATCCTCGTACGCCTTCGGATTCCAGTGCAGCGCGAAGGTCAAGAAGCATCCCCTCGCCTGCCCGCGAGCCGTTCACGCAGCGCCGCACGGCGCGACGCGAAGTCGACGCTCACCTCCGCGTCCGGAATCGACGCGCGCGGATCGTCCAGCGCCTGCTGCACCTGCTCGCGAAACCAGCGATCGTGGGCCGCTGCCTCGTGTGCCGCCCTCATCGCGGCCGCCCGATCGGGCCGGGTCGCCCGGCCGGCCGCATCCGGGTCGAACTCCGACGCATCCACATCGAAACGGCTGATGCCGATGTCGCGCAGAAAGCCGACCAGCGTTTCAAAGCGGCGAAACACCCGCACGTCGCCGCGTTTGGCCGACAGAAAGCGTTCGTTCGTGCCGCAACGAGCCGAGATCGTCCACCCGCTGCCGCAGCCAACTACACGGGCCGCGTGCACGGCGCCGGCTTCGACCAGTTCCGTCAGCGTCTTTTGATCGATCGTTTCGGTTGCCATGGTGATCCTCGATCCAGTTAACCATCCGTTGGCCAAAATTTTACTATTGAATGGCATCCCACTTTATTATTGCTTGGGGTTCGATTTCCCTGCCGGGACAAGCATTCATCCCGACTCCCATCGTGTCCACTTTTCACTCTTGGCCCAGCGCGCACAAGCTGGCCGTTCGGCGAGCCGCACCGGCAAACGTGCAACATCCACGACCCGAGCTCCCCGCGTTCCGACACTTTTCACCGGCCAGCGTGCCGGCGCCCCGACAACAGGCGTAATCTGTACATCCCGCTACCCAGGGAGACGGCAGCCCATGTCGCATTCCAAGGATCTCGAGCAGCGCGCCACCACCGGCGCGCGACTGCTCGTCGATGCGTTGCTCGCCAATCACGTCGAACGCGTGTTCTGCGTGCCGGGCGAGAGCTTTCTCGCCGTACTCGATGCGCTGGCGGACGACACCGCGCGGATCCAGACGGTCGTCTGCCGCCACGAAGCGGCGGCCGCGAACATGGCGGAAGCGGTCGGCAAGCTGACCGGCCGCCCCGGCATCGCGTTCGTCACGCGCGGGCCCGGCGCGACCCACGCGTCGATCGGCGTGCACACCGCATTCCAGGATTCGACGCCGATGATCCTGTTCGTCGGCCAGTGCGCGCGCGAGCACCTCGACCGCGAAGCCTTCCAGGAAATCGACTACCGCCGGATGTTCGGCCAGATGGCGAAATGGGTCGCGCAGATCGAGGACCCGCGCCGCATTCCCGAATACCTGAGCCATGCCTTCCACGTCGCGACGTCCGGCCGGCCCGGCCCGGTCGTGCTCGCGCTGCCCGAGGACGTGCTGTCCGACGCGTGCGCGCCGCAGCCCGTCGTGCCGGCCGCGAAACGCGTCGCGGCCGCGCCGTCGGCCGCGCAGGTCGACGAGCTGCGCGAACGGCTCGCGCGCGCCGAGCGGCCGTTCGCGATCGTCGGCGGCAGCGGCTGGACGCCCGACGCATGCGCGAACCTGCGCACCTTCGTCGAGCGCTGGCAACTGCCGGTCGCGTGCGCGTTCCGCTTCCAGGACACCTTCGACAACGCGCACCCGAACTACGCGGGCGACGTCGGCCTCGGGATCAATCCCGCGCTCGCCAAGCGGATCCGCGACGCCGACCTGCTGCTGGTGCTCGGCCCGCGTCTCGGCGAAGCGACGACGGGCGGCTACACGCTGCTCGACATCCCGAAGACGCGCCAGACGCTGATCCACGTGCACCAGGGCGCGGACGAGCTCGGCCGCGTGTATGCGGCCGACCTGCCGATCGTGTCCGGGATGCCGGAAATCGCGGCGCCGCTCGCGGCGCTCGAACCGCCGGCGCACCCCGTGTGGGCCGGCACGGCCGCCGACGCGCACCGCGCGTACCGCGAATGGCACGCGCCGCTGCCGATGCCCGGCGACGTCCAGCTCGGCGACGTGATGGTGCAGTTGCGCGAGCGCCTGCCGCACGACGCGATCCTGACCAACGGCGCCGGCAACTACGCGATCTGGCTGCATCGACACTTCGCGTACCGGCACTTTCGCTCGCAGCTCGCGCCGACCAGCGGCGCGATGGGCTACGGGCTGCCCGCCGCGCTCGCCGCGAAGTCGCTGTATCCGTCGCGGGCCGTCGTCGCGCTCGCCGGCGACGGCTGCTTCATGATGGCCGGCAACGAACTCGCGACCGCGATGCAGTACGGGCTGAACATCGTCGCCATCGTCGTCAACAACGGGCATTTCGGCACGATCCGCATGCATCAGGAGCGCAACTATCCGGGGCGCGTGCACGGCACCGGGCTCACGAACCCCGATTTCGCCGCGTATGCGCGCGCGTTCGGCGCGCATGGCGAGACGGTCGAGCGCACCGCCGACTTCGCGCTGGCACTGGAGCGCGCACTGACCTGCGGGCTGCCGGCGCTGATCGAGATCCGCATCCCGCAGGACGCCAGCACGCCGGCCGCGACGCTCGAGCAGATCCGCGAGCAGGGCCGCCGCGCGCGCGGCGCGTGACCATGGAAATGCGCGCCGCGCCGGCCAGCCTCGCGCTGTCGCGCGACGACGCGCTGACGCATCCGGGCACGCTGCTCGCGCCCGACGGCACGCTCGTCGCCCCCTACGACCTCGAGCACGGCGGCGCCGCCGCGGAGGATCACGTGCCGGCCGCGCCGGCGCTCGGCCTGCTGCACGCCGCCCACCGTCCGTTCCGGCTCGACTACGGCCGCACGGCGGACGTGTACGTGATCAACGGAATGGGCGTCGCGCTCGGCGACTCGGTGATCGGGCTGACCGCGCTCGCCGCGCTGCGCGTGATGCATCCCGGCCTGCGCTTCACGCTCTACCGGCCGGCCCGCACGCCGCGCTACGTCGCCGCGCTGTATGCGCTCGCCGCCGACGTCGTCGCGCCGTCGCGTGCGCTGCCGTGCGCCGCCGACACACTGCCCGAGCACGCGCCGCGCATCGATCTCGGCAATCACCTGTACTGGCCCGCTTTCGCGCGACAGCCGATGATCGATTTCTTCCTCGACGCGCTCGGCGCGGACCCGGCCACGGTGCCGGCCGCCGCGAAGCGCAATCGCTGGCTCGCGCGGCTGGCCCTGCCCGCCCTGCCGGCCGAATGGCGGCGGCCGTACGTGCTGTTCTGCCCGAGCGCGAGCACTGCAGTGCGCAGCGTGCCGCCGGCACTGCGCGCGGCTTTCGTGGAGCGGCTCGCGCGGCGTTACGGGCTGCCGGTGGTCGGCTTCGGCCCCGTCGCGCATCCGGCCTATGTCGACGTGAGCCGCGACGCGGCCGATACCGCGCGCTTCATTGCCTGGGTCAGCGGCGCGAGCGTGCTGTTCGCGCCCGACACGGCCGCGCTGCATCTCGCCGACGGTTTCGACGTGCCGACGCTCGGCTGTTTCACGACGATCGGCCCGGCGCTGCGCGTGCGCGACTATCCGCACTGCGTCCCGGTCGCGCTCGATGTGCCGGACGCATTGCACGGGCTGCATCGCAGCGAGCGGCCGGACGACCTCGCGGCGGTCGAAGCCGCTTACCGGGCGATCGACTGGGATGCCTTGCCGTGGCCTGCGCCGCGCGAAGCGGCGGCTACCGCCGGATAGGGATGGAGAAAAGGGAGTCGCCCGGATGACCGGACGCACCGCGGCATCCGCGCGCCGCCGCCCGCCTCACCCGGCTGCCACCGTCACCGCCCGCTCGCGCAGCGTCTCCGACGGCCGCTTGCCGAACAGCCGCCGATAGTCGGTCGCGAACTGGCTTAGGTGCCAGAAGCCCCACGCCTCCGCGACGTCCTGCACCGAACCGGCCGCCCGCCCGCACAGGTCGCGCCGCGCGCCGTTCAGCCGCAGCGTGCGCAGATAGGTCGCGGGCGCCATGCCGAGCACGTCCTGGAAACAGTACTGCAGCGTGCGCCGGCTCACGTGCAACTGCTCGCACAGCTCGGGGACGCCGACCGGGCGCGTGCGGTGTGCGAGCACGTACTCGCGCGCCTGCTCGACAATCCAGCGCCGTGTCGACGGGGCGCCGCCCGCCCCGTCGTCAGCCGGTTGCGCGCACGCGTCGAACAGCGCGGCCAGCACCTCGGCCTGCAGGTCGTCGCGCTGTGCGTCGGGCAGCGGCCCGCCCGCGGCCGCCGCGCCGTCGAGGCGGCGGCCGAGCAGCGCGCACAGGCGCGCGAGCCGCGTATCGCCGATCTGGATCACGCGCTGCGCGAACAGCCGCTCGTCGAGCGCACGGTGTTCGACTTCCTCCGCGTAGCGGCGCAGCACGTCGCCACGCACGACCACGCCGTAGATCGAGAACTGCGCGGGTGTCAGCAATTCGAATTCGACGTTGCCGGGCCGGAACGCGAGCGCGCCGGGGCCGATGCGGCACGCATCGACCCGCGCGGTGCCGTCGCTCGTCAGCGGGATGCCGAACCAGTATGCGTCGCCGCGCACCTCGCACGCCTGCCGCAGCAGGTGACTCGTCGATTCGCGAAACAGCTTCATCGTGTCGAGCGGCAGCTCGGTCAGCGTGCCGACGAAGCGGCCGGCCGCGAGCTGGTCGTAGGTCTGCCGCCAGCCGATCAGGTTGCGCGCCTGCTCGTCGGCGTCGTGCGCGACGCTGACCACGGCCTGGCCGGCCAGCGCGTCGTCGCCCTGCGCGCTGCACCGCGTGTCCTCGGCCGTCGGCTCGGCCATGCACTCCACTCGTTGACCCATCATGTTCTCCTCACCCGCCCGGGACCACGTCCAACACGCAAGTCCGGTGCCGATCCGCGTTGTCCGGCGACAAGCCCGTCATTCAACGCCGTGCGGCCGATGCGCGCCATGCGGGCGCACCCGGAGGCGGCATGCCGCGCACCGCGCGGGTGCGGCATGCGTGCCGCCGGCCGCCCGGCGACGCGCTACGCGCCCGGCCGCAACCGCACGACCCGCGTGCCGCAGTTGCCGTACGCCTGCGCAACCGCCAGTTCGACGATCGGACTGCCCGCCGGCCAGGGCGCCGCGTCCGCTTCCGGCAGATCGGTGCGCAACGTCGCGCGGCCGCTGATCCGGTAGCGGATGCCGCGCACGAAATCGATGAACAGCAGCCCGACGCCGCAGCCGTCGCACGCCAGCGCATCGAGCCGGTGGCCGCCGTGCGCCGGCAGCGCGAAGCGCAGCGTCTTCGTGTCGATCACGCGCACGACCGGCCATAGATCGTCGTTCGCGTCGCGCATGCCCTGCACGATGTCGCAGGTCATGCGCGCCGGGGCCGGGCCGCCGCTCGTCGTGCCGACGAACATGAACGGCTGCGATTCGACGAACTGGCGCACACCGATGCTCAGCCGCGTCGTCACGACGTCGCTCATCCGCTCGGCTTCGTCAGCGACGCCGAAGCGGTGATGCGCGTCGAGCTCGCCCGCGTGAAACACCGGGTGACGCGGATAGGATCCGGGCAGTTCTGGCATGCTGGTTTCCGTCGGGGCCATCGGGGTGCGATACGGGCACGATACGGGCGCGAACGCGCACCGGCCGGTGCGAATGCCGACGCCCGTATCGAAGGTCGGAACACGAAAACGGCGAAGTGCCGGACGAACCGGCGCCAGCGCATTGCCGCCTCGCCGCGGACGCCGCCCGGCGGCTGGACAGCCAGCTGCCCGACCGCCGCACCTTCCACGGCAAGCCGGCACCGGACGCGTCGCCGTCGTCCGGCACCGGCCGCCGTACCGGGCAGCGTTGCGCTGCCGCCCGGCCGGCCCCGGCACTTCGCCCCCTGCTGCGGCGATCAGAAGAACCCGAGCGCCTCGGCCTGGTAGCTGACCAGCAGGCACTTCGTCTGCTGATAGTTCGACAGCGCCATCTTGTGCGTCTCACGGCCGATGCCGGACTGCTTGTAGCCGCCGAACGCCGCGTGCGCCGGGTACAGGTGGTAGCAGTTGGTCCACACGCGGCCGGCCTCGACCTCGCGGCCCATCCGGTACGCACGCGTGCCGTTGCGCGTCCACACGCCCGCGCCGAGCCCGTAGAACGTGTCGTTCGCGAGTTCGATCGCCTCCTGCTCGTCCTTGAACGTCATCACCGACGCGACCGGCCCGAAGATCTCTTCCTGGAACACGCGCATCTTGTTGTTGCCGAACAGCATCGTCGGCTTCACGTAATAGCCCGTGCCGAGGTCGGCAGCCGGTGCCGTGCGCTCGCCGCCCGTCAGGCATTGCGCGCCTTCGTCGCGGCCGATGTCGATGTACGACAGGATCTTGTCGAGCTGCTGCTGCGACGCCTGCGCGCCGATCATCGTCTGCAGGTCAAGCGGGTGGCCGCCCTTGATGCGCTCGACGCGCGCGACGGCCTTCTCGATGAAGCGTTCGTAGATCGATTCCTGGATCAGGATCCGCGACGGGCACGTGCACACTTCGCCCTGGTTGAGCGCGAACATCGCGAGGCCTTCGAGCGCCTTGTCGAGGAACGCGTCGTCCTGGTCGAGCACGTCGGCGAAGAAGATGTTCGGGCTCTTGCCGCCCAGTTCGACCGTCGACGGGATCAGGCTCTCGGCCGCCGCGCGCAGGATGTGCTTGCCGACCGGCGTGGAACCGGTGAACGCGATCTTCGCGATCCGCTTGCTGGTCGCGAGCGCCTCGCCCGCTTCCTTGCCGAAGCCGCTGACGATGTTGATCGTGCCGGCCGGGAACAGGTCGCCGATCAGCTCCATCAGCACCAGCACCGACGCGGGCGTCTGCTCGGCCGGCTTCATCACCACGCAGCAGCCGGCCGCGAGCGCCGGTGCGAGCTTCCACGCGGCCATCAGCAGCGGGAAGTTCCACGGGATGATCTGGCCGACGACGCCGAGCGGCTCGTGGAAGTGATACGCGACGGTGTTGTCGTCGATCTCGGAGATGCCGCCTTCCTGCGCGCGGATGCAGCCCGCGAAATAGCGGAAGTGGTCGATCGCGAGCGGCAGGTCGGCCGCCATCGTCTCGCGCAGCGGCTTGCCGTTGTCGATCGTCTCGGCCACCGCGAGCAGCTTCAGGTTCTTTTCCATCCGGTCGGCGGCGGCGAGCAGCAGGTTCGCGCGCTCGGTGACCGACGTCTTGCCCCACTTGCGGCGCGCGGCGTGCGCGGCATCGAGTGCGACCTCGATGTCGTCGGCGCTGGAGCGCGGCACGCGGCAGAACGGCTTGCCGTTGATCGGCGACACGTTCTCGAAATACTCGCCCTTCACCGGCGGAACCCACTTGCCGCCGATGTAGTTGTCGTATTGCTGACGGTACGGGTATTCGACGTCGAGGCCCAGTTGTTTCAGGTCAAACGGGTTCATACATGTCTCCTGTTCATCGTGCTTGTGTGAATGCAGCGCCGGTTGGATCGCGCTGCACGGTTTACGCAACATGCGTGCCAAACCGGGCGAAAACGGAACAGGAGCGGTGCGTCCGGGCGCCCGCCGGGGGCGATGCCGGCGCACCGAACACGAGTGTCCCGATTCTGAACACCGGGACGGCACAGCGGGTACGACGGGTGTTCGGATTTTTCACAGCGCAGATGCGCACGCACCGCTGCGCGCCACGCTCGCCGCATGGCATGTCGCTTGCGTGCGGAACGCGGATCCGCACGCATCGGCCACGCGCCGACCGAACCATGAACCAACCGGGCCCCTTGAGCGACGATGTCGTCGCGTTCATCCATGAACAGGCATTCCTGATCGTCGCGACCGCGAACGCGGCGGGCGACGCCGACTGCTCGTATCGCGGCCGGCAGCCGCGCGCGGACGGTTCGTTCGCCCCGCTCGTCGACCTGCCCGATCGCCGCACGCTCGTACTGCCCGACTTCGCGGGCAACAACCTGTTCAACACGATCGGCAACCTGCTCGTGAATCCGGCGATCGCGCTGCTGTTCGTCGATTTCGTCCGGCAGACGACGTGGCTCGTGCAGGGGCGCGCGACGATCGACGAAGAGGCGGGAAGCCGCGCGCAGCTGTGGCCGGATGCGCTGCGTTATGTGGTCGTTGACGTGGAAAGCGCGCACGCGCGGGCCGATGCGGAATTGCCGCCGCTCGTGCTGGCGTGAGGCGCCGCACCATGCCGTCGTTGCGGCACGGCGCGCGTGCCTGGGCCGGTGAGGCGCTGCGGCCGCTCGTGCTGGCGCGAGTCGCCGCACCATGCCGCCGTCGCGGCAAGGCGGGCGCGCATGGGCCGATGAGGCGCTGCGGCCGCTTGCGCAAACGTGACGCGCCGGGCGAGTCGTCGGTGCAGGAGCGCGCCGGCGCCGTTCCCGATGAGCGTGTGCCCGGCGACGCAACGCTCTACGGTCATTCGCGCGCGGGGCCGATCTTCGGTACGCGGATTCGCGCGATCGCAAAATGCCCGGGCGCGCGGTCCGCGATTGTCGACCTGCGCGCCCCCGACGACGCCCCGCTCACCGCACACTCACCGCCCGCTTGCTTCCACGCAAGCCGGTTCGGTCCGGCGACGCGCCCGCGCGTCGGTATGCGCCTGTTCGCCGTCATCGCCGCGCGCTTCCGCCACTGCCGGCCGTGCACCGAGAAACGCGAACACCACCACCGCACACAGCCCCGTGACGACCGCGAGCCCGATCAGCAGCCGATCGAATGCATGCACGTAGCTCGCGAGCAGCGCCGCACGACCGACGCCCGGCAACCCGGCCGCCGCACCGGCGAGATCACCGGTCGCGAGGCGCGCGGCCGCCCGCAGCGTCGCGTCGGATGTTCCCGTCGCCGCCTGCCGCAAATCGGCGTGCGCGAGGGTCGCCAGCACCGCGCCGGCGATCGCTAGCGCGATCCCTTCGCCCGCCACGCGCGTCGTGCTGAAGATCCCGGTCGCCATCCCCGCGCGCTCCTTCGGCACGACGCTGACCGACAGCCCGTCCATCAGCCCCCACGGCATGCCGGCCCCGACGCCGATCGCGAGCATCGGCGCGATCGCCGCCGGCCCCGCGCCGCCGCGCAGCGCGACGCCCAGCCATACGAGGCCCGCCGCCGCGAGCAGGAGCCCGAGCCCCGAGATCACGCCGGCCGACAGCCAGCGCGTGAGCGTCGCCGCGACGAGCGGCACGACGAGCATCGGCGCGGAGATCGCGAGCATCAGCCAGCCCGCGTCGATTTCGCTGAAACCGTCGATGCCGATGAAGCGCAGCGGCAGCACGACGAGCAGCACGATGTAACAGCAGCAGGTCGACACCGGCAGCACCTGCACGCCGACGAAGCGCGGAATCCGGAACAGCGAGAGGTCGAGCATCGGCCGCGCGACGCGCGTCTCGATCGCGACGAATGCGCACGCGCCGAGCACCGCGCCCGCCAGCAGCACAACGACGAGCGGATGCGTCCAGCCGCGCGCGGGTGCCTCGATCACGCCGAACGTGAACAGCGTGAGCGCGGCGGTGAACGCTGCGGTGCCGGGCCAGTCGAGCCCCGTCGCATGCGGATCGCGCGACTCGTGCATGCGCGGCAGCCCGAACCCGAGCGACGAGGCGCCCGCCGCCGCGCCCGTGACGAAGATCGCACGCCAGCCACCGTGCGCGATCAGCCAGCCGGCGAGCACCGGCCCGAACGCGAGCCCGATGCCGAAGGTCGTGCCGAGCAGGCTGAACGCACGCGTGCGCGCCGCGCCGTCGAACTCCTGCGCCAGCGCGGCCGTGCCGCCCGCGAGCGCCGCGGCCGCCGCGAGCCCTTGCGCGCCGCGCAGCAGGTCGACCGCGAGCATCGACGGCGCGAACGCGAGCGCAACCGACATCAGCGTGAAGCCGCCGACGCCGATCGCGAACAGGCGCTTGCGGCCGAACTGGTCGGCCAGCGCGCCCGCCGCCATCAGAAAACTGCCGAACGCGAGCATGAACGCGTTGGTGATCCAGTTCATCGCGACCGGGCCGCCGTGCAGGTCGCGGCCGATCGCGGGCGTCGCGACCGCGCCGCCCGAAAACGACAGCGGCAGCGCGACGGCGGCCATGCAGACGGCGGCCAGCACCCACGCGCGCCGGCGTGCCGACGTGGCTGAATCGGCTGAAAACGGGTGATCCATCATTGCTCCTCGAAAAGCCGGCGCGGATGCGCCTCAAGCGCGATCAAGGATAATTTCGATTCAATCACCGAAAAACAATGCGTTGCTCCGTATATAACGGACTAAAATTCCTCAATTCACCGCATCGCATCCGCTCGCCCGCCTACGTCGATGGAAAACCTGAACGGCATCGCCGCCTTCGTCCGCACCGCCGAAGCGCTCAGCTTCGTCGCGGCCGGCCGCGCGCTCGGCATCTCGGCGTCCGCCGTCGGCAAGACGATCGCGCGGCTCGAGCAGTCGCTCGGCGTGCGCCTGTTCAACCGCACGACGCGGCGCGTCACGCTGACCGACGAAGGGCGCCATTTCTATGAACGCTGCCAGCGGATCCTCGAGGATTTTCGCGACGCGGAGGCGACCGTGACGGCCGCCGCGCAGCGCCCGCGCGGCAAGCTGCGCGTGAGCCTGCCGGTGATCGGCTATCGGTTCCTGCTGCCGGTGCTGCCCGAATTCAGGCAGCGCTATCCGGACGTCGAGCTCGACCTGGATTTCAACGACCGGATGGTCGATGTCGTCGAAGGCGGCTTCGACGCTGTGATCCGCAGCGGCCCGCTGTCGGACTCGCGCCTGATGTCGCGGCGGCTCGGCCCGTTCGCGTTCGTGCTGTGCGCGACGCCCGCGTATCTTGCGCAGGCCGGCACGCCGCGCGCGCCGCGCGATCTCGAAGCGCACGATTGCGTGCGCTACTGTTTCCCGACCACCGGCAAGCTGCAGGACTGGGCGCTCGCCGCCGACGACGGCACGCCGCTGAAGCTGCGCACCGCGATGACCTGCAACAACATGGAAGCGCTGCGCGGCGCGGTGATGGCGGGGCTCGGCATCGGCTACATGCCCGATTTCCTCGCGCGCGACGCGCTGGACACGGGCGCGCTCGTCACGGTGCTCGACGACTACCGGATCGCGCCGGGGCAGTTCTCGATCGTGTGGCCGTCGAGCCGGCAGCTGTCGCCGAAGCTGCGCGTGTTCGTCGACTTCCTGTGCGAGCGGCTGTTCAAGTAGACGGACGGCGCGGTCGCGCGATCGATCCTCAACGATCAGCACCAATCCGCGCCAATCCGCCTCAATCCGCGCCGATCCGCTCCGCTTCCGCCTGCGGCAACAGCGCATCGCTGTCGTCCTTCAGCCCGACGCCCGTGAGGCCGAGCCGGCGCGCGTGCGTCATCAGGTAGTGCAGCTTGTGCGCGGCCGCGGCGTGCGGCAGCCCTTCGGGTCGCACGTTCGAGATGCAGTTGCGCAGCGCGTCGTGGCAGCCGACCTTCGGCGCCCAGGTCAGGTACACGCCGAGGCTGTCCGGCGAGCTGAGCCCCGGCCGTTCGCCGATCAGCATCGCGACGACCTGCGCGCGCAGCAGTTCGCCGATCTCGTCGCCGAGCGCGACGCGCGCCTGCGTCGCGACCACCACCGGGCCGATCCGCCAGCCGTCCGCTTCGAGCCGCGGGCACACGGCCTGCAGCAGCGGCAGCGCCTGCTTCGCGGCCGCGAACGCCGACAGCCCGTCGCCGACCACGAACACCACCTCCGGCGCGTCGTCGAGCGCCGCGCCGTAGCCGGCCAGCAGCGCGCGTCCGTCATCGGACAGCTTGCGGCCGAGATCGGGCCGGCGCAGGTAATGCTGGCGGTCGGGCGCCGCGCTCTGCACGCCGAGCGTCGCGAAGCCGGCCGCGTCGATCTCGCGGCGCAGCGCGTCCGCGTCGAGCGGCTGGTGCACCGCGTCGCGCGCCTGCGCGTGCGACAGGTTGAACGCGAGCAGCGGCGCGGTCGGCAGGCTGCTGCCCGCGCGGCCGAGCGCGATCCGCGCGTTCGTGAACGACTTCAGCTGCGCCCACGGGTTCTTTTCGACGGCGTCGCTCATGCCGAAATCCCCATCCAGTCGTTCGCGCCCGCGAGCAGCGGCACGCGCGGGCTCGCGGCGCGCAGCGCGCCGCGCGCGTCGGCGATCTCCATCGTCTCCAGCCATTCCTCGAACTCGGGCGCGCGGCGCAGGCCGAGCACCTCGCGCACGTAGAGCTGGTCGTGAAACGACGTGCTTTGATAGTTCAGCATCACGTCGTCCGCGCCCGGGATGCCCATGATGAAGTTGATGCCGGCCGCGCCCAGCAGCGTCAGCAGCGTGTCCATGTCGTCCTGGTCGGCTTCCGCGTGATTCGTGTAGCAGATGTCGCAGCCCATCGGCACGCCGAGCAGCTTGCCGCAGAAGTGATCCTCGAGCCCCGCGCGGATGATCTGCTTGCCGTCGTACAGGTATTCGGGCCCGATGAAGCCGACCACCGTGTTCACGAGGAACGGATCGAACTTGCGCGCGACCGCATACGCGCGCACCTCGCAGGTCTGCTGGTCGACGCCGAAATGCGCGTTCGCCGACAGCGCGCTACCTTGCCCCGTCTCGAAGTACATCAGGTTGTTGCCGACGGTGCCGCGCTTGAGCGACAACGCGGCCTCGCGCGCCTCGCCGAGCAGCGCGAGCGAGATCCCGAAGCTCGCGTTCGCCTTCTCGGTGCCCGCGATCGACTGGAACACCAGGTCGACCGGCGCGCCCTTCTCGATCGCCGCGATCGTGTTGGTCACGTGCGTGAGCACGCACGACTGCGTCGGCACGCCGTAGCGTTCGCGGAACCCGTCGATCATCGCGAGCAGCTTCACGATCGCCGCGAGGCTGTCGGTCGCCGGGTTGATGCCGATCATCGCGTCGCCGCAGCCGTACATCAGCCCGTCGAGCATCGACGCGGCAATGCCCTTCACGTCGTCGGTCGGATGGTTCGGCTGCAGCCGCACCGACATCCGGCCGGCCAGCCCGACCGTGTTGCGAAAGCGCGTGACGACGCGGCGCTTGCGCGCGGCCGCGATCAGGTCCTGGTTGCGCATCAGCTTCGACACGGCCGCGACCATCTCGGGCGTGAGGCCCGGTGCGATCCGTTCGAGCGCGGCGCCGTCGGCCGCCGGCGACAGCAGCCAGTTGCGGAAGTCGCCGACAGTGAGGTGCGAGATCTCCGCGAACGCGGCCGCGTCGTGATCGTCGAGGATCAGGCGCGTAACCTCGTCGTGTTCGTACGGAATCAGCGCTTCGTTCAGGAACGCCTTCAGCGGCACGCCCGCGAGCGCGATCTTCGCGGCCACGCGCTCCTCCTCGCTCGCCGCCGCGACGCCGGCGAGCTGGTCGCCCGAGCGCAGCGGGCTCGCCTTCGCGAGCAGCGTCTTCAGGTCCGCGAAACGGTACGTGCGCGGACCGATCGTCTCCGTGTAGGACATCGTTCGAATCTCCTTGCCAGTCCTTGCCTTGCCTGACGCCGACGGCGCGCCCGTTCGACGGGGCGCGCCGCATGCCGTCACGAACGGCCGTTCGGGTCGGCCATCCTCATTCCTCGAGCAGCGCGTCGCCCGGTGCGCTCGCACGCTGCGAACGGGTCGCGAGGAAGTACGCGTAGCCGAGCGCGAGGAACGCGACGAACACCATCGCCACCAGCCCGTTGAAGTACACCATCGTCGCAAGGCAAATCAGGGCTGCAACGATCGCGAACGCCGGGAAGAACGGGTACAGCGGCGCGCGGAACGGTCGCTCCAGGTTCGGCTGCGAGCGGCGCAGCTTGAACAGCGCCGCCATGCTTACGATATACATCACGATCGCGCCGAACACCGACATCGTCACGATGTTCGCGGTGAGCGTCTGGCCGCCGAACTGGATCAGCTCGTCGCTGTAGATCGCGGCGATGCCGACCACGCCGCCCGCGAGAATCGCGCGATGCGGTGTCTTGAAGCGCGGATGCACCTTGCCGAGCCATTCCGGCAGATAACCTTCGCGGGCCAGCGCGAAGATCTGGCGCGAATAGCCGAGGATGATCCCGTGGAACGACGCGACGAGCCCGAACAGCCCGAGCCACACGAGCATGTGCATCCAGCCGCTGTTCGCGCCCACGATGTACTTCATCGCCTGCGGCAGCGGGTCGTTGATGTTCGCGAGCTTGGTCCAGTCGCCCGCGCCGCCGGCGAATACCATCACGCCGATCGCGAGCGTGACGAGCGTCAGGATGCCGGCCACGTACGCGATCGGGATCGAGCGCTTCGGGTTCTTCGCCTCCTCGGCGGCCATCGCGACGCCTTCGATCGCGAGGAAGAACCAGATCGCGAACGGGATCGCGGCGAACATGCCGTGGAATGCGCCGACGCTGAAATGATCGGCGCCCGACCAGCCGCCCTTCATGAAGTTGCTCCACGCGAAGCCCGGCGACACGACGCCCATGAACACCAGCAGCTCGAAGATCGCGAACAGCGTGACGACCAGCTCGAACGTCGCGGCGATCTGCACGCCGACGATGTTCAGCGCCATGAACACGAGATACGCGCCCATCGCCGCGTGTTTCGGTTCGAGCCCCGGAAACTGCACATGCAGGTACGCGCCGATCGCGAGCGCGATCGCGGGCGGCGCGAACACGAACTCGACGAGCGTCGCGGCGCCGGCGAGATAGCCGCCCGCCGGGCCGAACGCGCGGCGCGCATACGCGAACGGGCCGCCCGCGTGCGGGATCGACGTCGTCAGCTCGGTGAAGCTGAAGATGAAGGTGGTGTACATCGCCGCGACGAACAGCGCGGTGACGACGAAACCCAGCGTGCCGGCGCTCGCCCAGCCGTAGCTCCAGCCGAAGTATTCGCCTGAAATCACGAGGCCGACCGCGATGCCCCACAGTTGCCAGGTCCCGAGCGTCTGCTGCAGCGCGGGCTGGCCGGACGACTTGGCGCCGGCGGCGGGCCGGCCATTCGACTCTGCTTCCATCGGATTCTCCTGAAAGGCGCCGGCCTGCGGGCCCGCGCGACTGAGAATCGATGCTAGAGAGTCATTAAACGACGTGTTATCGAAATTCGGCAAAGATGACGGCTGACGTTTCGCTGACGGCAACGGTGGGCGGTGGGTGGCTCTCCACGAGCGTCATGCACACACCGTCCGGCCGCGCGAAGCGGCCGGACGGCCGACGCGTCACCAGCGTTACTGACCGCCGCCGCGCTGGTTGAACCAGCGGTCGAGCAGCTTGCCGGCCGCCTCGCGGCCGCCGAGGCCGAACGACAGCGCGACCGCCACCGCGATCGCGCCGAGCACGAGGCCGAATGCGAGCTGCACGATCTCGTTGGCGATGCCCATCGCGCGCAGCCCCATCGCGAACACCAGGCCGAGGATCGCGAACTGCGCGATCCGTGCGAACAGCACGCTGTGCTCGCGGTCGGCCTGCTCGATCACGCGGCGCGCGAGGCCCGCGAGCCACACGCCGATCACGAGGATCACGCCGCCCGTCAGCACATGGCCGCCGAATTCGATGAACAGCGTGACGACGTCGCGCACCTGCGTGAAGCCGAGCCGGTTCGCAGCCTCCACCGACGCGAACAGCATCGCGAAGAACACGATCAGCCGCGCGACCAGCACCGACGGCTGCAGGATCCCCGAGAACACGCGCTCGACGCCGAGCACGGCCGGCAGCCCGTCGGCGCCGGCGGCTTCCAGCAGCTTCTGCGCGAGCGACGCGACGAAGCGCGCGAAATAGAACGTGACGAGCACGATCACGATCGCCGCGACGATGTCGGGCACCGCGCCGAGGAACTGGTTCAGCATGTTGGTGGCGGGAATCGAGATCGCGTCGATCTTCAGCGCGTCGAGCGCGGAGATCAGCGTCGGCACGAACACGAACACGTAGACGATGGTGCCGATCAGGCTCGACACGCGCACCGGCGTCGGGCTGTCGAGACCCTGCGTGAGGCGATCGGCGCCGGCGGCAACCAGCAGGTTCGTCACGAGGCCGCGCAGCACGCGCGCGACGACCCAGCCGACGAAGCCGATCACCGCGGCCGCGAACAGGTTCGGCACGATCGCGAGCAGCCTGTCGACCATCCCCTGCACCGGCGACAGCAGGCCGGACAGCGCGAACGACGCGAGAATCGCCGGCAGGAACATCAGGATCACGAGCCAGAACAGCACGTCGCCGAGATAGCCGCTCATCGGCTGCATGCCCGCGCTTTCGGACAGCTTGTCGTCGACCTTGCTCGCCTTCAGCGCACGGTTCGCGAGGCTGCGCAAGAGCGACGCGATCAGCCACGCGATCAGCGTCAGCGCCGCGCCGCCGATCAGGTTCGGCAGGTAGTTGACGATGTGGGTGACGAGCAGCGAGAACGGATTGGACACCGCGTACAGGTTGAGCACGTTGAAGATGCCCACCGCGGTGACGAGCAGTACGAGCCAGAACAGCCCGCCGGCGATGATCCGCTCGACGCACGCGCCCTGGCCGGTGCTTTCGTTGATCCGCTGATCGACCTTCAGCGCGTTGAGCAGCCGGAGCGCGCCGGCCCGCACCGCGACGGCGATCAGCCAGCCGATCACCAGGATGCCGATCGCGCCGGCAATCTTCGGCAGGTATCCGCCTAGCGTGGTCTGCAGCGACGTGATGAAGCTGGAAGCATCCATTTCTTCTTCTCCCGAAAAACGTGGCGTTGCGATTGAACATCGACGAACTACCTGCGTACTTCGAAAACCGTGCGTTGCCGCCCCAAGCAACTTACCCGAGAAAAATGACGCGATCACCCGATTTCACCGTCTTTAACTTTAGACATATCTCGACGGGGACGAGACCCCATTTCGGCGAAATTAAAAAGGGGCGGATTCGGTGCGCCTACGCATCTCCGCAAGATTTATCAATCGGCGGCGTGCTACCGTGACGTCGATTCCTGCCGGGGGACGCACGCATGACCGTCGACACGAAAGCCGAAACGCGCGCGTGGGCCCGCTATGCAGCACGCATCGCGCGCGTTCACGACCACATCCGCACGCACCTCGACGACACGCTCGACCTGAACCGGCTCGCCGACATCGCGTGCCTGTCGCCGTATCACTGGCAGCGCGTCTATCGCGCGCTGTACGGCGAGTCGATCGTGCTGACGGTGCGGCGGATGCGGATCGTGCGCGCATCGGAGGACCTCGTCTGCACGGCGCTGCCGCTCGACGCGATCGCCCGGCGCGCCGGCTACGGTTCGACGCACGCGTTCGCACGCGCATTTCGGGATGCTTACGGCGTGCCGCCCGCGCAGCACCGGCGCGCCGGGGTCCACCGGCCGGTCTATCCGTTACAGCGAGGAGAGGAAGACATGTTCAAGCATGAAGTCGAGATCCGGCGGCAGCCGGAATTGCGCGGTTATGCGGTGGCGCATACGGGCGCTTACCTGAAGGTCGGCGACGCGTTCGGGCAGATCGGCGCGTGGGTCGGGCAGCACGGGTTGATCGGCCCCGGCGCGAAGATGATCGGGATCTTCTACGACGATCCGGACACCACGCCCGAAGCGCAATTGCGAGCGAAAGCGTGCTTCGTGCCGGCTGGCGGCGCGCCGGACGTCGAGCCGACGCCGCCGGTCGAGCGCATCACGATCGCGGGCGGCGAGTATGCGGTGCTGCTGCATACCGGGCCGTATGCGGACCTCAAGACCGCTTACCAGTGGCTGTATGGCGACTGGCTGCGTCACTCGGGCCGCGAAGCCGCGGACGCACCGCCGTTCGAGCTGTATCTGAATACGCCGATGGATGCGGCGCCGGCCGACCTGCGCACCGAGATTCATTTGCCGCTGCGTTGAGCGGCAGGTCCCGGGTTCGGGGGCTCGAGGGCTCGAAAGCTCGGAGCGAGCCCGCACGCCGTGGCCCGGCGACGCCCGTTGCAGGCGCCACGCCGCCCTTGGAGATCGGCCGTCACGCCGGCATCGAGGCCGACGATCGAGCCTTACCCGGCCTGCGTGCCGCAGCCCGGACAGAAGCGCGCGTCAGCGGCCAGCGCCGCGTGGCAGCGGCTGCATGCCTTGCCCCGCTGCGCTACACCACACTGCGCGCAGAAGCGCGCATCCGCCGCGTTGATGGCGCCGCAGCCCGCACAGGCGAGCTGACGCAGCGGCACGTTGCTGCTCGTGCCGCCCTGCGCGTCGGCCGACGGCTGCCAGCCCCAGCCGTGACGATCGCGGCCGCGCGCATCGTGGCCGCCATGGCCTTCCCGGCCCGCTCCGCCATGATGCCCGCCGCTACCGTGGCCGCTTCCTTGCCCACCGCCATGACCGCCACCGTGGCCACCCAGGATCCGTTTCAGAAAGCTCATCGCCCGCTCCTCGTCACTGCGTCCGCGCGCTGTCGAACACGCCCGTCTTCGACAGCAGCCGCAAGCCGTTGCCGACGACGATCAGGCTCGCACCCGCATCGGCGAACACGGCCATCCACATCGTGCCGAGCCCGGCGACCGTCAGGCCGAGGAACACGATCTTCACGCCGAGCGCGAAGCCGATGTTCTGCACCAGCACGCGGTGCGTCGCGCGCGACAGCCGCACGAACGCGGGAATCTTGCGCAGGTCGTCGTCCATCAGCGCGACGTCGGCCGTCTCGATCGCCGTGTCGGTGCCCATCGCGCCCATCGCGAAGCCGATGTCGGCACGCGCGAGCGCCGGTGCGTCGTTGATCCCGTCGCCGACCATCCCGACCGCGCCCGCGCCGCCCGCAGACAATTCCTCGACCGCCGCGAGCTTGTCCTCGGGCAACTGGTTGCCGCGCGCATCGTCGATGCCGGCCTGCTGCGCGATTGCCTGCGCGGTGTGCGGGTTGTCGCCGGTCAGCATCGCGGTGCGGATGCCGAGCGCGTGCAGGTCGGCGATCGCCGCGCGGCTGGTGTCCTTGATCGTGTCGGCCACCGCGAAGATGCCGAGCACGCGCGTGTCGTCGACCAGCATCACGACGCTCTTGCCCTGCCGCTCGAGTGCGTCGAGCTTCGCCTCCAGCGCCGGCGAGCAGCGTTCGAGCTCCTCGACGAGCCGGTGGTTGCCGAGCCAGTAGCGCGCGCCGTCGATGGTGCCGCGCACACCGCGCCCGACGAGTGCTTCGAACTCCTCTACGTCGGCAAACGCCGCCGTCTGCGCGTCACGCGCCGCCGCGGCGATCGCCTGCGACACCGGATGATCGGAGCGCGCCGCGAGGCTCGCGCCGAGATGACGCACGCGCGCCGCGTCGACGTCCGTCGCATGCAGGTCGAAATCGGTCTGCACCGGCTTGCCGTGCGTGATCGTGCCGGTCTTGTCGAGCGCGAGCCACGCGAGCTTGCGGCCTTCTTCCAGATACACGCCGCCCTTCACGAGAATCCCGCGCCGCGCGGCGGCCGCGAGCCCCGACACGATCGTCACCGGCGTCGAGATCACCAGCGCGCACGGGCACGCGATCACGAGCAGCACCAGCGCGCGGTAGATCCAGTCGTGCCACGCGCCGCCCATGACGAGCGGCGGCGCCACCGCGACCAGCAGCGCGACCGCGAACACGATCGGCGTATAGACGCGTGCGAACCGGTCGACGAAGCGCTGCGTCGGCGCCTTCGCGCCCTGCGCTTCCTCGACCGCGTGGATGATCCGCGCGAGCGTCGAGTTGGCGGCAACCGCGGTCACGCGATAGTCGAACGAACCCGCTTCGTTGATCGTGCCCGCGTACACCGCGTCGCCTGCCGTCTTGTCGACCGGCAGGCTCTCGCCGGTGATCGGCGCCTGGTTCACCGTCGAGCGGCCCGCGACCACTTCGCCGTCCAGCCCGATCCGCTCGCCCGGCTTCACGCGCACGATCGCGCCGAGCGCGACCTGCGCGGCCTCGATCGTGCGCCACGTGCCGTCGATGTCCTGCACGGTCGCGGTGTCCGGTGCGAGCTGCATCAGGCCCTGGATCGCATTGCGCGCGCGATCGAGCGACTTCGCCTCGATCAGCTCGGCGATCGTGAACAGCACCATCACCATCGCGGCTTCCGGCCACTGGCCGATCGCCATCGCGCCCGTCACCGCGATGCTCATCAGCGCGTTGATGTTCAGGTTGCCGTTGCGAATCGCGATCCAGCCTTTCTTGTAGGTGGTCAGCCCGCACGTGAACACGGCCGCGAGCGCCAGCACCGCCGACAGCCACACCGGCAGGCCGGCCCAGCTCACGGCCTCGGACGCGATCGCGGCGACGCCGGCCACCGCGAGCGGCCACCACGGCTTCGCGGGCGGCGGCGCGACCGGCGTTGCCGGCGCGTCGGCCGACGCGGCCTCCGGCGTCATCCCGAGCGTACGGATCGCGCTTTCGATCGCAGGCTGCGCACCGGCCACGTGGTCGACGGTCAGCATCCGCTGCATCAGGTTGAATTCGAGCGCCGACACCTGCTGCATCCCGCCGAGCTTCTTGCGGATCAGCGTTTCCTCGGTCGGGCAGTCCATCTGCATGATCCGGAACGCGGAGCGCACGTGACCCGACGCGGTCGCGCGCGCGGCCGGCAGCGGTGCGAGCGTCAGCGCGGCCGGCGCGCAGCAGGCACCGGCCGCGTGGTCGTGGTCGTGGTCGTGGTCGTGATCGTGATCGTGATCGTGATCGTGATCGTGATCAGCATGGTCATGCGCGCCGTGCCCGTGCCCGTCGTCGTGCGCGTGGCCGTGCGCATCGCCATGCCCGTCGCCGTGCGCGTGCGCGTGCGCGTGCTCGCCGGCCGCCGACGCCGCGTCGCCAACGGTCGCCGCCTGGGGGTCGCGCGCATCGGCGCAGCAGGTCTCGGCGCCGCCGGCATGACGGTGTCGTGGGTCGTGGGTACGCTGCGCGTCGGTCATGACAACCTCCTCTATGGCTTGACGGAGTACAGTTAACACCCTGAAGCCACTACAAGGTCAACCCTTGCAAAGGAGAAAGCCATGAAGATCGGCGAACTGGCCAAGGCGGCCCGCTGCACACCCGAGACGATCCGCTTCTACGAGAAGGAGGGGCTGATGCCGGATGCGGAGCGCACCGATTCGAACTACCGCAACTACACCGACGTGCACGTCGAGCGGCTGCGCTTCATCCGCAACTGCCGCGCGCTCGACATGGCGCACGACGAAATCCGCGCGCTGCTGCAGCTCACCGACACGCCGGCCGACCCGTGCGATTCGATCAATGCGCTGCTCGACGAACACATCGGCCACGTCGATGCGCGCCTCGCGGAACTGACGCATCTGCGCGACCAGCTCACCGAATTGCGCCGCCAGTGTGTGGGCGAACATTCGGTCGAGGACTGTGGAATCGTGCACGGTCTCGCGACGATGGAAACCGTCGCGCCGGCCGCAAAGCGCTCGCACCTCGGCTGAAATCCTTGTGGAATATGATAGTCTAGTTGATACTAGTTATATTTTTACTAGACATAACACAACTATTCATGTCAACAAGCCGCCCGTCTCCGCTCGCACTCGCGGTCCTCGCGACGCTCACCGAAACGCCGATGCATCCATACGGAATGCTGCAGCAGTTGAAGGCGCGCGGCTACGACGAAGTCGTCAACGTGCGGCAGCGCACGAGCCTGTATCAGACGATCGACCGGCTGCTGCGCGACGGGTTGATCGCCGTGCACGACACCGAGCGCGACGGCGCGTTTCCCGAGCGCACGCTGTACACGCTGACCGAAGCCGGACATACGGCCGGCCAGGCATGGCTGCATGCGCTGCTCGCGGAGCCCGCGCGCGAGTTTCCGGCATTCGGCGCCGGCCTCGCGTTCCTGCCGCTGCTCGATGCCGACGATGCACGCCGGCAACTCGAGCGCCGCATCGCCGCGCTCGAAGCCGAACGCGAACGTCTCGAGTCGCTGCGCAACGCCGCGCAGAACGACCAGGTGCCGCGCCTGTTCCTGCTGCACAACGAGCATGCGCTCGTGCTGCTGAACGCGGAGCTCGACTGGGCGCGCAGCGTCGTCGAACACCTGAAGATCGGCGCGCTGCGCTGGGTCGACGGCTGACGCGCAGCCATCGACGCGCGTCGCTCAAAGCACCTTGCCGGGGTTGAGCACGCCGACGGGATCGAGCGCGGCCTTCAGGCGCCGCATCAGGCCGATTTCCGCTTCGCTGCGCGTGTGCGCGAGATAGGCTCGCTTGAGCATGCCGATGCCGTGCTCCGCCGACACCGAGCCGCCCATGTCCCGGACGACCGTGTACACGCAGCGATCGATCGCATCGGCGTTGGCGTCGCCCATGCCGTCGAGCGATACGCCGACATGCACGTTGCCGTCGCCGACGTGGCCGAAGAAAAGACAAACGATGTCGGGCCAGGCCGCGCGCAATGCCGCTTCGCAGCGCTCGGCGAACAGGCCGAGTTCGCCCGTCGGCAGGCTCACGTCGAAGTTCACCAGATGCGGCAGCGCATCGATTGCGAGGCCTTCGCGCAGGGTCCACAAGTCGCGCGCCTGCCGCTCCGACGTCGCCAGCGCCGCATCGTCCACGAGCCCCGCGTCGATCGCATCCGCCAGGCCGTTTTCCAGCGCCGCGCGCGCATCGCCGCCCGGTGCGCTCGTCGCGCACTCGATCAGCACCGCGAAGCCGCCGTCGCCCGAGAACGGCGCGACGACGCCGGGCGTATGACGCGCCACGTAGTCGTAGAAGGCCGGCCACATCGCTTCGAAACTGACGAGCTCGGGCAGTGCGCGCAGACGGTTCCACAACCCGACCACGGCATCGTAGCCGTGCACGCGACAGAGCGCGGTGGCCGGCGCGGCCAGCTTCGGATGCAGCCGCAGCACGGCACGCGTGACGATGCCGAGCGTGCCTTCGCTGCCGATGAACAGCTGCTTCAGGTCGTAGCCCGCGTTGTTCTTCAGCATCCGGTTCATCGACGACACGACGGTGCCGTCGGCGAGCACGGCTTCCAGGCCGAGCACCTGCTCGCGCATCATGCCGTAACGGATCGCGCGCGTGCCGCCCGCGTTGGTCGCGAGCATGCCGCCGATCTGGCACGAACCGCGTGCGCCGAGATCGACGCCGAACGTGAAGCCCGCCGCGTCCGCTGCCTCCTGCACCGTCTGCAGCGGCGTCCCGGCGCGCACCGTCATCGTGCCCGCCGCCGCGTCGATCGACTCGACGCCCGCGAAACGCTCCATCGACAGCACGATCTCGCCGCCCAGCGCGACCGCGCCGCGCGCGAGCCCGGTGAGGCCGCCCTGCGGCACGACCGGCTGCCCGAGCCGCGTGCACAGCGCGAGCGTGCGCGACACGTCGTCGACGCTGCGCGGCCGCACCAGCGCGCGCGGCCGCACGCCGGCCGGCTCGTTGTACGCGGTGAAGTAGCGCGGATCGATCTCGGCCGCCCGCGTGACCAGCGTGTCGCCCAGCGCGGCGACGAGCGCCGCCTCGAGCGCGTCGTCCGCCGGCGCGGCTACATCGTGGCCGCCACGCGCGGCGGCCGTCTCCAGGCTCTGCATCGTGCGCGTCCGCTTACTTGGTGGAGATGTCGATGTCGCCGAAGTACTTCTGGCCGAGCGACTTCACCGTGCCGTCCGCCTTCAGCTTGTCGATCGCCGCATCGAGCTTCCCCTTCAGCGCGTCGTCGCCCTTGCGCAGGCCGAACGCGATCCCGCTGCCGAGAATCCGGTCGTCGCGCACCGGCTGGCCGACGAACGCGAAGCCCTTGCCGTCCGGGCGCGACAGGAAGCCGCGCTGGCCGGCCGGCGCGAGCACCAGCGTCGCGTCGAGGCGGCCCGACACGAGGTCGGAATACACCTGGTTCTGGTCCTGGTACGCGACGATCGACACGCCGGCCGGCTCCCAGTGCGCCTTCGCGTAGGTTTCCTGGATCGACGCCTGCAGCACGCCGACGCGCTTGCCCTTCAGCGCTTCCGGCGTCGGCAGCAGGCCGCTGCCGGTGCGCGCGATCAGCTGCGTCGGCACGCGGTAGATGATCGTCGTGAAGTCGATCGCCTGGCGCCGCTGCTCGGTCGCGTTCATCGCCGAGTTGATCGCGTCGAACTTGCGGCCCTGCAGCGCGGGAATGAGCCCGTCGAACGACGTCTCGACCCACTTGCACGACAGCTTCGCGGTCTGGCAGACGGCGTTGCCGACGTCGATGTCGAAGCCCTGCAGGTCGCCGTTCGGCGCCTTCGACTCGAACGGCGGATATTGCGCCTCGAGGCCGAAACGCAGCGTTTGCCCGTCGGCCGATGCCGCGCCGGAGCCGAGCGCGCACGCGAATGCGAACGCGAGTTTGAGGGTGTGTGCATGCTTCATCGTGATCTCCTGGCTGGCCGGTCGGCGCCGCGCTTCGGCACGTGCGCCGGTCCCGTCCGTGACTTTCGGTGCGACGTACACGTCGCCTGCTTGGGTGCGGGCCGCGCCCGCGATTACAGCGAACGCAACCGCCGCGCGCCCTCGATCAGCGTCGCGTCGTCCTTCGAGAAACTGAGGCGGATCACGCCCGCGTCGGTGCCGTCGGTGTAGAACGCCGACAGCGGAATCGTCGCGACGCGCGCATCGCGGATCAGGCGCAGCACGAAGTCGCTGTCGCGCTCGTCCGAGAAGTGGCGGAACCGCGCGAGCATGAAGAACGAGCCTTCGCTCGGCAGCAGCTCGAAGCGCGACCCGGCCAGCTCGCGCGCCAGCAGGTCGCGCTTGGCCTGGTAGAACGCCGACAGGCCGAGATAGCTTTCCGGCCGCGCGAGGATCTCCGCGAACGCGACCTGCATCGGCGTATCGGCCGAAAACACCATGAACTGGTGCACCTTGCGGATCTCGTCCATCAGTTCGGCCGGCGCGATGCAATGCCCGACCCGCCAGCCCGTCACGTTGAACGACTTGCCGAACGACGACACGATCACGCTGCGCTCGGCCAGCTCGCGGTGACGCGCGACGCTCTGGTGCTGCGCACCGTCGAACACGACGTGCTCGTAGACCTCGTCCGACAGCACCACGATGCCGGTATCGCGCGTGAGCTGCGCGAGCCGTTCGAGATCGTCGGCGGAGAACACGGTCGCGGTCGGGTTATGCGGCGTATTGACGACGATCATCCGCGTGCGCGGCGTGATCGCGGCGGCCACTTCGTCCCAGTTCACGCGGAAATGTTCGGGCGACAGCTTGATCGCGACCGGCGTCGCGCCCTGCATCCGCACGATCGGCGCATAGCTGTCGAACGACGGCTCGAAATAGATCACTTCGTCGCCCGGATGCACGAGCGCGCTGATCGCCGCGTAGAGCCCTTCGCTCGCGCTCGCGATCACCGTGATCTCGGTGCCCGGATCGTAGCGCGTGCCGTACAGCGCCTCGGTCTTCTCCGCGAGCCGTTCGCGCAGCGACGCGAGGCCGGCCATCGGCGCGTACTGGTTGTGGCCGTCGCGCATCGCGCGCGCGACGCCGTCGACGAGCGCCGGATCCGGCGCGAAATTCGGCGCGCCCTGCGACAGGTTCAGCGCATCGTGCTGTGCGGCAAGCTGGCCGATCACCGTGAAGATCGTCGTCCCGACGTCCGGCAGTTTCGAACGGGGCCTGGTGGCGCTTCGCATGAGTTCTCCTTCTGATGTCCTTCGGGCCGGCCCGTGCGATGCGCGCGGCCGGTCTCATCGGGAATGATTTAGCCCGAGCCAATATCGGCGGACAACCGAAAGTTCGTCATGGCGGCCATGCGTTTTTCTCATGAGCGGCCATACGCTTGGCTCGACACCAAGGCCGAATGAGCAGCAATGCATGCGAATCCGGCATTTCCCCTGGACGCGCGCGGCCACGCCGCGCGTCACGCGCCCGCGGCCGCCAGATAGGCGCTCAGCACGGCGTGCAACTCGCCGCGCAACGCTTCGAGGTCCAGTGCCGGCCCGAGCGTGAGCAGCGCCTGGGACACGCCGCCGTAGCAGACCGCATGCGCCATCCGGGCGATCCCGTCGAGCCGCGCGGCCGGCGGCGGATCGGCGGCCTGCGCGAGCGCGTCGCGCCACAGCGCGACAAAGGCGTCGTAATGCCGCCGGTACGCGGCGAGCGGCGACACCTGCCGCTCCAGCACGAAAAACGCGCTCCACAGCGCGGCGTCGGCGCCGATCGCGTCGACCTGCAGGTCGGCGAGCACGGCCGCGAGCTCGGCGCGCGGCGCGCCGCGCAGCCCATGCGCCGCATCGCGCAGCCGGTCGGCCAGCGCCAGCACGCGCCGGTGGATGCACAGCGCGGCGAGGCTCTGCTTGTCGCCGAAGTATTCGTAGAAAGTGCCGACGCTCACGCCCGCGACGGCCGCGATCTCGCGAATCGTCGCCTTCGCGTAGCCGCGCTCGAGCAAAAGCTGAACGAAGGCCTGCTGGAGCGCGTCGGACGTGGCCTGCGCGCGCGACTGGCGCGGCCGGCGACGCAGCGCGGGCGCGGGTTGCGCCGCCGGCTGGCCGGGCGGCGCCGGAACCTGAACATGTCGCGGCGGCATATTTGCTACTCTGAAATTCAGCGGAAACGCGTTTGACCGGCAGACCGCGACGCACGAGACCGGAGACAGCCCGATGACCGAATCGACCCGAGACGTCACGAACCAGTTCGACGAACTGGTCGACTATAACCTCTTCGCCACCGACGTCGCGCTGCGCGACGCACTCGCCCGCGCGGGCGCCGACTGGGCCGTGCCGCGGCTCGACGCGTACGGCGCGCGGCTCGGCAGCGCCGACACCGCACAGCTCGCCGACGAAGCGAACCGCCACGCGCCGGAACTGAACGCGTTCGACCGGCGCGGCCGGCGCATCGACCGCGTCGACTTCCATCCGGCCTGGCACACGCTGCTCGGCATGTATCGCAACGAAGGCTTCGTGTCGCTCGCATTCCGCGACACGCGCCCCGGCCGCTGGGCCGCGACCGCGGCCGGCTTCTACCTGCACGGCCAGATCGAGGCCGGCACGCTGTGCCCGGCGACGATGACGCAGGCCGCGATTCCGGTGCTGCAGAAGGAGCCGGCGCTGTGGGGCCTGCTGCGCGACAGGCTGTACAGCGACGACTACGATCCGCGCGACGTGCCGGTCGCCGACAAGCGCTCGATCTGGTTCGGCATGGGGATGACCGAGAAACAGGGCGGCTCCGACGTGCGCGCGAACACGACGCTGGCGACCCCGGTCGGCGCGGGCGGGCGCGGCGGCGAATACCGGCTGCGCGGCCACAAGTGGTTCTTTTCCGCGCCGATGTGCGACGCGCACCTGGTCGTCGCGCGCACCGAAGCGGGCAGCCCGTCGTGCTTCTACGTGCCGCGCTGGCGGCCCGACGGCACGAAGAACGCGGTCGAGATCCAGCGGCTGAAGAACAAGATCGGCAACCGCAGCAACTCGAGCAGCGAGATCGAGCTGAACGACGCATGGGGAATCATGCTCGGCGACGAAGGCCGCGGCATTCCGACCATCATCGAGATGGCCACCTACACGCGGCTGAACTGCGTGCTCGGCAGCGCGGCGATGCTGCGCCAGGGCGTCGTGCAGGCGATCGCGTACACGCGGCGGCGCCACGCGTTCGGCCGCGCGCTCGCCGAGCAGCCGCTGATGCGCACCGTGCTCGCCGATCTCGCGCTCGAAAGCGAGGCCGCGCTCGTGCTCGCGATGCGCCTGGCCGACGCGTTCGAGCGCGACGACGCGCCGCGCGAACGCGCGTGGAAGCGGATCGTCACGCCCGCCGCGAAATTCTGGGTCTGCAAGCGCGCGGTCGAGCTGACCGGCGAGGTGATGGAGGTGTTCGGCGGCAACGGCTACGTCGACGACGGCCCGATCGCGCGCCTGTTCCGCGAAGCGCCGGTCAACTCGATCTGGGAAGGCTCCGGCAACGTGATGTGCCTCGACGTGCTGCGCGCGGTGTCGCGCGAGCCCGACGCGGCCGCGGCGCTGCTCGCCGAACTGGCCGACCTCGGCGCCGGCGAACCGCGCATCCGCGCGGCGCTCGATACGCTGCGCGCGATGCTCGCGGCGCCGGCCGACACGCTCGAGGCGTCGGCCCGGGTGTTCGCGCAACGGCTCGCGCTGGTCGCGCAGGCGTGCCTGCTGCGGCGCGACGCGCCTGCGTTCGTCGCCGACGCATTCGTCGCGACCCGGCTTGCCGCGCCCGACTGGGGCCGCATCGCGGGCGGCTTCGACCCGCACGCGCTCGACGTCGCTGCGCTGCTGCAGCGCGCGTACCCGGCCTGACGCGCCCGCTCGTCCTCCTCGCGTGGAGCCATGATGAACCTCGTCGCCGCCCTCGACCGCGCCGCCCGTGCGACGCCCGACAAGCCGTTCCTGATCCACGACGACACGGCGATCACGTACGCCGCCGCGCGCGAGCGTTCGCATCGCGCGGCGGCCGTGCTGAGCGCACTCGGCGTCGCGGCCGGCGACCGCGTCGCCGCGATGTGCCTGAACACGCCCGCGTTCGTCGACCTGATGTTCGGCGCGTGGCGGCTCGGCGCCGCGTTCGTGCCGATCAACCACAAGCTGCAGGCGCCGGAAGTCGACTACGTGCTCGAGCACAGCGGCAGCAAGGTGCTCCTGTTCGACGCGGCGCTCGCGCCGGTGCTGGCGCGCGTGATCCATCCGGTGCGGCGGCTCGTCACCGAAGGCGACGCCGCCGGCACGCCGAACTTCGACGCGATGTGCGCGGCGATGGACGGCGTCGCGGGCATCGAGCCGGCCGACGGCGACGTCGCGCAGATCCTCTACACGTCCGGCACGACCGGCCGCCCGAAAGGCTGCGTGCACAGCCATCGCGCCGTGACGCTCGCAGCGATGCAGGCGGCGCTCGCGACCGGCATCGGCCGTAACGAACGCACGCTGATGGCGATGCCGATCTGGCATTCGTCGCCGCTGAACAACTGGTTCGGCGGCACGCTGTACGCAGGCGGCACCGTCGTGCTGCTGCGCGAATACCATCCGCTACGCTTCCTGCAGGCCGTCGAGCGTGAGCGCGTGACGCTGTATTTCGGCGCGCCGGTGTCGTATACGCTGCCGCTCGACACGATCGAGCGCTTCGCGGCGTTCGACCTGTCGAGCGTGCGCGCATGGCTGTACGGCGGCGGCCCGATCGGCGCCGCGCAGGCCGAACGGCTCGCGCATGCGTATCGCAGCAACGCGTTCTTCCAGGTGTACGGAATGACGGAAACGGGCCCGGCCGGCACCACGCTGTATCCGGACGAACAGATCGCGAAGGCCGGCTCGATCGGTCGCCAGGGCGGCCCCGGCGTCGACCTGCGGGTCGTGCGGAGCAATGGCGCCGACGCGCTGCCGGGCGACACCGGCGAGATCTGGCTGAAGGCCGACAGCATGATGCTCGGCTATCTCGACGACCCGGCCGCGACGCGCGCCGCGTTCGCGCCGGACGGCTGGTATCGCACCGGCGACATCGCGCGGATCGATCAGGATGGCTACCTGTTCATCGTCGACCGGCTGAAGGACATGATCGTGACGGGTGGCGAGAACGTCTATTCGAAAGAAGTGGAGGACGTGCTCGACGCGCATCCGGACATCGCGGAAGCGGCCGTCGTCGGCGTCCCGCATCCGGAATGGGGCGAGACGGTCGTCGCGCACGTCGTGCTGCGCGCGAGCGCCGCGCCCGATGCGGATGCGCTGCGCGCGTTCTGCGGCGAGCGGCTCGCCGCGTACAAGATTCCGCGCGAATTCGTGTTCGCGGAAACGCTGCCGCGCACGCCGACCGGCAAGCTGCAGAAGTTCCTGCTGCGCACGCGGCGCGAGCGCGAGTAACGCCGAAGCCAAAGAAAAAGCCACCGGACCCGACGGCCCGATGGCTTGTTCGCACGCGATGCGGGACGGGGCATTGCGACGCCCCCGCCCGCGCTCACGCCATGCTTACTTGCCGCCGATGCTCTTCAGCGGCTTCCACTCGCCCTTCTCGACCTTGTACATCGTGATGCCGCCGTTCTTCAGGTCGCCCTTCGCGTCGTACGCGACGTGCGACGACGTGACGCCGGCCATGTCGGTCTTCGCGAGCACCGGCAGGTACTTCGCCGGATCGGTCGAATCGGCCTTCTTCATCGCGTTGAGCATCGCCATCGCGCCGTCGTACGCGTACGGCGAGTACGTCTGCACGTCTTCGCCGAAGCGCTTCTTGTACTTGTCGGCGTAGGTCTTGCCGCCCGGCATTTCTTCGAGCGGCAGGCCTGCCAGCGATGCGATCGTGCCGTCGGCCGCGTTGCCCGCGATCTTCAGGAACGTCGGCGTCTTCACCATTTCGCCGCTCATCAGCGGTGCGGTGATGCCGAGCGTCTTCATCTGCTTGACCATCGGCGCTGCCTGCGAATCCGCGCCGCCGTAGTAGACGAGGTCCGGCTTCGCGGCCTTCAGCTTGGTCAGGATCGCCTTGAAGTCGACCGCCTTGTCGTTCGTGAATTCACGGTCGACGATCGTCGCGCCGCCGGCCTTCGCGGCCTTCTCGAACTGGTCGGCGAGACCCTGGCCGTAGGCCGTGCGGTCGTCGACGATCGCGATCTTCTTCATGCCGAGATCCTTCGACGCGAAGGTGCCCGCCACCGAGCCCTGCTGCGTGTCGGACGTCATCATGCGGAAGGTCGTCTTGTAACCCTGCTGCGTGTATTCCGGCGCCGTCGCCATCGCGATTTGCGGAATGCCGGCGTTCGCGTAGATGCGCGAAGCGGGAATCGTCGTGCCCGAGTTGAAGTGGCCGAGCATGCCCTTGATGCCGTCGTCGACGAGCTTCTGCGCGACCGTCGTGCCGGTGCGCGGGTCAGCCTGGTCGTCCTGCGTCTCGAGCACGAACTTCACCGGCTTGCCGCCGATCTTCGGGCCGGTCGCGTTGAAGTCTTCCAGCGCGAGCGCGATCCCGTTCTGCATATCCTTGCCGTAGTGAGCCTGGGCGCCCGTCATCGGCCCTGCGTAACCGATCTTCACGTCATCCGCATGGGCCGTCCCCGCCAGCGACATGACGGCGACGAACGTCGCGCCTGCCAGCTTTTTCATCGTGTGTTGCATAGCTTCTCCTTGGTACCAGGGTAAATGGAGCGGCTTCGGGATCGCCTTGCCGCTTCCTTTGATTGATCCGAACGGCAAGGATGGTCAGCCGATCGTCATCAAATTCGCATTGCCGCCCGCCGCGGCCGTGTTCACGCTCACCGAGCGCTCGGTCAGCAGGCGCTCGAGCGCGTAGTCTTCCGCGTCGCCGTTCTCGAACGCGCCCGCCGACACGCCCTGCACCGACACGATCGGGCCCGGCCGCTGCGCGACGTCCTTCACGAGCGTCTGCAGCTCGTCGCTGTCGCCTTCGAACAGCACCGCGTCGAACGGCGCGTCGGCCTGCTTGCGCACGGCCGCATGCGCCTTCAGCGCAGCCGGCAGCGCGGCCACCAGCGCCTCGCCCGCGGCACCGGCGAACAGTGCGCGGTTGCCGGTCGCCAGCACCGCAGCGAACTGCGCGCGCGCGCCGCTCGGCGTTGCCGCGACACACAGCACCGTGCCGCGCGGGCCGAGTGTATACGTGTTTCGCTCGCCGGTCGGGCCGGTCAGCACCGCGGTCGCACCGGCCGGCACCTGCGCCAGGTAGCCGTCGCAGCGGGCCGCCAGCGCCGGTTCGCGCTGCTCGATCAGCCAGTCGCGCAGCGCGGTCAGCGCCGTCGCCGGGTTGCTGCGCTGTTCGCCATCGACCGCGCCGTCCGCGATCAGCGTCTGCGCGAGCGAACGCGGCAGGCCCGACGGACGCGTCGCGAGCAGGCGCTGCAGGTACAGCGCGCCGCCGGCCTTCGGGCCCGTGCCCGACAGCCCTTCGCCGCCGAACGGCTGCACGCCGACCACCGCGCCGATCACGTTGCGGTTCACGTAGATGTTGCCGACGTGCGCGTTCGAGATCACGTGCGCGATCGTCTCGTCGATCCGCGTGTGGATGCCGAGCGTCAGGCCGTAACCCGTCGCGCGGATCTGCTCGAGCAGCTTGTCGAGCTGGCTGCGGCGATAGCGCACGACGTGCAACACGGGGCCGAACACTTCGCGCTTCAGCTCGTCGATGCTGCCGATCTCGATCAGCGTCGGCGGCACGAACGTGCCGTGCGCGCAGGCTTCCGGCGACGGCAGCTGCGTGACGGTGTGGCCCTTGTCCTTCATCGTCGCGACGTGCGTGTCGATCGTCTGCTTCGCTTCAGCGTCGATCACCGGGCCGACGTCGGTCGACAAGCGGTCCGGGTTGCCGAGCGCCAGCTCGTGCATCGCGCCCTTGAGCATCGTCAGCGTGCGGTCCGCGACATCGTCCTGCAGACACAGAACGCGCAGCGCCGAACACCGTTGACCGGCCGAGTCGAACGACGACTGCATCACGTCCGCGACGACCTGCTCCGCGAGCGCCGACGAATCGACGATCATCGCGTTCTGGCCGCCCGTTTCCGCGATCAGCGGAATCGGCTTGCCGTCCGGGTCGAGGCGCGCGGACAGCGTCTTGTTGATCAGGCGCGCGACTTCGGTCGAGCCGGTGAACATCACCGCGCGCGTGCGCGGATCGGCGACCAGCGCCGCGCCGACGGTCTCGCCGGTGCCCGGCAGCAGCTGCACCGCGCCGGCCGGCACGCCGGCCTCGCGCAGCAGGCGCACGGCCTGGGCCGCGATCAGCGGCGTCTGTTCGGCCGGCTTCGCGAGCACCGTGTTGCCGGCCGCGAGCGCGGCGGCGACCTGCCCCATGAAGATCGCGAGCGGGAAGTTCCACGGGCTGATGCAGACCACGGGGCCGAGCGGACGGTGCGTGTCGTTCGAGAATTCGTCGCGGATCTGCGCCGCGTAGTAGCGCAGGAAGTCGACCGCTTCGCGGATTTCGGCGATCGCGTTCGGCAGCGACTTGCCGGCTTCGCGCACGATCAGGCCCATCAGCGTGTGCATCTGCGCTTCGAGCAGGTCGGCCGCGCGCACCAGGCAGTCGGCACGCGCATCGACCGGCGTCGCCTGCCAGATCGGCGCGGCTGCCACCGCGTGCGCGAGCGCCGCGCTTACGTGCTCGGCCGTCGCTTCGCTGACCGTGCCGACGATGTCGCGCTGGTCGGCCGGGTTGCGCACGTCGCGCGCGGGGGCGTCGGCGAGCGCGTCGTCGGCGAGCATCGGCGCCGCGCGCCACGGATGATGCGCGCTCGCCAGCAGCGCGGACGACAGCGAAGCGAGACGGTGTTCGTTCGACAGGTCGAGGCCCATCGAGTTGGGACGCTCGTCGCCGTACAGGTGGCGCGGCAGCGGAATCTTCGCGTGCGGCGCGCCGAGCGGCACGACCTTCGACGCCTCGTCGACCGGATCGGCGACCAGTTCCTTCACCGACACGGTTTTATCCGCGATGCGGTTCACGAACGACGTGTTCGCGCCGTTTTCCAGCAGGCGGCGCACCAGGTACGCGAGCAGCGTTTCATGCGTGCCGACCGGCGCATACACGCGGCACGGACGGTTCAGCTTGTCGCGGCCCGTGACTTCCTCGTACAGCGGCTCGCCCATCCCGTGCAGGCACTGGAATTCGTACTGGCCCGGGTAGTAGTTCTGGCCCGCCAGGTGATAGATCGCGGCCAGCGTGTATGCGTTGTGCGTCGCGAACTGCGGGTAGACGGCGTCGGGTGCCGCGAGCAGTTTCTTCGCGCACGCGAGATACGACACGTCCGTGTAGATCTTGCGCGTGTAGACCGGATAGCCTTCGAGGCCGTCGACCTGTGCGCGCTTGATTTCGGTGTCCCAGTACGCGCCCTTGACGAGGCGGATCATCAGGCGGTGACGGCTGCGGCGCGCGAGGTCGATCAGGTAGTCGATCACGAACGGGCAACGCTTCTGGTAACCCTGCACGACGAAGCCGATGCCGTTCCAGCCCGCGAGTTCCGGATCGAAGCACAGCGCTTCCAGCAGGTCGAGCGACAGCTCGAGACGGTCGGCTTCTTCCGCGTCGATGTTCAGGCCGATGTCGTAGCGGCGCGCGAGCAGCGCGAGCGCACGCACGCGCGGCAGCAGCTCGCTCATCGTGCGGTCCTGCTGCGAGCGCGAGTAGCGCGCGTGCAGCGCCGACAGCTTGATCGAGATGCCCGGGCCTTCGTAGATGCCGCGGCCGCCGGCCGCCTTGCCGATCGCGTGGATCGCCTGTTCGTACGACGCGTAGTAGCGCTGCGCGTCCTCTTCCGTCGTCGCCGCTTCGCCGAGCATGTCGTACGAGTAGCGGAAGCCGCGCGCTTCGTACTTGCGGCTGTTGGCCAGCGCCTCGGAAATCGTCTCGCCGGTTACGAACTGCTCCCCCATCAGGCGCATCGCCATGTCCACGCCCTTGCGGATCAGCGGCTCGCCGCCACGGCCGATCAGGCGCGTGAGCGCCGACGAGAGGCCCGCTTCGCTGTTGGTCGTCACGAGCTTGCCGGTGATCATCAGCCCCCAGGTCGCCGCGTTCACGAACAGCGACGGCGCGTGGCCGACGTGCGAACGCCAGTCGCCCTTGCTGATCTTGTCGCGAATCAGCGCATCGCGGGTCGCGCGATCGGGGATCCGCAACAGCGCTTCGGCCAGACACATCAGCGCGACGCCTTCCTGGCTCGACAGCGAGAACTCGTGGATCAGCCCTTCGACGCCGCCGCCCGAGCTCTTCTCGCGCAGCGCCTCGACGAGCTGCGTCGCGAGCGTCTGCACGTCGGCCTGCAGGTTCGCCGGCAGGCGCGCCTGGCCGAGCAGGAACGGCACGCATTCCGGTTCGGGGCGGCGATACGCGGCCGTGATCGCCGCGCGCAGCACCGATTGCGGCTGCACGTTCTGGGCGAACTCGAGGAACGGATGCGGCGAGTTGTCGTCGTCACCGTCCGGCGTCTGGCCGTCGGCGAGCTCCGTCACGCCGCTGCTGCCCGACAGTTCGGGCGGCAGCTGGCCGTGCTCGATCCGCTCGAGGTACGCGAAGATCGCCTGCTTGATCAGCCAGTGGGGAGTGCGCTCGAGACGCGCTGCCGCGTCTTTCAGGCGCGAGCGGAGAAGGTCGTCGACTTTGACGCCAAGAGTCGTGCTTGCCATGGTGGGTTCGTGCGCCGGTGCGAGCCCGGCAATGTGGTGTGAGAGGATGCGCGAAATCCTACGGCACGCAATAAAAAGGTGCAACCGAATTAAGAGATTGGTTGCACCTCGAAGTTACTCAATATAATCAGCCACTTATAAGGTCGCAACCTAGGGGTTGCCCGTGGTCGGTGGATCGGTGTTTTCCCTGATCGAGGGCGAGTTGGCGCGCGTGGGCAACCTTCGGTGTGCGCGGCGGAGGGGAAAGACGGGTTGCACTGGCCGGGTCGGCGGGTACCGCGGGCAGGTTTGGAACGCGCCCTGCGGAGATCGCATGCCGCTCGGCGCGGGCGGCGGGCGGCGGGTCGGCGGGTCGGCGGGTCGGCGGGTCGGCGGGTCGGCGGGTTGGCGGGTTGGCGGGTTGGCGGGTCGGCAGCTCGGCAGCTCGACGGCTCGGTACCGGGGAAGCGGCGCGCGGCGCACGACCGCTGCCGCGCCGCTCAGATATCCAGCGGATCGACCTCGACGCTCCACCGCAGCACGCCCTTCAGCGCGCGCAGTTCCGGCTGCCATGCGCGCAGCGCGTGCTGCAGCGCGGCCCGCGACGCGCTTTCGAGCAGCAGCTGCGCGCGGTGGACGTTCGCGACCTTCACGATCGTCATCGGCACCGCGTCGTACACGGTCACGCGATCGGCACCCGGCAGCCCCGGCAACGCGGCCGCGGCCTGCAGCAGGAACGCGAGCGCCGCGTCGAGCGTGCGCCCCTCGGCGCGCAGCAGCGCCTGGTAGACGAACGGCGGCAGGTGCGCGTCGCGGCGCTCGCCGAGCGTCGAATTCGCGAAGCCCACGTAATCCTGCCGGCCGAGCGCGTGATACAGCGCGTGACGCGGATAACGCGTCTGCACCAGCACCTCGCCCGGCAGCCCCGCGCGCCCCGCGCGGCCGCTCACCTGCATCAGCTGCGCGAACAGCCGCTCGCTCGCGCGGAAGTCATGCGAGAACAGCGCGGTGTCGGCATTGAGCACGCCGACGAGCGACACGCGCTGGAAGTCGTGCCCCTTCGCAATCATCTGCGTGCCGACCAGGATGTCGACTTCACCGGCGTGCACATCCGAGAACAGCGCCTGCGCACTGCCCTTGCGCCGCGTGCTGTCCGCGTCGATCCGCAGGATCCGTGCGCCCGGCACGGCCTCGGCGAGCGCCTCCTCGATGCGCTGCGTGCCGCGCCCGAGCGGCGCGATGTCGACGTTCCCGCATTCCGGGCACGAACGCGGAATGCGCGCTTCCCAGCCGCAGTGATGGCAGCGCAACGCGTGCTCGGGTTTGTGCAGCACGACATAGGCGCTGCAGCGCGGGCAACCGGCGACCCAGCCGCACGCGTCGCACGCAAGCTGCGGTGCGTAGCCGCGCCGGTTCAGGAACACGAGGCTCTGCTCGCCGCGCTCGAGCCGCGCCTTCAGCGCCGCGACGAGCGGCCCCGACAGCCCGCCCATCGACGCGCGCCCGCGCCGCCGCTCCTCTTCGAGATCGATCAGCCGCACGGTCGGCAGCGTCGCGTCGGCCACCGCGCGGCGCGACAGCGTGAGCCGCGTGTAGCGCCCCTGCTCGGCCTGCCACCAGGTCTCGAGCGACGGCGTCGCCGAACCGAGCACGACCGGAATGCCGAGATGCTTCGCGCGCCACACCGCGAGATCGCGCGCCGAATAGCGCAGCCCTTCCTGCTGCTTGTACGCGGGCTCGTGCTCCTCGTCGACGACGATCAGCGCGAGCGTCGGCAGCGACGCGAGCACCGCGAGCCGCGTGCCGAGCACGATCCGCGCGCGGCCCGTATGGGCGGCGAGCCAGTTGCGCGCCCGTTCGCCTTCGGCGAGCCCGCTGTGCAGCGTGACGATCGCGTCGTCGGCGAGCGTGCCTGCGAAGCGCGCGCGAAACGCGGCCTCGAACTGCGGCGTCAGGTTGATTTCGGGCACGAGCACGAGCGCCTGCGCGTCGGGCCGCGCATCGAGCAACGCGGCGAGCGCATGCAGATACACCTCGGTCTTGCCGCTGCCGGTCACGCCATGCAACAGGAACGGCGCGAAGCCCTGCGCGGCGCGGATCGCGTCGAGCGCCTCGGCCTGCTGGTCGGTGAGCGCCGGCGGCACAGCTCGTCCACCGGTTGTCGACAGGTTATCCACAGCTTTGGGCACAGGTGCGTCGGCCCAGCCGATTTCCTCGATCGCGACCCAGCCGCGCGCCGCCCAGTCGTCGAGCGTGGCCGCCGCCTTCGGGTGCAATGCGCGCGCATCGGGCAGCGTCAGCGAATCGGTGTCGGCGAGTGCCTGCGCGAGCCGCCGCAGCGCGGCCCCGCGCGCGGGCAGTGCATCGGGCAGCGCCGCGCGGCCGGCTTCGGTCAGCCGGTGACGCACCTCGGGCGCCAGCAGCCGCCCCCAGCGCTCCGCGTCGCGCAGCGCCTGCGGCAACGCCGGCAGCGCGACTTCACCGCGACCGCGCTGGTAGTAGTCGGCCGCGAAAGAGACGAGCGCAAGCCAGTCCGGCGCCAGCGGCGGCAGCTCGGTGCAGATCGCGTCGATTGCCCGCAAGCGGGACGGCGGCACGTCGGTGTGAGTCGTCACTTCGCAGACGAGGCCGACGACCTGCCGCTTGCCGAACGGCACCTGCACCAGGGTGCCTGGCTCGGGCGCCGGCTGGACGTCGCAGCGGTAGTCGAACAGGGTGGCGAGCGGATGGTCGAGGGCGACCCGCAGGTAGGTGCCGTCCATCACCGCGCTCCGGCGGCGCACAGCGCACGGACGACTTGCATCCGAGTCCGCATCACGGTGACGGACTTAAAGTAAAACTTCAGATTCGGCGCTAAGTTTTGGATTCGCATTAGGAATCGCCGTATACCCTGACCAGCCTGTGGATAACTTTGTTGAGAACTCCCCGTCCAATCGCCGCAAAGCGCGCGGGGCCGTGCTTTCCGCTGTTTCCGGCCGCCGTGTGCCGCGCCCCGCGGAGCCTTATTCCATAAGGCTGCTATTCAAATTACCCAACCATAGCGAGACAATTCGACCGATGCAGGGCTCTACCGCGCTGCAACGTGGAAAATGTGCATAAGTCAAGTCTTGACAAGCGATGGATCGGCAACCGGGGCGGGGTTGCGCCCTGTTTAGCGCCGACAGCGAAACGCCGTCATCCCGCAGTGCAGCATGACAACGCTTGCGCTCAGCCCGCCGCTCCGCTACGAATCTTGCGGCTGTGCGTGTGTACTTCGTCGACGAGTTCGGCAACGTGGTCGGGTGACGTGAACTGTGAGATGCCGTGGCCGAGGTTGAATACGTGGCCGGGATGATTGCCGTAGCTGTCGAGTACCGCGCGGGCCTGCTCGCGCACCGCGGCCGGCGGCGCAAACAGGATCGTCGGGTCGAGGTTGCCCTGCAGCGCAACGCGCCCCGCGACACGTTCGCGTGCGGCGCCGAGGTTGACCGTCCAGTCGAGCCCGACCGCGTCGACGCCGGTCGCCGCGATTTCCTCGAGCCACAGCCCGCCGCCCTTCGTGAACGTGATCACCGGCACGCGCTCGCCGTCGTGCTCGCGCTTCAGTTGCGCGACCACGCGACGGATGTAGTCGAGCGAGAAGCGCTGGTATGCGCCGTCCGCCAGCGCGCCGCCCCACGTATCGAAGATCATCACCGCCTGCGCGCCGGCTTCGATCTGCGCGTTCAGGTACGCGGCCACGGCCTGCGCGTTCACGTCGAGGATGCGGTGCATCAGGTCGGGGCGCGAATACGCCATCGACTTCACCGTGCGGAAGTCGTCCGACCCACCGCCTTCGACCATGTAGCACGCGAGCGTCCACGGGCTGCCCGAGAAGCCGATCAGCGGCACGCGCTGGCGGCCCTGGCCGTCGGTCAGCGCGCGGCGAATCTCGCGCACGGCGCCCGTCACGTAGCCGAGCGTTTCCTCGATGTCGGGCACCGCGAGCTTCGCGACATCGGCCTCGGTGCGCACCGGATGCGCGAACTTCGGCCCTTCGCCGACCTGGAAGTCGAGGCCGAGGCCCATCGCGTCGGGAATCGTCAGGATGTCCGAGAACAGGATCGCGGCGTCGAGCGGGAAGCGCTCGAGCGGCTGCAGCGTCACTTCGGTCGCGTAATCGGGATTCTTCGCAAGGCCGAGGAAGCTGCCGGCGCGCGCGCGCGTCGCGTTGTACTCGGGCAGGTAGCGGCCAGCCTGGCGCATCAGCCAGATCGGCGTGTAGTCGGTCGGCTCGCGCAGAAGCGCACGCAGGAAGGTGTCGTTGAGCAGGGTATGGGCCACGGTAGGAGCGACGATGCGAAGGCAAAGCGGCATTTTACCGGAGCGGGGCCGCACGGCTGCGTATGTCGATGCGATGGCGGCCATATGACGCGCGCGATGGCTCCGTTATGATCGGACGCTGATATCGAACCGATCCACGGAGGAGACCGATGAAGACACTTGCCACGCGCGCCGCGCTCGCCGCCGCCACCCTGCTTTGCTGCGCCGCCGCGCACGCGCAGGGTACGACCGCGACCGCACCGTCGTCCGCGGCCGCGGCCGGCTCGCGGCTCGACGACGTGCTCGCACGCGGCACGCTGCGCGTGTGCACGACGGGCGACTACAAGCCGTATTCGTACTACCGGAGCGACAGCCGCTTCGAGGGCATCGACATCGACATGGCCGAGTCGCTCGCGAAATCGCTCGGCGTGAAGGCCGACTTCGTGAAGACGAGCTGGTCGAACCTCACCAACGACTTCGTCGCGAAGTGCGATATCGCGGTCGGCGGCGTATCGACGACGCTCGAGCGCCAGAAGCGCGTGTTCTTCACGCAGCCGTACGTGGTCGACGGCAAGACGCCGATCGTGCGCTGCGCGGACGCCGACAAGTACCAGACCGTCGCGCAGATCGACCGGCCCGAGACCCGCGTGATCGTGAACCCGGGCGGAACCAACGAGCGCTTCGCGAAGCAGTTCTTCACGCACGCGAACCTGACCGTCTACCCTGACAACGTGACGATCTTCAAGCAGATCCTCGCGGGCAAGGCGGACGTCATGGTGACGGACGCATCCGAGACGCTGCTGCAGCAAAAGCTGAATCCGGGCCTGTGCTCGGTGCATCCGGACAAGCCGTTCCAGTTCGGCGAAAAGGCGTACATGGTGCCGCGCGGCGACGTCGTGTTCCAGCAGTACGTCGACCAGTGGCTGCACCTCGCGCTGTCGACCGGCGAATACCAGGCGATCGCCGACAAGTGGCTGAAGTAAGCGCGATCGCGAGCGGCAACGGCGGCCGGTAGCAGACACGACCCCGCTATCGCAGCAGGCGAACGGGGCGCGGGCGGCGGTATGGCCGTCCGCCGCCCACCCGTTACACACGGCGCGGGGGGCTGAAGACGTAAAACCGCGAAAATTGGCCGAATGGCCGACTACCGCGCGCGCCGATCACGTTTCAAAATCTTTCTGACGAATGAATCGTCATATGCGATATGTGCCGCGCGATGCACATTCGGGCGTGTAAATCGGCCATTCACCGATGCCGATACGCATGAAAAACGCATTATGTGCAACCGCTGAAAACTCTGCGGAAAAGATGGGTAAATATGACCTTTTTCAGGACCCCGAAAACAGCAAAAAATCCCGGAAAGCCTTATCTGGCGGGCGTTACAACCTGAAACACTTTGTTACCGCGAGGGGTGAGCAATTCGCCCACAATGGCCTCAACGGTTTCAACACGGATGCGGTCTCGTGTGCCAAGTGTGAGCGGACGCGAAGCGCTGCGAGCCAGTCGGTCACGTACCGAAGCCCTTCCGAGGGGCATCCCTGTTGGAGTCGTTTCCGGCCCCCCGCCGGATCCGGTTTCATCTTTGGTCTCCTCGCGCTAACCCCGTAGCGTGTGGTTTTTAGCGGGCTAATAAGCCCGCTTTTTTTCGTCCATCAAAAACGCAACGGCCCGCAGGCCGCCGCGTTTTTTCCTGCCGCCGGCCAACCGGCCTCTCACGCGGTCTTCTGCACGTCCAGCTTCAGTTCCTCGATCATCCGGTCGCGCATCACGAACTTCTGCACCTTGCCCGTCACCGTCATCGGCAGCTCGTCGACGAAGCGGATGTAGCGCGGAATCTTGTAGTGCGCGATCTGGCCGCTGCAGAACGCGCGCACGTCGTCCTCGGTCATCTGCTCGTCCGCGCGCAGCACGATCCACGCGCACAGCTCCTCGCCGTATTTCGGATCCGGCACGCCGAACACCTGCGCGCTCTGAATCTTCGGATGCCTGAACAGAAATTCCTCGATCTCGCGCGGATACACGTTCTCGCCGCCGCGGATCACCATGTCCTTCAGCCGACCGACGATGTTGCAGTAGCCGTCCGCGTCGAGCGTCGCGAGGTCGCCCGTATGCATCCAGCCGTCGACCAGCACCTCGCGCGTCTTCGCGTCGTCGTCCCAATAGCCGAGCATCACCGAATAGCCCTTCGTGCACAGCTCGCCCGTCGCGCCGACCGGCACGATCTCGCCGTTCGGATCGACGATCTTCACCTCCAGGTGCGGCTGGATGCGCCCCACCGTCGTCGTGCGCTTCTCGAGCGGATCGTCGGTCGAGCTCTGGAACGACACGGGGCTCGTCTCCGTCATCCCGTACGCGATCGTGATCTCGCGCAAATGCATCTGCGACACGACGCGCTTCATCGTCTCGATCGGGCACGGCGAGCCGGCCATGATGCCGGTGCGCAGCGTCGACAGGTCGAACTTCGCGAAGTCCGGATGATCGAGTTCCGCGATGAACATCGTCGGCACGCCGTGCAGCGCGGTACAGCGTTCGTCGGCCACGGCCGCGAGCGTCGCGACCGGATCGAACGCCTCGCCGGGGAACACCATCGCCGCGCCCTTCGACACGCACGCGAGCACGGCCAGCACCATCCCGAAGCAGTGATACAACGGCACCGGGATGCAGAGCGAATCCTGTTCGGTGAAGCGCATCGCCGCCGCGATCGAGCGTGCGTTGTTGACGACGTTGCGGTGCGTGAGCGTCGCGCCCTTCGGGCTGCCGGTCGTGCCGCTCGTGAACTGGATGTTGATCGGCTCGGTGGCCACGAGCGTCGCGCCGATCGCGTCGAGCCGCGCGACATCGAGCGTGTCGCGGCCGCGCGCCATCACGTCCGCGAAGCGGAACATGCCGGCCGGCGCCGCCTCGCCCATCGAAACGATCGTTCGCAGGCTCGGCACGCGCGCCGCATGCAGGTCGCCCGGCGTCGCGCTCGCGAGCTCCGGCGCGATGGTCTGCAGCATCTCGACGTACGCGGACGTCTTGAAGCGTTCGGCCGCGATCACGGCCTTGCAGCCCACCTTGTTCAGCGCGTATTCGAGTTCCGCGAGCCGGTAGGCCGGGTTGATGTTGACGAGCACCGCGCCGATCCGCGCGGTCGCGAACTGCGTGAGCAGCCATTCGCTGCGGTTCGGCGACCAGATGCCGACGCAGTCGCCCTTCACGATCCCGAGCGCGGCGAGGCCGGCCGCGAGCACGTCGACCTCGTGTGCGAATTCGCGCCAGGTCCAGCGCACTTGCTGTTCGCGGAACACGACGGCCGGACGATCGGGAAAGCGGCCGGCCGTGTCGAGCAGGAACCGGCTGATCGTCGCTTCGGATAGCGGCACGTCGGTCGCGCCGCGCACGTACGACAGTCCGTTTTCGGGCGCGATCAGCGCCCCCTTGCCAAGGTCTGCTGCCATCGATGTCTCCGTCCGTTTTTGTCTGATCGGCCCGGCGCGCGGCTCGCGCGCCTGCCTGCTCCGCCACGATCGCGGCGGACTGCCTCTGCCGGATGATGCCGCGCTCTGCTGACGACACTCTGACATCAAATCGCGGCGGACGGATGAAATAGCACGACCGGACGATACGATCCGGCCCGCAAAAAAACAGACGAAAACGACGGGCGAAAAAAAAGCAGCCCGAAGGCTGCTTTCTTTCGCGGGATACGCGCGCGCGGCTCAGTGCCGGCTGCGGATCTTCGCCAGACGCTGGATCGCTTCGAGCTGCGCCATCGCGGTCGCGAGCTCGGATTGCGCCTTTGCGAGGTCGAGGTCCGACTTCGCGTTCTGCAGCGTTTCCTCGGCACGCTTGCGCGCTTCCTCGGCTTTCGCCGCGTCGAGGTCCTTGCCGCGGATCGCGGTATCGGCGAGCACCGTCACGGCGCCCGGCTGCACTTCGAGAATGCCGCCTGCGACGAACACGAATTCGTCGTTGCCGCCCTCGACTTCGATGCGCACCGCACCCGGACGAATCCGGGTGATGAGCGGCGTGTGGCCCGGCAGAATGCCCAGCTCACCCGTTTCGCCCGGCAGCGCGACGAATTTCGCCTCGCCCGAGAAGATCTGCTCTTCCGCGCTGACGACGTCTACTTTGATGGTTGCCATATCGACTCCAATCTCATCCACGGGTTGAGCGTATTGCGGCCGGCGCGAGCAGCCGGAATAAGTCATCGCTGACTTATTGCTCCGGCCGGCACACGCCGGCTTGCGACTCACTCAAGCCGTTACTGGATCTTCTTGGCCTTTTCGAAGGCTTCGTCGATCGTGCCGACCATGTAGAACGCCTGTTCCGGCAGGTGGTCGCACTCGCCGTCGACGATCATCTTGAAGCCACGGATCGTTTCCTTCAGCGGCACGTACTTGCCCGGCGAGCCCGTGAACACTTCAGCGACGTGGAACGGCTGCGACAGGAAACGCTGGATCTTACGCGCACGTGCGACCGACAGCTTGTCTTCCGGCGACAGTTCGTCCATGCCCAGAATCGCGATGATGTCGCGCAGTTCCTTGTAGCGCTGCAGCGTCTGCTGAACGCGACGGGTGATCGAGTAGTGCTCTTCACCGATCACGTTCGGGTCGATCTGGCGCGACGTCGAGTCGAGCGGGTCGACCGCCGGGTAGATACCCAGCGAAGCGATGTCACGCGACAGAACGACGGTTGCGTCCAGGTGGCCGAAGGTGGTTGCCGGCGACGGGTCGGTCAAGTCGTCCGCAGGGACGTACACGGCCTGGACCGACGTAATCGAGCCCTTCTTGGTCGACGTGATGCGCTCTTGCAGCTTGCCCATTTCTTCAGCCAGCGTCGGCTGATAGCCCACTGCCGACGGCATACGGCCGAGCAGTGCCGACACTTCGGTACCGGCCAGCGTGAAACGGTAGATGTTGTCGACGAAGAACAGCACGTCGAGGCCTTCGTCACGGAAGTGCTCGGCCATCGTCAGGCCGGTCAGCGCGACGCGCAGGCGGTTGCCCGGCGGCTCGTTCATCTGGCCGTACACCAGCGCGACCTTGTCGAGAACGTTCGAGTCCTTCATTTCGTGGTAGAAGTCGTTCCCTTCACGGGTACGCTCGCCCACGCCCGCGAACACGGAGTAACCGCCGTGCTCCTTCGCGATGTTGTTGATGAGCTCCATCATGTTGACGGTCTTGCCCACGCCAGCACCACCGAACAGGCCAACCTTGCCGCCCTTTGCGAACGGGCAGATCAGGTCGATGACCTTGATACCCGTTTCGAGCAGTTCGGTCGACGGCGACAGTTCGTCGAACGCCGGAGCCTTCTGGTGGATCGAACGCGTCGTTTCGCTTTCGATCGGGCCGGCTTCGTCGATCGGACGGCCGAGCACGTCCATGATACGACCGAGGGTCGGCTTGCCGACCGGAACCGAAATCGGCTTGCTCGTGTTCTTCACGGTCAGGCCGCGGCGCAGGCCGTCGGATGCACCCAGACAGATGGTACGGACCACGCCGTCGCCCAGCTGCTGCTGGACTTCGAGCGTCAGTTCCGAGCCATCGAGAATGAGCGCGTCGTAGATCTTCGGCATGCTGTCGCGCGGGAATTCCACGTCGATAACGGCGCCGATGCACTGTACGATCTTGCCTTCTACCAAAGCAGCAGTACTCATCGCTTTTCCTTTAAATACCTGATTCTTTACTCGCGCAAAGGCGCAGTTGTCGTCCGTGGCGCGCGCTTAAACAGCGGCTGCGCCGCCGACGATCTCCGACAGTTCTTTCGTAATCGCGGCCTGGCGGCTCTTGTTGTACACGAGCTGCAGTTCGCTGATCACCGTCTTCGCGTTGTCGGACGCGGCCTTCATCGCGACCATCCGCGCCGATTGCTCGGACGCCATGTTCTCCGCGACGGCCTGGTACACCAGCGCCTCGACGTAACGCACGAGCAGTTCGTCGACGACTGCCTGCGCGTCCGGCTCGTAGATGTAGTCCCACGACGTGGCCGGCGTACCGTCATCGGCTTCGAAGTGTTCCGACGACAGCGGCAGCAGCTGCTCGATCACGGCTTCCTGCTTCATCGTGTTGACGAAGCGCGTGTAAGCGATATAGACCGCCGACAGCTTGCCTTCCGAGTACAGATCGAGCTGCGTCTTCACGGCGCCGATCAGCTTGTCCAGATGCGGGGTGTCGCCGAGGTGCACGACCTGCGACATCACCTTCGCGCCGAAGCGGTTCAGGAACCCGAGGCCCTTGCCGCCGATCGCGGTGGCTTCGACCTTCTGGCCCTTCTCTTCCAGCTCCTTGAACTTCTGCACCGTCGCACGCAGCACGTTGGTGTTCAGACCGCCGCAAAGACCCTTGTCCGTCGTGACGAGGATGATGCCGGCCGTCTGCGCGCCGTCGTTTGCCACCATGAACGGGTGGCGGTACTCCGGGTTCGCACGGCTCATGTGCGCGGCGATGGCACGGACCTTGTCTGCATACGGACGAGCGGCGCGCATGCGTTCCTGCGCGCGACGCATCTTCGATGCAGCCACCATCTCCATCGCCTTCGTGATCTTGCGCGTGTTCTGCACGCTCTTGATCTTGCCGCGAATTTCCTTCATTCCAGCCATAGCTTGCTCCTTGACCGAAGCGGCGCGGGCGCATCAGCACCCGCGCGGCCTCAGTGTGTCACTCGCGGATCAATAGGCACCGGACTTCTTGAAGGATTCGATCGCCGAGCGCAGTGCGCCTTCGTCGTCCTTCGAGAGATCCTTGGTGTCTTCGATGCGCTTGATGAGGTCAGCGTGGCTGGTCTTCAGGTTGTCGCGCAGGCCCTTCTCGAACGACAGCACTTGCTTGACGTCGAGATCGTCGAGGTAGCCGTTGTTCGCGGCGTACAGCGACACGGCCAGTTCCCAGACCTGCAGCGGCTGGTACTGCGGCTGCTTCAGCAGTTCCGTCACGCGGCGGCCGCGCTCGAGCTGCTTGCGGGTCGCTTCGTCGAGGTCCGATGCGAACTGCGCGAATGCGGCCAGTTCACGGTACTGCGCGAGGTCGGTACGGATACCGCCCGACAGCTTCTTCACGACCTTCGTCTGAGCGGCGCCACCGACGCGCGACACCGACACGCCGGCGTTGATTGCCGGGCGGATGCCTGCGTTGAACAGGTCCGTTTCCAGGAAGATCTGGCCGTCGGTAATCGAGATCACGTTCGTCGGAACGAACGCGGTCACGTCGCCAGCCTGCGTTTCGATGACCGGCAGTGCCGTCAGCGAGCCGCTCTTGCCCTTCACTTCGCCGTTCGTGAACTTCTCGACGTACTCTTCCGACACGCGAGCAGCACGCTCGAGCAGACGCGAGTGCAGATAGAACACGTCGCCCGGGTATGCTTCACGGCCCGGCGGGCGGCGCAGCAGCAGCGAGATCTGACGGTATGCCCAAGCTTGCTTGGTCAAGTCGTCATAGATGATCAGCGCGTCTTGGCCGCGGTCGCGGAAGTATTCGCCCATCGTGCAGCCGGCGTACGGCGCGAGGTACTGCATCGCTGCCGAATCCGAAGCCGAAGCGGCGACGACGATCGTGTATTCCATCGCGCCCGTTTCTTCGAGCTTGCGAACCACGTTCATGATCGACGAAGCCTTCTGGCCGATCGCGACGTAGATACAGATCAGGTCCTTGCCCTTCTGGTTGATGATCGCGTCGAGCGCCACCGCGGTCTTGCCGCACTGACGGTCGCCGATGATCAGCTCACGCTGGCCACGGCCGATCGGCACCATCGCGTCGATCGACTTGATGCCCGTCTGCACCGGCTGCGACACCGACTTACGCCAGATCACGCCCGGGGCGATCTTTTCGATCGCGTCGGTCAGCTTCGCGTTGACCGGGCCCTTGCCGTCGATCGGGTTGCCGAGCGCGTCGACCACGCGGCCGACGAGTTCCGGACCAACCGGGACTTCGAGAATGCGGCCCGTCGTCTTGACGATGTCGCCTTCCGAGATGTGTTCGTATTCGCCGAGAATCACCGCGCCGACCGAGTCGCGCTCGAGGTTCAGCGCGAGGCCGAACGTGTTGCCCGGAAACTCGAGCATTTCGCCCTGCATCACGTCCGACAGGCCGTGGATACGCACGATACCGTCGGTCACGGAGATCACGGTGCCCTGGTTGCGAACGTCTGCGCTCGCTTCAAGGCCCTGGATCCGGCTCTTGATCAGCTCGCTGATCTCAGAGGGATTGAGTTGCATTATTCGCTCCTGATAGTCAATTCTGTTGCGTGCCGGCGTGGCGCTCAGGCGGTCAAGGCAGCCTGCATCGATGCGAGGCGCGCGCGAACCGAGGTGTCGAGCACTTCGTCGCCGACCGTCACGCGCACGCCGCCGATCAGCGACGAATCGACTTCGACCGTCGGCTTCAGCTTGCGCTTGAACTTGCGTTCGAGGCCAGAGACGAGGCTTTCGAGATCCGCGCCGTTCAGCGGGAACGCGCTCACGATCTCGGCGTCGGCTGCACCTTCACGTTCGTTCTTGAGCGCCTCGAACTGCTCGGCGATTTCCGGCAGCAGCGCGATGCGATGATTGTCGACCAGCATCTGCACGAAGTTCTTCGCTTCGGCGCCGGCCGCGACCGGCGACTTCACCGCAGCAAGCAGCAACTCGGCTACTTGCGTGCGCGTCACCTTCGGGCTCGACGCGACCGACAGCACTTCCGGCAGACGCGCAACCTGGGCCAGCTCTTGCACGAGCGTGGACCAGGCGGCGATGTCACCTCCCTCGGCCACGCGGAACAGCGCTTCTGCGTAAGGGCGGGCGATGGTTGCAAGTTCGGCCATGATCAGAGCTCGGCTTTCAGTTGATTCAGCAGTTGGGCGTGGGCCGTTTGATCGACTTCGCGCTTCAGGATCTGCTCGGCGCCCTTCACGGCCAGCGCGGCGACTTCGCCACGCAGCGCTTCGCGCGCCTTCACGATTTGCTGTTCTGCTTCCGCTTTCGCCTGGGCGACGATGCGGGCGGCTTCAGCCTGGGCGTTGGCCTTGATTTCCTCGGCGACCGCCTGCGCACGCTTTTCAGCGTCGGCGATGCGCTGCTGGCCGTCGTTGCGGGCCTGCGCGAGTTCCTGGTCCACGCGCTTGTGCGCTGCGTCGAGTTCCGCCTTGCCCTTCTCCGCGGCTGCGAGGCCGTCGGCGATCTTCTTCGAACGTTCGTCGAGGGCGTTGATCAACGGCGGCCACACGAATTTCATCGTGAACCACGCGAGGACCAGGAACACGACCATTTGCGCAAACAGAGTTGCGTTGAGATTCACGGTGTTTCCTTATCTGCTATTCCGGAAAAATGAAACGGTAAGGCGCTCATCGAGTTGCATTCGATCAGCGCCCCAAGTCTCCGTTCCGCCCTGCGCCGGCTCACGCCGGTCGCATATTTCCGAGGAACCTTAGCCTGCGACGAGCTTCGACAGGAGCGGGTTCGCGAACGCGAACAGCATTGCGACACCAACGCCGATCAGGAATGCAGCGTCGATCAGGCCGGCCAGCAGGAACATCTTCGTTTGCAGCGGGTTGATGAGTTCCGGCTGACGTGCGCAGGCTTCGATGTACTTGCCACCCATCAGCGCGATACCGATACAGGCGCCGATTGCACCCAGGCCGATGATGATGCCGATACCGATGGCGGTCAGACCCTGGATGTTGGCGATGTAAGCTTGCATGATCACTCCTTTGTGAAAAGACTTGGAACTGAGATTTAAAAAACTAAAACGGAAACTCTTTTTTGCACGCCGCGCTTAGTGCTTGTCGTGCGCTTGGCCGAGATACACCAGCGTCAGCATCATGAAGATGAATGCCTGCAACAGAACAATCAGGATGTGGAAGATTGCCCAGACGCTACCCGCGATCACGTGACCAACGAAGCCGAGGAACGTTGCGTCGCCACCGAAGCTCCACATGCTGCCGAGCAGGGCGATCAACAGGAACAACAGCTCACCCGCGTACATGTTGCCGAACAGCCGCATGCCGAGGGAGACGGTCTTCGCGAGATATTCGACGATGTTGAGCGCGAGGTTAGGGATCCACAGCAGCGGGTGGGCGCCGAACGGGGCCGACAGCAGCTCATGCACAAAGCCGCCCGCGCCCTTGATCTTGATGCTGTAGTAGATCATCAGGACGAACACGCCGAGCGCGATGCCGAGCGTGCCGTTCAGGTCGGCCGTCGGGACGATGCGATGGTGGGAAATCACGTCCGACAGACCGAGCAGGCCGATCACGCGGCCCGGCAGGTCGACGGGGAGGAAGTCGAGGGAGTTCATCAGCGCAACCCACACGAACACCGTGAGGGCGAGCGGAGCGATGAAGGTGCGGTTGCCGTGGACGATGGCCTTCGATTGATCCTCGACCATTTCGACGAGCATCTCGATTGCGCACTGGAAACGGCCCGGCACGCCCGACGTCGCCTTGCGGGCGGCCAGACGCAGCAGGAGGATCGTCACGATGCCGCACACGATCGACCAGAACAGCGTGTCGAGGTTCCAGACGTGGATGTCGAAAATCGACGTCTGATGCGAGGTGGAGAAATTCTGCAAGTGGTGCGCAATGTACTCGGACGGATCCGGACCGCGCGTGCCTTCGCTAGCTGCCATATCGTTAATGCCACCCAAATTGTCGAAAATCGTTTTGCCCCGTTCCGCAATACGCTATTGCCGCGATTGCGGGAACGGGCCGGTGCGGTTCGTTGTCGAAACCGCACGCTGCTTGTTGCTTACCGCCAGGCCAGCGCGATCCAGTACGTCTTCAGCACGACGAGGTAGGTGACGAGGAGTGCCGGCCAGTGCACGCCGGCGTAGCCGTATGCCACTGCGGCGAACATCCCGATCGTCACGCCGAGCTTCAGGGCTTCGCCCATCACCCAGCTCATCACGGTGGCCGAGCCACCTGCCTTCAGTCGTGCCACGAACAACGCGCTTGGCACCCAGCCGATCGCCCCGCCCAGAAACGCGGATTGCGCAGCGGCGCCCGGCGACTTTGAAAACAGCCACCACGCCAGCGTTGCAACCAGGGACAAGACCACCTGCGCGATCACCACCTTGTAGGGGGTCACGCGCGACGGCTTGCTCACGTCCGGACCGAACAACCTCTCGGCTTCCGTCCGCGTGAGCGGAACGATGTTGTTATCTTGCTGCTCGGCATCCCAGTCGTCGTCATCGGACTCGCGCCGCTCGCCGGCCGCTGAAGCGGTGCGTTGCGCTCGGTGATCATCGTGCCTGTCGTTCGGCGCCTGACCCGCCATCGCAATCTTCCGCAAAATCCTTGAACCCGGCCCCTGCTTTCCGAAAGCTTTCAGGGGTGCCTAGCTAACAAATCCGGGCGATTGTAAGCGATAGTTGCAAGTGATTCAAGGCTTTAGACGCGACAAAAACCTGCGTAAAACGACGCCTCATCATGTGAAAAACGCGCGAATCCACGACGTACGATGACAGTTGTAAGGTCGCTTTTTTGCGCGGGTATTTCGTGCCCGAAAAAGTCCGGCGACGAGGCAATGACGTGGCATCGACGCCTGGTGCGGGCGACACCGGCGCGACGCGTTTGCAGCAGGAATTCCGCTGTGACGCGATCACGGAAAATGATCGGGCGCAGCGATGCGGAGAAGAAGAAATACTGTGACCACCGCGACGAGCGCGATGCGTGAAATACGCTCGCACGCGAGCGCGTCGACGCCTGCAATCAGTTGTTGTGCCGCCACAGTCGATCGACTGTGGATCGCCGCACTTATCAACAGCCCCGGCTTCTCACCCACTGCGAATGCTGTGCCCCACCCCGCCAAGCTTGCAGCACGCCTGCACCACAGGCGGCCGCATCGCTTAACCACGCACGAGCAACCACGCACCCAATGCCGCGCTCACGAGCGCGAACGGGATCGACACGAGGTGAAACGGCAGCCACATGCGCGGCTCCTTCGCGAGACGCACCGCGATCAGGTTCGCGAGCGAACCGATCGCGAAACCGAAACCGCCGACCGATACGCCGAACGCGAGCGCCCGCCAGTCGTGCGTGAATTCCGACAGCAGGATCGCCGCCGGCACGTTGCTGATGCCCTGTGACAGCACCGCGCCTGCCGCGAACACGCGCAGCGGCGAATCGAGGTGAGTCCGCGCGATCGCGTCGTGGACGACGGGCAGCGCGGCCGCGCTGCGCAGCACGACGAACATCAGCACGAAGATCAGCAGCAGCAGCCAGTCGATCTTCAGGACTGCATCACGTCTCGCCACCAGCAGCGCGATCACGACGGCAATCAGGCCCGGCACGGGATGGTGCGCATCGGCGAGCAGTACGAACGCACCGAACAGCACCGCCGCGAGCAACGCATGCAGGCGCTGGACGGGGACGGCCTGAACGTCTCCCGACAGGTCGAGCGGCTTCGCGCGAAACGCACACGCCGTCAGCACGAGCAGCAGCGCCATCAGCGCCAGCGCGAGCGGCCCGAGCGTGACGACGAAGCGGCCGAACGACACGCCGCTCAATTGCCACAGGAACAGGTTCTGGGGATTGCCGAGCGGTGTCGCGACGGACCCCGCATTGACGGCCAGCGCGACCACGATCACGAGCCGCCGGAAAGGCAGCGGCGTCAGCATGCGCAGCGACACCATCAGCGGCACGACGACGAACAGCGCGACATCGTTGGTGAGCCACATCGCGAGCGCCGCCGCGAACACGACGAGCAGCATCGCCAGCCCGCGCTCGGAATGCACGTGATGCACGATGCGATGCGCGAGCCACATCAGGCACCCGGACAGCTCGAGCGCCTTGGTCAGCATCAGCAGACCCGCGAGCGTCGCGACGGTCTGCCAGTCGACGAGACCGGCCAATGCGGCAATTGGTTGCGGACGCAACCATTGAAGAATAATCAGTGCAAGCGCCAGTACCGCCAGCACCGGCTCCTGCATCAGCCATCCGAGCCATCGGCGCGGCGCTGCCGCGCCCATGTTCTCCGTCAATCGCACCTCGTTACTCTTCCGTCGCGACGTTGCCGCGAAGGCGCGCGAGAATGCCCTCGAGCGCGTCGAGGTTGCCGAAGTCGATCAGCACCTGCCCTCGCCCGCGGCGGCCGAGCTTGATCTTCACCGTCGACGCGAGCAGGTCGGACAACTCTTCCTCGAGACGGCGCGTGTCGCGGCCGCCGTCATCCTTCGCGCGCGCCTTCACCGCCGGCGCTTCCTTCGTCGTGTGCGCGACCAGCTTCTCGGTCTCGCGCACCGACATGCGCTTGTTGACGACCTGGTGCGCGAGCGTGATCTGCGTCGCGGCGTCGACCGCGAGCAGCGCACGCGCGTGCCCCATGTCGAGATCGCCGGCCAGCAGCATCGTCTGCACTGGCGAAGCGAGGTTCAGCAGGCGCAGCAGGTTCGATACCGCGCTGCGCGAACGGCCGACCGATTCCGCCGCCTGTTCGTGCGTGAAACCGAACTCGTCGAGCAGACGCTGGATACCGTGCGCCTCTTCCAGCGGGTTCAGGTCCTCGCGCTGGATGTTCTCGATCAGCGCCATCGCCGCGGCGGCCTGATCGGACACGTCCTTCACGAGCACCGGCACTTCGTCGAGGCCAGCCAGGCGTGCCGCGCGGAAACGCCGCTCGCCTGCGATGATCTCGTATTTGTCAGATGAAATGGGCCGTACCAGGATCGGCTGCATCACGCCTTGCGCGCGAATGCTGGCCGCCAGCTCCTGCAGGCTGCCTTCGTCCATCCGCGTTCGCGGCTGGTACTTGCCGGCCTGCAGCTTGCCGAGCGCGAGCGTGTTCGGTGCCCCTTCGATCTTCACCGCTTCGGTGATGTCCGCACTGCCGCCGAGCAGCGCTTCGAGGCCACGTCCCAAGCCCTTCTTCTTTGGTACCGCGTTCATGTCTTTCTTCCTCGCTTCGCTCATGTCCGGATCACGACACCTCGAACGCGCGCACGCGATCGATCATCTCGGCACCGAACTGGAGATACGCCTGCGCACCGCGCGAATTGCGGTCGAACACGACGCCCGGCAACCCGTAACTCGGCGCTTCCGCGAGGCGCACGTTGCGCGGAATCACCGCGTCGAACACCTTGTCGCCGAAGTGCGCTTTCAGTTGATCGGAGACTTGCTGCTGCAGCGTGATGCGCGGATCGAACATCACGCGCAACAAGCCAATGATCTTCAGGTCGCGGTTCATGTTCGCGTGAACCTGCTTGATCGTGTTGACGAGATCCGACAACCCTTCCAGCGCGAAGTACTCGCACTGCATCGGGATCACGACGCCATGCGCCGCGCACAGCCCGTTCAGCGTCAGCAGCGACAGCGTCGGCGGGCAATCGATCAGCACGAAGTCGTAGTCGTCGGCCACATGCTCGAGCGCGGCCTTCAACCGACGCTCGCGGTTGTCGATGCTGATCAGTTCGATCTCGGCACCCGACAGCTCGCGGTTGGCCGGCAGCACGTCGTACGTGACACCCTCCGGACGCACGCGCGCGTCCGTCACCGAGACGCCGTCAACCAGCACTTCGTACACAGTCGACTCGCAGGCGGCCTTGTCGATCCCGCTACCCATCGTCGCGTTGCCCTGCGGGTCGAGATCGATCAGCAGGACTCGTTGCTCCTGCGCTGCAAGGCTTGCGGCGAGATTGACCGATGTCGTCGTCTTGCCGACGCCCCCCTTCTGGTTCGCAACGCAGAAGATCTTTGCCATCGTTGGTGTGTTCCCTTTACCTTCAAACAAACAGCGCGCTACCGCGCGCCTTCAATTCGCCTCGTCGACGGTGACCTCGATCAGATGCCGTTCGGCATCGAGCATCGGTACCGCCAGCCGCATCGTCTGCTTTACGCGACTGCCTTCCGGCAGCCGTGCAATTTCGTCGTCCGGGTGGACACCCTTCATCGCCCAGATCGATCCGCCGGGCGCGACGAGATGTCGAGCAAGTTTAACGAAGTCGGATAGATCCGCGAAGGCGCGGGATACGATCATGTCGAATTTTTCCGGCACTTCGACACCCGGCTGCAGCGATTCGACCCGCCCGGTGACGACCGACAGGTTCGCGAGCTTCAGCTCCGCACGCATCTGCGTCTGGAATGCAGACTTCTTCTGCACGATATCGTTCAGCGTCACTTGCCAGTCCGGCCGGACGATCGCCAGCACGATACCGGGCAACCCGCCGCCCGAACCCACGTCGAGCACGCGCGCCGATGCCCGGTCGCGCAGATGCGGAACGATGGAGAGTGAATCGAGAATGTGCTGGATCAGCATCTGCTTCGGGTCGCGGATCGCGGTCAGGTTGTAGACCGCGTTCCACTTGCCGAGCAGCGCGACGTAATCGAGCAGCTGGTTGCGTTGTGTATCCGTCAATGCGATGTCGAGCGCAGCCGTGCCGTCGACGAGCATTTGTTCAAGTACGTCCCGATTAACCGCCGGCGCGCGACGCGCCGTCATTGTTGCGTCGGGACGGTGCCGTCCCCCTGCTTGGTCGCCTCTGCGGCAGTGCCATTACGACGGCCAAGGCCACGGCGCTTCAGGTGCACCATCAGCAGCGAGATCGCAGCCGGCGTGACGCCCGAGATCCGCGATGCCTGGCCGATTGTTTCCGGCCGGAACTCGTTGAGCTTCTGGCTCACTTCGAACGACAGGCCGCGCACCTCGCGATAGTCGATACCGTCCGGCAGGCGCGTGTTCTCGTTCGCATCGTTGCGCTCGATCTCGCTCGCCTGGCGTTCGATATAGCCCTGATATTTGATACCGATCTCGACCTGCTCCTTGATCTGCTCGAGCAGCACCGGATCGTCGGCCAACGGCTCCGCCGGACCGCATTCGCCGCCCTTCAGGCCGCACACGCCGTCGTAGCTGATACCCGGGCGACGCAGCAGTTCGGCGAGGCTGTACTCGTGATCGATCGCCTTGCCGAGCAGCGCGGTCGCCTCTTCCGGCGGCAGCGTCTTCGGCGTGACCCATGTCGACTTCAGTCGTTCGGTTTCACGTGAAACAGCGTCGCGCTTCCGGCTGAACGCATCCCAGCGCACATCGTCGACCAGCCCCAGCTCGCGGCCGATCTCGGTCAGGCGCATGTCCGCATTGTCTTCACGCAGGCTCAGACGATACTCGGCACGGCTCGTGAACATCCGGTACGGCTCGGCCACGCCACGCGTGACGAGGTCGTCGACCAGCACGCCAAGGTACGCCTGGTCGCGACGCGGGCACCATGCGTCCTTCTCCTGCACGTAACGGCCTGCGTTCAGACCGGCCAGCAGGCCTTGAGCGGCCGCTTCTTCATAGCCCGTCGTGCCGTTGATCTGGCCCGCAAAGAACAGCCCGTTGATCGCCTTCGTCTCGAGCGATGCCTTCAGCGCGCGCGGGTCGAAGTAGTCGTATTCGATCGCATAGCCGGGGCGCAGGATGTGCGCATTCTCGAGGCCGCGCATCGAGTGCACGAGTTCGAGCTGCACGTCGAACGGCAGGCTCGTCGAAATCCCGTTCGGATAGAACTCGTTGGTCGTCAGCCCTTCCGGCTCGAGGAAGATCTGGTGCGATTCCTTCGACGCGAACCGGTGGATCTTGTCCTCGATCGACGGGCAGTAACGCGGGCCGACACCTTCGATCACGCCTGTATACATGGGCGACCGGTCGAGGCCGCCGCGAATGATGTCGTGCGTGCGCTCGTTCGTATGCGTGACCCAGCACGGCAACTGCTGCGGATGTTGCTCCGCACGGCCCAGGAACGAGAACACCGGGATCGGATCGAGGTCGCCCGGCTGCTCGTCCAGCTTCGAAAAGTCGATCGAGCGGCCATCGATACGCGGCGGCGTACCGGTCTTCAGGCGGCCCTGCGGCAGCTTCAGCTCCTTCAGACGCGCCGACAGCGACACGGCCGCCGGATCGCCCGCGCGACCGCCCGTGTAATTGTTCAGGCCGACGTGGATCTTGCCGTCGAGGAAGGTACCCGCCGTGAGCACCACCGCGCGTGCGCGGAAGCGGATGCCGATCTGCGTGACGGCGCCCACCACGCGGTCGCCGTCGACCATCAGATCGTCGACGGCCTGCTGGAACAGCCACAGGTTCGGCTGGTTCTCGAGCCGATGGCGGATCGCAGCCTTGTATAGGATACGGTCGGCCTGCGCACGCGTCGCGCGCACGGCCGGGCCTTTCGACGAATTCAGGATCCGGAACTGAATACCGCTCTCGTCCGTCGCGGCGGCCATCGCGCCGCCGAGCGCATCGACTTCCTTGACCAGATGGCCCTTGCCAATGCCGCCGATCGACGGATTGCAGCTCATCTGCCCGAGCGTTTCGATGTTATGGGTCAGCAGCAGCGTCTTCGCACCCATACGGGCCGATGCCAACGCGGCCTCCGTGCCGGCGTGCCCGCCGCCGACGACGATGACGTCAAATTCTGTGGGAAAAAGCATGGTGGATTCCGCGCGCAGGACTGCGCACGAACCTATCTGAGAAATGTATGGGCCGAATTATAGCGGGTTCGCTTTTCACCCGAAGGCCGTCCGAATGGTAGGGACGGTTCATTTAGCCGGTTTTTTTCGGCCGATCGGCCGAGCTGTGCCGCCTGGCGCGGCCTTGGCGGCGCTGGCACGACCTCGACGCACATCGGTCACGCTGTGCAAAACCGAGGACCAGGTAGCGGCTCGTGAACCGACATCACCGTGGCATCACAGTATTTCCGGTGAATCGCCCGGCACTTATCCCCTGTGGCGACCGACCACTGTCAACGCTCATTCCCTGTGCAACCCGACGCGATGAACCCGCACTCTCATCACAGTGCTTCCGCTGGTTGCTCCGGCACTTATCCCCACACTCGATTCACCGTCACGTCGCCCTCCTCCGAAAACAAAAACGGCGTGTTTCACGTGAAACACGCCGCGCGTTTCCCGCCCACCGCCTCACCCATCAAGCCGTTTTCTTCGCCAGCCCCAGATACGTTTCGATTACCTGCGGATTCTGTGCCAGCTCGGCAGCCGGCCCTTCCAGCGCAAACTCGCCGGTCTCCAGCACATAGCCGTAGTCCGAGATCTGTAGCGCGGCCCGCGCGTTCTGCTCGATCAACAGCGTCGCGACGCCCGTGCCACGCAACGCGCTGATGATATGAAAAATCTCTTTCACGATCAGCGGCGCCAGCCCGAGGCTCGGCTCGTCCAGCATCAGCAGGTCGGGCTTACCCATCAGCGCGCGGCCCACCGCAAGCATCTGCCGTTCGCCGCCCGACAACGTACCGGCCGCCTGCTTGCGCCGCTCCTTGAGCCGCGGAAACAGCGTGAACACATGATCGAGCTGGTCGAGGAAGTTCGACTCACCCGCGATCTTGCGGCGATACGCGCCCAGCACGAGGTTGTCCTCGACGGTCATCGTGCTGAACAGCTCGCGCTTTTCCGGCACAAGGCACATCCCGCGCGCGACGCGCTGCTCGACGGGCAATGCGCCTACGTCGTTACCGCGGTAAACGATCGCGCCCGACGCGTGCCCGGTCACCGGCAACGCGCCCATGATCGCGTTCAGCAGCGTCGACTTGCCGGCTCCGTTCGGGCCGATCACGCTGACGATCTGCCCTGCGCCGACCTTGATCGCCGCACCGTGCAGCGCCTCGACCTTTCCGTACCGCACCGCCAGCCCGCGTACCTCGAGAATCGGCATCGTCGTGTCCGTCATCACTCCACCCCGCCCAGATACGCTTCGAGCACCGCCGGATCCTGCTGGACGTCCTGCGGCAGCCCTTCCGCGATCCGCGTGCCGAATTCCATCACCACCAGCCGGTCGGTGAGGTTCATCACGAAATCCATGTCATGTTCCACGAGCAACACGCTCATCCCTTCGGCCTTCAGGCGCCGCAGCAGGTCCGCGAGCTGCTGCTTCTCCTGGTAGCGCAGCCCGGCCGCCGGCTCATCGAGCAGCAGCAGCGTCGGATCGCAGCACAGCGCGCGCGCGATTTCGAGAATCCGCTGCTGGCCAAGTGCGAGGCTGCCCGCTTCGTCGTACATGTGCTTCTCCAGCCCGACGCGGCGGATCTGTCGTGCCGCTTCAGCCAGCAGCTGCGCTTCCTCACGTGCATTGAGCCGCGCGATGCTGCGCCAGACGCCCGTATGGCCGCGCAAATGCGCGCCGATCGCGACGTTCTCGAGCACCGTCATCGTCGGCAGCAACTTCACGTGCTGGAACGTCCGGCCGATCCCGCGGCGGACGATCTGGCGCGACGTGAGCCCGTTGATCCGCTCGCCGCGGAACGTGATCGTGCCGCCGGTCGGCTGCAGCACGCCGGTCACGAGGTTGAACGTGGTCGACTTGCCCGCGCCGTTCGGGCCGATCAGGCCGACGATCTGCCCCGCTTTCACGTCGAAACTGACGTCGTTGACGGCCACCAGCCCGCCGAACTGCTTGCGCGCGTTGTCGACCACGAGCAGCGGCTCGCCCGCCACCGGCTTCGCGCGCTGCGGCAGCGGGTCGGCATGGTCGGGCACATGTGCGCGCGGCCCGCGTGGAAACAGCTTCGCGACGAACGGCCATACGCCCTGGCGCGCGTACTGCAGCAACAGCACCATCAGCACGCCGAACACGATGATCTCGAAGTTGCCTTCCGAGCCGAGCAGCTTCGGCAACAGCGTCTGCAGGTAGTCCTGCAGCACGGTGAGGATCGCCGCACCGAGCACCGCGCCCCATACGTGCGACACGCCCCCGACCACGGCCATGAACAGGAATTCGATCCCGTGGTTCAGGCCGAACGGGGTCGGGTTCACCGCGCGCTGCAGGTGCGCGTACAGGAAGCCCGATACCGCGGCGAGCACGGCCGCGTAGGTGAAGATCACGACGCGCATCCACGCGGTGTTCACGCCCATCGCTTCGGCCATCACGCCGCCGCCGCGCAGCGCGCGGATCGCGCGGCCGGGCCGGCTGTTGAGCAGGTTCTGCACCGACACGATCGCGGCCAGCACGACGGCCCAGATCAGGAAGTACAGGCTGCGCCCGCTGCCGAGCTCGATGCCGAACAGGTTCAGTGCCGGAATCCCGTTGATCCCGTCGTACTTGCCGAGCAGCTCGAGGTTGCCGAACAGATAGAACAGCGCGAGCCCCCAAGCGATCGTGCCGAGCGGCAGGAAATGCCCGGACAGGCGCATCGTGACCGCGCCCAGTACCAGCGCGACGAGCGCCGTCAGCACGACGCCGACGATCAGCGCGAGCCACGGCGACACGCCGTATCGCGTGGTCAGGAATGCGGTCGCATACGCGCCGATGCCGACGAACGCGGCCTGCCCGAAGCTCGTCATCCCGCCGACGCCCGTCAGCAGCACGAGCCCGATCGCGACGATCGCGTACAGGCCGATGTAGTTCAGCAGCGTGATCCAGTATTCGGGCACCTGCAGCGCGCCGGGCAGCACCGGCAGCGCGAACAGCACCACGAGAAACACCCAGAAGGTCTTGTTGCGTACCATCGTCTTCATCGCGTCACTCCTCTTCCTCTTCCGCATGCGGCGCCGCGAAACTGCGCCACAGCAGCACCGGGATGATCAGCGTGAACACGATCACTTCCTTGTACGCGCTCGCCCAGAACGACGAATACGATTCGAGCACGCCGACCAGCAGCGAGCCGGCGGCCGCGAGCGGATAACTGACCAGCCCGCCGATGATCGCGCCGACGAAACCCTTCAGGCCGATCAGGAAGCCGGAGTCGTAATAGATCGTCGTCAGCGGACCGACGAGGATGCCGGACAGCACACCGAGCCCGGCCGCCAGCGTGAATGCGAGCCGCCCTGCTTCGGTCGTGCCGATGCCGACCAGCCGCGCGCCGAGCCGGTTCACCGACGTCGCGCGCAGCGCCTTGCCGGCGATCGTGCGGCCGAAGTACACGTAGAGCGCGCCGATCAGCACCAGCGCGGTCACGACCACGAGGATGCTCTGCACCGACACCGTCATGCTGCCGACCGACAGCGACGCATCCGCGAAGCCGTTGGTGCGCGAGCCTTCAGCGCCGAACATCACGAGCCCGAGGCCGACCATCGCGAAATGGACGGCGACCGACACGATCAGCAACAGCAGCGTCGTGCCTTCGGCGATCGGCTGGTAGACGAGCCGGTAGACGAACGGCCCCATCGGCACGACGATCGCGAGCGTCAACGCGATCTGCGCAAGCATCGGCAGCGGCTGCGCGGCAAAGCTGCGCGTGATCGCGAACACCGCGAGCGGCAGCAGCACGTAACGGCTACCGAGCGTCGCGAGCGTGCGGCCGAGCTGATGGCGGCGTTCGCGATGGCGGATCAGGCCGCCGACTTCCAGCAGGAAGCACGCGATGCCCATCACGAACAGCAGCCAGCAGGTGGCGGGAAATTTCTGCGCCTGCAACGCCGCAAGCGTGAGCGCACCGTAGGCGACGAATTCGCCCTGGGGAATGAAGATCACCCGCGTGACGGAAAACACCAGCACGAGCGCCAGCGACAGCAATGCATAAATGGCGCCGGTCGTGATGCCGTCTTGCGCGAGGATCGCCGCAATCGAGAGATCCATACGTTTCGTGTATCGAGAATGCTGCGGAGAAACGGCGACGGGAACGGCCCGCGCGCGGACGGCAAGACCGGGGGTCAGGCGTCGCGTTGCGGGCTTCCCGGCATTCCATGCGGCACGAGCACGGACCGCCGCGCCGCCGACGGCGCGCACGGCGCCGTTCGCGCCGCGCCCGCCGGTTTCACGTGATGCTTACTCGGCCTGCAGCTTCCACTTGCCGTCGACGATCTGCACCATCACGCGCGCCCGCGTGTCGAAGCCGTTGTGATCGGTCGCCGTCGTGTTGATCACGCCGTGCGACACGGGCAGGTCCTTCACGCTCTCGAGCGATGCGCGCAGCGCCTCGCGGAACGCCTCGGTGCCCGGCTGGCCCTTCTTCAGCGCATCGGGAATCGCACGCTGCAGCAGCAGGCCCGCGTCCCATGCATGGCCGCCGAAGGTCGCCAGCGAACCGGCCCCGTACGCCTTTTCGTATGCGGCCTTGTAGCCGAGCGCCGGCTTCTTCACCGGATTCGAATCGGGCAGCTGGTCGGTCACGAGCACCGGGCCGGCCGGCAGGATCTCGCCTTCGCAGTCCTTGCCGCACACGCGCAGGAAGTCGTTGTTCGCGACGCCGTGCGTCTGGTACACCTTGCCCTTGTAGCCGCGCTCCTTCAGCGTCTTGGCCGGCAGCGCGGCCGGCGTGCCCGAACCGGCGATCAGCACCGCGTCGGGATTCGAGCCCAACAGCTTCAGCACCTGCCCCATCACCGACGCGTCGGTGCGGTTGAAGCGCTCGTTCGACACGAGCTTCAGGCCGTTCTTCTCGGCCGCCGCGCTGAACGTCTTGTACCAGCTGTCGCCGTACGCATCGGCGAAGCCGATGAAGCCGACCGTCTTCACGCCATGCTTCGCCATGTAGCCGGCGATCGCGTCGGCCATCAGCTGGTCGTTCTGCGGCACCTTGAACATCCATGCGCGCTTCGCGTCCATCGGCGAGATGATCTGCGCGCTCGCCGCGAGCGAGATCGTCGGCGTCTTGCCCTGCGACACCGGATCGAGCATCGCGAGCGAGTTCGGCGTGACGGACGAGCCGATGATCGCGTCGACGTGATCCTCGTCGATCAGCTTGCGCACGTTCTGCACCGCGCGGCTCGTGTCGGACGCATCGTCGAGCACGATGTACTGGACACTCTTGCCCGCGATTTCCTTCGGCAGCAGCGCGATCGTGTTCTTTTCCGGAATCCCGAGCGAGGCGGCCGGCCCGGTGGCCGACAGCGTCACGCCGATCTTCACCTGCGCCGACGCCGTGGCCGTCGCACCCACGAGGCCCGCGGCAAGCAGAACCTCCATCCATCGATTCATCTTCATTTACGTTGTCTCCAAACGCTGCTCGAAAAATCCGTGGGTCGCTCGGGCGGCTCCCGGTCCTCAAACAAGTTAATAAATTAACTATCTCGCCGTACCGCGTCTACGCTCGTTTTCCCGTGAAACGCCGGCGTCGCAATCGAGCCCCGGCGATCGCACGCACGCCCGCGCCGCGGCGCGTTCCGAAACGGTCGTTCGACCGCCACGATGCGCGGCAGCAATGTCGCCAGGATGAAGGGAACGGAGAAACGCAGCGTTGCGCGAGACGCGATCGATGCGAATGCAACGATCGCGGGAAGGTCGGCCGGCCGAGCCTGGTTCGGCTCCGCAAGCGCGCGGCACACGATCGGAAAACCGGCGGTTCATGCGCATCCGAACGACGCGTCGGATGCGAACGCAACGACCGGAGAAGCCGCCGTGCCGGGCAATCGCTCCAGAACGCGCATACCGGCCGCAGGACGGCTCGTGAAGGCCCGGGCATACCGATGCACCGCCGCCCCCGAACGAGCGGCGCCAGCCGCCCTTCGCACCCCGATCCATCGTCCCGCGCTTCTCATCCAACCGCACTCCCTCTTCTGCATTTTGCTTGTAGGAGAACTGCCGACTATTTTCCCGACCGCACGGTCGGCGAAAGCTGAGTGTAACGGACGCTTTTTGCGCACGCCAACCGGGTAAGCCCGGACGGCATGCGCGTGGCTGTGCGCCAGCGACGATCGACCGGCAGGATTGGACGAAAACGGGGGGGACGGGATGAAACGCGAGCGATGCGAGATGAGGTGAGGCGGAAACGGGCGCGGGAAACGCGGCGCCACTCGCCTGCACCATCAATGGAAATTCGCGCACACAAATGAAAAAGCGCTGTTGGATTCCGTCCAACAGCGCTTTGGGGTCCGGGCACTTTGTGCCTCGATTGTCTCCTCGTTCTCCACCTGCAAATTCGTTTCGCGGTGCATCAGAACTGAAACGAAGATTAAAGGACCTTTCACCCTGCGACAACTTAGCATTTACCCCTATGGTGCATCGCCGCACGAAAATGGGGCACCAGCCTTGCCGCGCGGCACCGTCCCGAGGCCGCCGCGACGCCCTTCCCGGCCGCGCCGGATGGTGCTTCGCATCAACGCGTCGCCACGCCGCGGCGCGCTGCAATCAGGACGGCCTGAGCGTCTTGACCCGTGCGACCATCTCGCCGACGATCCCGCGCCGGAACGCAAGCACGCATGCGATGAAGATCAGCCCGGTGACGATCGTCGCCGATTCGCCGAGCGAGTGGAACCAGCCGACGCCCGTCATCGACGCGAGCCATTCGCCGATGTCGCCGAGCCGGTCCTCCAGCGCGACGATCAGCGCCGCGCCGAGCAGCGGCCCGAACAGCGTGCCCATCCCGCCGACGAGCGTCATCAGCACGACGAGGCCCGACATCGTCCAGTACGCGTCGGACAGCGTCTCGAAGCCGAGCACCAGCACCTTCAGCGAACCGGCCAGCCCCGCGAGCCCGGCCGACAGGATGAACGCGAGCAGCTTGAAGCGGTCGGTGTCGTAGCCGAGCGAGATCGCGCGCGCCTCGTTCTCCTTGATCGCGACGAGCACCTGGCCGAACGGCGAGTGCACGATGCGCACGATGAACGCGCACGCCGCGACGATCACCGCGAGCACGACGTAGTACAGCGCGACGTCGTTCGACAGGTCGACGACCCCGAACAGATGCCCGCGCGGCACGCCCTGCAGGCCATCCTCTCCGTGCGTGAACGGCGCCTGCAGGTAGATGAAGTAGACCATCTGCGCGAACGCGAGCGTGATCATCGCGAAGTAGATGCCCTGCCGGCGGATCGCGAACAGGCCGACGACGAGCCCGAGCAACGTCGCGGCGAAGGTGCCGACAAGCACGCCGAGCTCCGGCGTGAAGCCGAGCGTCTGGATCGTATAGCCGGTCGCGTAGCCGGCGGTCGCGAGGAACATCGCATGGCCGAACGACAGCAGCCCCGTATAGCCGATCAGCAGGTTGAACGCGGCCGCGAACAGCGCGAACGTGAGCACCTTCATCACGAACACCGGATACGCGCCGATGAAGGGGGCTGCGAGCAGTGCGGCGAGCAGCACGCCGTAGAGCACTTTTCTCTGCATCATTTTTCCTTGCCGAACAGGCCAGCCGGGCGGATCAGCAGCACGATCGCCATGATCACGAACACCACCGTGGCCGACGCTTCCGGATAGAACACGCGCGTGAAGCCCTCGATCACGCCGAGCATCAGCCCGGTGATGATCGAGCCGAGAATCGAGCCCATCCCGCCGATCACGACCACCGCGAACACGGTGATGATCATCGGCTGGCCCATCAGCGGCGACACCTGGATCACCGGCGCCGCGAGCACGCCCGCGAATGCCGCGAGCGCGACGCCGAAGCCGTAGGTGAGCGTGATCATCATCGGCACGTTCACGCCGAACGCCTCGACGAGCTTCGGGTTCTCGGTGCCCGCGCGCAGATAAGCGCCCAGGCGCGTCTTCTCGATCACGAACCAGGTCGCGAGACACACCGCGAGCGACGCGACGACCACCCACGCGCGGTAGTTCGGCAGGAACATGAAGCCGAGATTGGTCGCGCCGGACAGCTGCGAAGGCACGTCGTACGGCTGGCCGGACGACCCGTAGACCGAGCGGAACACGCCTTCGACGACGAGCGTGAGGCCGAACGTGAGCAGCAGCCCGTACAGGTGATCGAGCTTGTACAGCCAGCGCAGCATCGAGCGCTCGACCAGGATCCCGAACGCGCCGACGATCAGCGGCGCGAGCGCGAGCATCGCCCAGTACGGCAACCCGAAATACGACAGCCCCATCCACGCGAGCATCGCGCCCAGCATGAACAGCGCGCCGTGCGCGAAGTTGATCACGTTGAGCAGCCCGAAGATCACCGCCAGCCCGAGGCTCAGGATCGCGTAGAACGAGCCGTTGACGAGCCCGAGCAGCAACTGGCTCAGCATCGCCGGCAACGGAATGCCAAAGATTTCCATCGACTTAGCCGTCCGAATGAGTTTCGTTGCGTGCGCAACCGTCATGCCGTCGCGCACGCGGGCGGTGCAGCGGCCACATCGCTGCGGCCGCGCCCGCGCTTACTTCCATGCCGCGCAGCGCGTCTCCTGCTTGGTCGTGAACGCCTGCTCGCCCGGAATCGTCGCGAGCACCTTGTAGTAGTCCCACGGCTCCTTGGATTCCGACGGCTTCTTCACTTCCATCAGGTACATGTCGTGAATCATGCTGCCGTCCTGGCGGATGTAGCCCTTCGCGTAGAAGTCGTTGATCTTCGCCTTCTTCAGCTCGGCCATCACCTTGTCGGAGTCGGTCGTGCCGGCCGCCTGGACCGCCTTCAGGTAGGTCGTCACCGACGAGTAGTCGGCCGCCTGCAGGCTCGACGGCATCTTCTTCATCTTGCCGAAGTAGCGCTGCGCCCACTGGCGCGCCGTCGCGTCGCGGTTCCAGTACCAGCTGTCGGTCAGCACGAGGCCCTGCGTCGTCTCGAGGCCGAGGCTGTGCACGTCGTTGATGAACATCAGCAGCGCGGCGATCTTCATCGTCTTCGTGATGCCGAACTCCTTCGCGGCCTTGATCGAGTTGATCGTGTCGCCGCCCGCGTTCGCGAGGCCGAGGATCTGCGCCTTGGACGACTGCGCCTGCAGCAGGAACGACGAGAAGTCCGACGCCGACAGCGGGTGCCGCACCGTGCCGAGCACCTGGCCGCCGCTCGCCTTCACGACGTCCGACGTGTTCTTCTCTAGCGCCTTGCCGAATGCGTAATCGGCGGTCAGGAAGAACCAGCTCTTGCCGCCCTGCTTCACGACCGCCGAGCCGGTGCCCTTCGCGAGCGCCATCGTGTCGTATGCGTAGTGGACCGTGTACGGCGTGCACTGCTCGTTGGTCAGCGTGTCGGCGCCCGCGCCGATGTTGATGTAGACCTTCTTCTTCTCGGCCGCGACCTGGTTCATCGACAGCGCGGTCGCGGAGTTCGTGCCGCCGACCAGCAGGTCGAGCCCGCCGCGGTCCATCCATTCGCGCGCCTTCGACGCGGCGATGTCCGCCTTGTTCTGGTGATCGGCATAGACGACCTCGATCGGCTTGCCGAGCACCTTGCCGCCGAAGTCGGCGACCGCCATCCGGATCGCCTCGAGGCCGCCCTGCCCGTCGATGTCCGCGTACAGCCCCGACATGTCGGTGATGAAGCCGATCTTCACGCTATCCGCGGCGTGTGCGGCGCCGGCGGTGAACGCTGCGGTCGCGACCGCCAGACACACGTGTGCGAGGGTCTTCATTTTCATTGACGTCTCCTGTTGTTCTGATGCGTTGTGGTTGTTCGTAGGCCGCCACGGCTAGCGGCAAGGGAAACGAGGCGGCGTCACACCCCGAGCAGGTCGTGAAGGATCGGCATCTTGCCTTCCAGTTCGGATGAGCGGAAATGCTCGACGATGCGGCCATGTTCCATCACGTAGAAGCGGTCGGCGAGCGGCGCGGCGAAGCGGAAATTCTGTTCGACCATCACGACCGTGTAGCCGCGCGCCTTCAGCGCGACGATCATGCGCGCGAGCGCCTGCACGATCACCGGCGCGAGGCCTTCGGAAATTTCATCGAGCAGCAGCAGGTTCGCGCCGGTGCGCAGGATCCGCGCCACCGCGAGCATCTGCTGCTCGCCGCCGGACAGCCGCGTGCCCTGGCTCTGCCGGCGCGACGCGAGGTTCGGGAACATCGCGTAGATCTCGTCGAGCGACATCGCGTGCTCGCGCGGGCCGATCGGCGGCGGCAGCATCAGGTTCTCCTCGCACGACAGGCTCGAGAAGATTCCGCGCTCCTCCGGGCAATAGCCGACGCCGAAATGCGCGATGCGGTGCGTCGCGAGGCCGATCGTCTCGTTGCCCGAAACCTTGATCGAGCCGCTGCGCCGGCCGGTGAGGCCCATGATCGCGCGCAGCGTCGTGGTGCGGCCCGCGCCGTTGCGGCCGAGCAGCGTGACGACCTCGCCGCGATGAACGCTCAGGTCGACACCGTGCAATATGTGCGATTCCCCGTACCAGGCCTCGAGGCCCGTGATCTCCAGCGCGGGCGTGCCGCTCTCGACGCCGCTCAATTCGCGTTCCTCCCGTTCGCTGTGCTTCATGCGTGCGCCCCCGCGAGCGCCGCATCGGCGCTGCCCATGTAGGCCTCGATCACCAGCGGATTCTTCGACACTTCCGCATACGAGCCCTCGGCCAGCACTTCGCCGCGTTGCAGGACGGTGATCGTGTCGGAGATGCCCGCGATCACGTTCATGTTGTGCTCGACCATCAGGATCGTGCGGCCGCTCGCCACCTTCTTGATCAGCGCGGTCACGCGATCGACGTCCTCGTGGCCCATCCCTTGCGTGGGCTCGTCGAGCAGCATCAGTTCGGGTTCCATCGCGAGCGTCGTCGCGATCTCGAGCGCGCGCTTGCGGCCGTATGCGAGTTCGACCGTCGGCACGTGCGCGAAATCGGTGAGGCCGACCTGCGTGAGGAGATCCATCGCGCGATCGTCGAGGCGCCGCAACGTGCGCTCGCTGCGCCAGAAATGGAATTCGGTCCCGAGCGCGCGCTGCAGGCCGATGCGCACGTTCTGCAACGCTGTCAGGTGCGGGAATACCGCCGAGATCTGGAAGGAACGAATGATGCCGCGCCGCGCGACCTGCGCGGGCCGCTCGTCGGTGATGTCGATGCCGTTGAAGACGATCTGGCCGGCCGTCGGTGTCAGGAACTTGGTCAGCAGGTTGAAGCAGGTGGTCTTGCCCGCGCCGTTCGGTCCGATCAACGCATGGATCGCGCCGCGCCGCACACGCAGGTTGACACCGTTCACGGCGGTGAAGCCCCTGAATTCCTTCGTCAGTCCGCGTGTTTCGAGAATCGTGTCGCCGAGAATCATGTTCCCTTCCGTACGAAGTCAGGCGAAGCACCGGGAGGATTCGCGCAAGCGACCGCGAACAAGTCCGCGGATCAGCGGGCTGCCCCCGGGGCGCCGTATTACGCCTCGAGGGTGGTCTCCCGCGCCGACGCGTATGCACACTGCGCAACATTGTCGCGCCGTTGGTGCAGTGCAATCATCGGGATTTGCACTTATAGGGCTGGCGGCCATATCGGGCGCGGCTGAGCGCAAATTTTCGACGCGCTTTTTTGACGCGCGCATCATCGAGGTGCGCATGCTCGCATCGGACGTGCCTGATTGAACGCAGGCATGTGACGCTGCGCGTCATGTCGTCGCGCAAAAAAAGCCGCGTGACATAAGCGATAAGCGAGTGGGCGAAGCAATTGCCGTGCGCATCGCCGCGCCCGTGTCATTGTGATGCTCGCGCGTCACCTTTGCTTCGCATAGCGAAACAGCGGGCGCTTGAATGACAGCCCGCTGTCGCGCGTGTCAGCGTGGCGTCACGCAGCCGTCATCGTCGCGTCCGTTTGCACCTGCGTCGCGTCATGCGCCGCGCGTCGATCGGCGCGAATCATGTCGCTTGCGCGCTCGGCGATCATCAGCGTCGGCGAATTCGTGTTGCCCGACGTGATGAACGGCATCACCGATGCGTCGACGATCCGCAGCCCGGCGATGCCGCGCACGCGCAGCCGGCTGTCGACGACGGCACGCGCGTCGTCCGCGCGCCCCATCCGGCACGTACCGACCGGATGGAAGATCGTCGTGCCGACCGCGCCCGCCGCTTCGATCAGTTCGGCTTCGGTCCGGTATCGCTCGCCAGGCAGGATCTCCTCCGGACGGTAGCGCGCGAGCGCCGGCGCGGATGCGATCCGGCGTGTGAGGCGCAGCGCATTCGCGGCGACCTGGCGATCGTGGTCGGTCGACAGATAGTTCGGTGCGATCGACGGCGCCACGCCGGCATCGGGGCTCGCGATATGCACGCTGCCGCGCGAACTCGGCCGCAGATGGCAGACGGACGCCGTAAAGGCGTTGAAGCTGTGCAGCGGCTCGCCGAAGCGCTCGAGCGACAGCGGCTGCACGTGATATTCGAGATCGGGGCGCGTGAGCGCGGGATCGTCGGGATCGGATTTTGCGAACGCGCCGAGCTGCGACGGCGCCATCGACATCGGCCCGCGTTGCAGCAGCGCGTATTCCGCGCCGATCATCAGCTTGCCCCACCAGTGCGCGGACAGCGTGTTCAACGTGCGCACGCCTTCGACGCGAAACGCCATCCGCAGCTGCAGGTGATCCTGCAGGTTCTCGCCGACGCCCGGCAGGTCCTGCACGACGTCGATGCCGAGCGCCTGCAGCCGTGCGCCCGCACCGATGCCCGACAGTTCGAGCAGCTGCGGCGAATTCACCGCGCCGGCGGTCAGCAGCACTTCGGCGCGTGCGTGCGCGACGTAGTCGGTGCCGCCGCCGCGATACTCGACGCCGACCGCGCGCCGCCCGTCGAAGATCACGCGCTGCGCATGCGCGCCGGTTATCACGGTCAGGTTCGGGCGCGTCATCGCGGGGCGCAGGAACGCCTTCGACGTATTCCAGCGCACGCCGCGCTTCTGGTTCACCTCGAAATAGCCGACCCCGCTGTTGTCGCCGCGGTTGAAATCGTCGGTCGCCGGGATGCCCGTCTGCTGCGCGGCCTGCGCGAACGATTCGAGGATCTCCCAGCGCAGCCGCTGCTTCTCGACGCGCCAGTAGCCACCTGCGCCGTGTGCGTCGCTCGCACCCGCGTGGTGGTCCTCGCTGCGCTTGAAGATCGGCAGCACGCTGTCCCACGACCAGCCCGCGTCGCCGGTTTCCTGCGCCCAGCTGTCGTAATCCTCGCGCTGGCCGCGCATGTAGATCATCCCGTTGATCGACGAGCAGCCGCCGAGCACGCGACCGCGCGGATACGACAGTGCGCGGCCGTTCAGCGCCGCCTCTGGCTGTGTCTTGTACAGCCAGTCCGTGCGTGGATTGCCGATGCAGTACAGATAGCCGACCGGGATGTGGATCCAGTGATAGTCATCCTTGCCGCCCGCTTCGAGCAGCAGCACGCGGATCTCGGGATCCTCGGTCAGGCGGTTCGCGAGCACGCAGCCTGCGGTGCCCGCGCCGACGATCACGTAATCGAATTCGCCCTCGAGCGTGCGTTGAGTCGTCACGACGTGTCTCCTGTCGACCCGAGTTAGCGCTTTAGCGCTTACTCGGGTCCCATGGCGTGGCTGGATGGAGTTGGCGCTTCAGCGCTTACTCCATCCCCACGGCGGTCGACCCGAGTCTGCGCTTTAGCGGTTACTCGGGTCCCATGCTTTGCGGTCGACCCGAGTTGGCGCTTTAGCGCTTACTCGTGCCCCGTGCTTTGCGGTCGACCCGAGTAAGCACTTCAGCGCTTACTCGTGCCCCATGCAAAGCGCATTGTTGTGTCCCGCGCGGCGCAATCCCGCGCGTCGTTTTCAGCATAGTGCGTCGCGGGCGACGCGATCGATGAAGCGTACTCCGCCTGCCATCCGCCGATCCAATGAGTTATGCTGAACTGCGTTATAAGCTGCGCTCATATCACGACGATGGATCTCACCCTGCTCCGTGCGTTCGCGACGGTCGCCCGCGAAGGCAACCTGACGCGCGCCGCCGTGCAGTTGCACCTGACGCAGCCGGCCGTCAGCCTGCAGATCAAGCATCTGCAGGAAACGCTCGGCGTCACGCTGTTCACGCGCACGTCGCGCGGGCTCGCGCTCACACGCGACGGCCAGACGCTGCTGCCGCACGCGGAGCGCGCGCTGGCCGCAGCCGCCGACGTGCAGCGCGCCGCTGCCGCGCTGCGGCACGAGGTGCGCGGCCGGTTGCGGATCGGCACGATCCTCGACCCCGGGTTCCTGCGGCTCGGCGGCTTCCTGCGCGCGCTGGTCGAAACCCATCCGCAGATAGAAACCGCGCTGCGGCACGGGATGTCCGGCTGGGTGCTCGAGCAGGTGCGCGCGCGGGCGCTCGACGTCGGCTACTACATCGGCCGGCCCGGCGAGGACGAGCCGCGCGACGACACGCTGTTCCACACGGTCACGCTCACGCGTTTCCAGTACCGCGTGCTCGCGCCGGCCGGCTGGAAGGAGCGCGTGCAGCGCGCGCACGACTGGCGCGCGCTCGCCGCGCTGCCGTGGATCTGGACGCCGCCGGCGTCCGCCCATCACCGGCTGCTGTCGCGGCTGTTCGCGACGGCCGGCGCGCAGCCGGTGAAGGTCGCCGAGGTCGACCAGGAGCAGTCGATGCTCGATCTCGTGAAATCGGGGATCGGGTTGACGCTCGCGCGGGACTCGACCGCGCTGGCCGAAGCGCACGCGCACGCGCTAACGATCGTCGAAGGCGTGACGGTGCCGACCGAGCTGACCTTCGTGGCGCTCGTCGAGCGGCGCGACGAACCGGCGATCGCGGCCGCGCTGCGGCTGATCGAGACGCAGTGGGCGATATGAGCGTGGCTGATGTCGGTGTGACGGGTCGTGCAGTGGACTTTTACGCCTGATGCTTCCTGCTATTCCTGTTCCTCTCGTCACTGCTCCTCTGCATCCCTACA
>NZ_CAJPGY010000014.1:0-198734 GCF_905339915.1 Burkholderia sp. BCC1985
ACCAGTCATATCGATAATTCACGTTATGTCAACTACGAGGACTGACCAAACCGATGCCCCGAATCGGCAAAAACTGACGCCCGACGAAATGCTCGCTTGGCTCGGCGTGCACGCGTCGCATTACCTTTCGAGCCAGCGCAACCTCGTGCACTACGTGCGTGGCAGGAACGTCGTCGACGCGATTCGCGCGCGAAGCACGACGGCCCATTCGCCGCCGCCCTCGCGCGGTGATTGAACGACTGGCTCGACGAAGAAGTCGTGAGCTTCGATCCATACGCCATTCCGCCGGCCCAGCCGGCTGCATAGACCACGGTGGACCGGCGCGACATTCGCGGTCGGCCCCGGTGACGCTACGCATGCGCCGCAGTGCGGGCGCGCGTTCGTGTCGGAGCTGGCTCCGGCGTCGCTTCGGCCGCCGACTGTGCCGGCGCAACGGTCAGATGCAATCCCAACGCGCCGACAACCTTCATGATCGTTGCAAACTCCGCGTTCCCACCTTCCGACAGCGCACGATAGAGTGCTTCGCGCTTTACGCCGGACTCGCGCGCCAGCGCGGTCATGCCGCGCGCTTTCGCGACGTTCCCGAGCGCGGCCTGGATCAGGCGCGGATCGCCATCTTCGAACGCTTGCGCCAGGTAGTGACGAATCGTTTCCTCGTCCTTCAGGTACTTCGAGCCGTCGAATTCGGCCAGTTCGCTGATTTTCATCTTCAATCCTCCAGTTCACCGGCGATTTGCTTCGCCGTCTTGATGTCTTTTTTTTGCGTCGACTTGTCCCCGCCGCACAACACCACGACGATGATTTTTCCGCGCCGCACGAAGTAGGCCCGGTATCCCGGCCCTACGTCGATCTTCATTTCGTTGACACCGTCACCGACTGCGCGCCACTGGCCAAGGTTGCCGAGCTTCGCGCGCTCGATGCGCAGACTGATTGCCGCGCTGCCGACCGGATCGCGAAGCCCATCGAGCCAGCTATCAAATTGGGGGGTGGTCAGGACTTTGAACATGAATGAATTGTAACCCATAGGGGACACCATAGCCACTGCCTCGTCGCCCAACTGGATCGGCCGGCCCCCGCGTCGGCACCCACCAACCGTCAACTACTCTCCTCAGCGGAGAAGTCGCCGGGCGGCAATGGTCGATTCGCCACGTCCTTTGCTTCGGCGCGCGTCAGGCCGAGCGTCTGCAATACCATCGCCGCGGCCCGCTCGGGAAGCCGGCCTTCGTCTCCCGCCGGCTTCCTCGCTTCGCCCTCAGCCGTGTCGGCCGCGTAGCACTCCGCCGCGATCGCCGCCAGGATCGTCCCCGTCATCGCGAGCACGCTCATGAACGGATCGCCGACGACGAAGCGGCGTGCCGCGATTCCGCGCTCGCTGTCCCGCCGCAAGTGCCGGCCCAGCCCGTGGTCGAGCGCACGCGCGGAAAAGCCCTCCCGCATCAGGAACCGCCCCCAGAGCCGCTCGCGGCGCGCGCGCATCAGCGTGTGACGCACGCAAACCGACACGACCTCGGCCGGATCCGACAAACCGCTCGCAAGACGCTCAAGCCCGTCCGCGAAATCGTCGAACACCCACTCGGTCAGCGCGGCGAAGATGCCGTCCTTCGATTCGAAGTGGTAGTAAAACGAGCCGAACCCCACATCCGCCGCCTCGGTGATCTCGCTGATCGCGACGTTGTCCCTGCCCTTTTCCGCCATCAGGCCGAACGCCGCCCGCAGCAAGCGCATACGTGTCGCCTCCTTGCGCCGGGCGCCGCGCGGTTGACGCTGTCCCGCTTCGGCCACTGACGCATTCGGGCGACGCGGCCGGACCGGCTTGTCGTCCACGAGCGCACCTTCCCTTTCCATAAGAATTTTCTGCATGACGCAATTCTAGATGACTCACTCATACTTGACAACATTATCAGTTATGAGTCTAATCTCGAAAACAGCAGAACCGGTTCCTGTCCGGACACTGTTCCGGACCCACGTCAGCGAGCGTCGGTGACGCGCAGGCGGCCCCGTCGGCACACTCGGCGGCCATCGTCGCGCGCAAGCCGTGTCATGTCGGCAATCGGAACGATGTGCACCTCGAACGTCGGACTACTGATTGATCGTCATGCGCACCGTCGGCGGAGACGCCCTCGCGCGCCTGCATAAACCGGGGTGACCCGCCGTGGTCGCCGAACCATTTTTAGTTTGACCCTCACTTGTCTTGGAAACATCGTGAAATCACCCGGACTTGACGCGCGGACCCCAACGCGCCCGCTTCTGACACGCATCGCGCCACCGCTTCGGCGCGCCCCGATCGCATTCGCCTGCTGTGCGATTCTTCTCGCGGCTTGCCACTCGCACGAGGCCCCGGCGCCCGAACTGCAACCAGTGGTCGCGCTGCCGGTTCATGCGGACGACGGCGTAGTGCAGCGCGTGCTGCCCGCGCAGGTTCAGGCGCGATATTCGACGCCGCTGTCGTTCCGGGTCGGCGGCAAGATCGTCGAGCGGCGCGTGCGAATCGGCGACACCGTCAAGGCCGGCCAGGCCCTCGCGATGCTCGATCCGGCCGATCTGCACAACACGTTGCTGAACGCGCGCGCGCAGCTCGATGCCGCCGAGCATCGCGTCGCCTATGCGAAGCAGCAACTGGATCGCGACCGCGCGCAGGCTCAGGCCAACCTGATCGCGCCCGCGCAGCTCGAGACAACGCAGGACGCGTATGCATCGGCGGTCGCGCAACGCGATTCCGCGCTCGCGCAAATGGCGCTCGCGGGCGATCACCTGCGCTATGCGACGCTGGTCGCGGATCACGACGGCGTCATCACGTCGGAGGATGCCGATACCGGGCAGAACGTCGAGCCCGGCCAGGCGGTGTTTCATCTGGACTGGAGCGGCGACCTCGACATCGTCTGCGACGTCGCGGAGCGCGACCTGCGCGATCTCGCGGTCGGCCGCACCGCGCACGTCAGCCTGACGGCACTGCCGGGCAAGGTGCTCGACGCACGCGTGCGCGAAGTCGCGGCGGCCGCTGATCCGCAAAGCCGCACCTGGCGCGTGAAGCTGACGCTGGTCGCGCCGGGGCCGGACGTCCGCTCCGGGATGACCGCCAGCATCTCGTTCGACGGCGCCGCCGACACCACCGCGGACCACGCGATCACGCTGCCGGCCACCGCACTCTTCCATCGCGGCGAAGCGCCGGCGGTCTGGGTCATTCGCAAAGGCAGCGACACGCTGGAACTGCGCCCGGTGACGGTCGGACGCTACGACGAGCGTACGGTCACGGTCACGTCCGGCCTCGCGGAAAACGAGCGTGTCGTGATGCAAGGCGTCCATACGGTGAGTACCGGCCAGCACGTGCGCGTGGTGCCGCCGCTGCATGCGGAGGACTTCGCATCATGAACGGTCCAGAACACCGGTCCTCGACGGACGGTGCGCTCGGCGCACAAAGCGGTGCCGCGTCGCGCGACGACGGCGGTTTCAATCTGTCGGCATGGGCGCTGAAGCATCAGCAACTGGTGATCTTCCTGATCGGCCTCGCGACGATCTTCGGCATGATCGGCTATACGCGCCTCGCGCAATCGGAGGATCCGCCGTTCACGTTCCGCACCATGGTGATCCAGACCTATTGGCCGGGCGCCACCGCGCGCGAAGTGCAGGAACAGGTCACGGACCGGATCGGCCGCCAGCTCCAGGCCGCGCCTTACGTCGACAACATCAAGAGCTATTCGCGCCCCGGCGAGTCGATGATCTTCTTTGCGATGAAGGATTCGGCGCCGGTCGACCAGGTGCCGGAAACCTGGTATCAGGTGCGCAAGAAGGTCGGCGATATCCGGGCGACGCTGCCGAAGGGCACTGTCGGCCCGTTCTTCAACGACGAATTCGGCGACGTCTATACCAACATCTATGCGCTCGAAGGCGACGGCTACTCGCCCGCGCAACTGCACGATTACGCGGACAAGCTGCGCACCGTGCTGTTGCGCGTGCCGGGTGTCGCGAAGGTCGACTACTTTGGCGACCCCGCCCAGCACGTATTCGTCGAGATCTCGAACGCGCAACTGACGCGGCTCGCGATCACGCCGCAGCAGCTCGCGCAGGCCATCGACGCGCAAAACGCCGTCGCACCGGTCGGCACGATCACGACATCGGACGACCGCGTGTTCGTGCGGCCGAGCGGCGCGTTCAAGGACACGCAGGCGCTCGCCGACATGCTGATCACGGTGAACGGCCGGACGTTCCGGCTCGGCGACGTCGCGAAGGTCACGCGCGGCTACGACGATCCGCCCGTCACGCAGATGCGTACGAACGGTCACGCGGTGCTCGGCATCGGCGTCACGATGCAAAAAGGCGGTGACGTGATCGACCTCGGCAAGGCGCTCGACGCGAAGGCAGCCGAGCTCCGGGCCGGCTTGCCGGCCGGACTGAAGCTGGCCGCGGTGTCGAGCATGCCGCATGCCGTCAAGCACTCGGTGGACGATTTCGTCGAAGCGGTCGGCGAAGCCGTCGCGATCGTGCTCGTCGTCAGCCTCGTGTCGCTGGGCCTGCGCACCGGCATGGTCGTCGTCATCACGATTCCGATCGTGCTCGCCGTGACGGCACTGTGCATGCACGTGTTCGGCATCGGCCTCGACAAGGTGTCGCTCGGCACGCTCGTGCTCGCGCTGGGGCTGCTGGTGGACGATGCGATCATCGCCGTCGAAATGATGGCGGTGAAGCTCGAGCAGGGTTGGAGCCGCGCGCGCGCGGCGGCCTTCGCCTACACGAGCACGGCGTTCCCGATGCTGACCGGCACGCTCGTCACGGTATCGGGCTTCCTGCCGATCGCGCTCGCGAAATCGAGCACCGGCGAATACACGCGGTCGATCTTCGAGGTGTCCGCGATCTCGCTGATCGTGTCGTGGTTCGCGGCCGTCGTGCTGGTGCCGCTGCTGGGCTACCACATGCTGCCCGAGCAGCAGCGTCACGACGCTCATGCACATGGGCAGGACGTTTATGAAACGGGCTTTTACCGGCGGCTGTCCGGATGGATCTCGGCGTGCATCGAGCGCCGCTGGGTGGTGCTGGGCGTAACGGCCGTGCTTTTCGCGATCGCGATGGCGGCATTCACGCGCGTGCCACAGCAATTTTTCCCGAACTCGGAGCGCCCCGAACTGCTGGTCGACCTACGCCTGCCGGAAGGCGCTTCGTTCGACGCGACACTGCGTGAGGCCACGCGGCTCGAGAAGGTGCTCGACGGTCGGTCTGAAATCGATCACGTGGTCGATTTCGTCGGCACCGGTGCGCCGCGCTTCTACCTGCCGCTCGACCAGCAGCTCCAGCAGCCGAACTTCGCGCAGTTCGTGATCACGGCCAAGGACGTCGAATCGCGCGACCGCCTGTCGCATTGGCTCGAGTCGACGCTGGCAAGCCGCTTCCCGACCGTGCGCACGCGCGTCGCGCGCCTCGAGAACGGGCCGCCCGTCGGCTTTCCGATCAAGTTCCGCGTGAGCGGCGACGACATCGCAACCGTTCGCGGCATTGCCGAAAAAGTGGCGGACAAGATGCGCGCCGATGCCCGCACGCGCAACGTGCAGTTCGACTGGGACGAGCCGGCGGAGCGATCGGTGTCGTTCGAAATCGATCAACTGAAGGCACGCCAGCTCGGCGTGACGTCGGAAGACGTGTCGAGTTTCCTCGCGATGACGCTGTCCGGCTATACGGTCACGCAGTATCGCGAACGCGACAAGCTGATCGACGTCGACCTGCGCGCGCCGAAGCGCGAACGGATCGACCCTTCGCAGCTCGCCGGCCTGGCGATCCCGACGCCGCACGGCCCGGTGCCGCTCGGCACGATCGGCCACGTGCGCGACACGCTCGAATACGGCGTGATCTGGGAACGCGACCGCCAGCCGACCGTCACGGTGCAGGCCGACGTTCGTGGCGAAGCGCCGAGCATCGGCGTGACGCGCGCCATCGACGGCACCCTGGCGACGCTGCGCGCCACGCTGCCGACCGGTTACCGGATCGAGGTCGGCGGTGCAGCCGAGGAGAGCATGAAGGGCCAGACGTCGATCAACGCGCAGATGCCGCTCATGGTCATCGCGGTGGTGACGCTGCTGATGATCCAGCTCAAGCGCTTCTCGCGCACCTTCATCGTCGTGCTGACGGCGCCGCTCGGCCTGATCGGCGTGGTCGCGGCGCTGCTGCTGTTCGGCAAGCCGTTCGGCTTCGTCGCGCTGCTCGGCGTGATCGCGATGTTCGGGATCATCATGCGCAACTCGGTGATCCTGGTCGATCAGATCGACCAGGACATCGCGGCCGGGCAGCCACGCTTCACCGCGATCGTGGGCGCGACCGTGCGCCGCTTCCGGCCGATCATGCTGACCGCCGCGGCCGCCGTGCTCGCGCTGATTCCGCTGTTGCGTTCCGGCTTCTTCGGCCCGATGGCCACCGCGCTGATGGGCGGCATCACGATCGCGACGGTGCTGACCATCTTCTTCCTGCCGGCCCTCTACGCGACCTGCTTCAAGGTGCGCAGCGACGAACGCGAGTCGCGCGCGATGGACGTCGCGTCCTCGGAGACATGCTGATGAAATTTCCCCTTACCACATCGGTGCTCGCCGCGAGCGCGGCGCTCTGCCTGAGCGGCTGTGCAATGGCCCCGAGCAGCACGCCGCCCGCGATGCCGTCGCCGGCGCACTACGGCGCGACGCCTCAGGCGCCGCGCACCGCCGAAGCGGCAGGCGTCGCGCAGCAATTCGACGTCGGCGCCGCGCCCGTCCCGCAATGGTGGCGCCTGTATCGGTCCAGCGCGCTCGACGCGCTGGTCGACGAAGGCCTGCGCGCGAACCCGACGCTGGCCGCGGCGGAAAAGACGCTCGCCGCCGCGCAGGAGGAGCTGCGCGCGCAGATCGGCGCGTCGACGCTGCCGTCGATCGACGCGAACGCGCAGGTGGCCCGCACGCGCACACCGGACATCTCCGGCGCGGGCGCGCAAAGCCTGCGCTACAACGTCTTCGTCGGACAACTGCAGGCGCATTACACCTTCGACCTGTTCGGTGCCACGCGATATGCGAACGAGGCGAGCGCCGCGCGCGTCGACGTGCGCGGTTGCGAGCTCGAAGCGGCAAGGCGTGCGCTGGCGGCCAACATCGTCGGCACCGCCATCCGCGCCGCGACGCTCGACCGCCAGATCCTGCTGACGGAGCGCCTGGTCGCCGTTGCCGAGGCATCCGCGCTCGAAGACCAGCAGCGTTACGCGCTCGGCGCGGTGTCCCACGTGCAGTCGCTGGCGTCGACGCAGGGCGCGGCGTCGCTCGCCGCGACGCTGCCGCCGCTGCGCCAGCAGCGTGCGAGCGCGGTTCACGCGCTCGCGATCCTGCTGGGCCGCACGCCCGACGCGCCACCGCCGGTCCCCTCCTTCACCGGACTGTCGCTGCCGGAACACGTGCCCGTGGTCGTGCCGTCCGACCTGCTGAAGGCACGGCCGGACATCCGCGCGGCCGCGGCAACCGTGAAAGCGGCATCGGCGGACGTCGGCGAGGCGACCGCCCAGTTGTTCCCGAGCCTGTCGCTCACCGCGACGATGGGGCGCGGCGGCTTCAGCTGGCCAGCGCTGTTGTCGGGCGCGGGCGGGCTGTGGGCCGTCGGCGCCGGGCTGTCGCAGCCGATCTTCCACGGCGGTGCGCTGCTGGCTCACCGGCGGGCGTCGCGCGATGCGTACGACGCCGCGGTGCTGCAGTACAAGGCGGCGGTGCTGTCCGCATTCGGCGATGTCGCCGATTCGCTCGCCGCGCTGGACAACGACGCGCAAGGACTGGCCGCGAACGAACTCGCGGCGCGCGCGGCAGGCGAGGCTTTCCATGAAACGGCGCAACGCCGCACATTGGGTGCCGTTCCGATGTCCGCGCAACGGTCGAGCGAACAGCTCTATCTGAACGCGGAACTCGATGCGGTGCGTGCCGCGAGCCGCCGGATGACCGATACGGCGGCGCTGCTGCAGGCAATGGGCGAACTGCCGCCCGCCACCGGCACGACGGTCGCGGCCCGGCAATAGCCGCTGCTTGCGTCGATGGACCGGCTGCGCGCCTTCGGGCCGCACCGGTCCGCAATCTCGAAGCCCGATGCCCGGCGTACCGTGCATCGCGCGGCGCCGCGCCTTCATTACCCGCATGGTTGATTCCCGATGAAATCCGACAACCTGGTCGCCTGCCACGAATGCGACCTGCTGATTCAGCGTCCGCCGCGCCTGCGCGCGCTGACGGCGCACTGCCCGAGATGCCATGCTCGCGTGAGCGGTGCGGCGCACGGCCGCCGCTCGCTCGACCGGCTGTGCGCATTGACGGTCGCCGCGCTGGTGACGTGTTGCGTCGCGCAGGCCTTTCCGATCGTCGCGCTCGATGCGGCCGGCATCGCGTCGCATGCGACGCTCGGTGACGCGGTTCGCGCGCTATGGTCGAACGGTCAGCCGCTGGTGGCCGCGCTCGTGTTCTGCACGACGATGCTGTTTCCGATACTGGAGCTGGCCGCATGGATGTACCTGCTCGTGCCGTTGCGCGCGGGCCGCGTACCGCGCCACTTCGCGCAAGTGCTGCGCGGCATTCACCGATTGCGGCCGTGGAGCATGGTCGAGGTGCTGATGCTCGGCGTGCTCATCACGATCGTCAAACTGACGAGCCTCGCACACGTGCTTGCCGGGCCCGCGCTATTCGCGTTCGCCGGGCTTACCGTGATGCTCTGCGTGCTGTCGACGATCGAACCGGCCCGATTGTGGGAAGCGCACGACGAACTCGTCGCACTGCGGCCAGGCGATGCCGACCGTGCGAAACCGCCCCGCCCCGACACGACGCGACATGCGGCGCCCCGGGCCGCGGAAAGCAGCGGATCGGCGGGCATGACGGCCCGCGCCGCGGGATGGATCGCCTGTCACCTCTGCGCGCGCGTGCAGCCGGCACACACATGCGGCGAGCGCTGCACGCGCTGCGGATCGCCGCTGCACGCGCGCCGTCCGCACAGCATCGCGCGCACGGGCGCGCTCGTCGCTGCCGCTGCGTTGCTCTATATCCCGGCGAACCTGTTGCCCGTCATGCACGCGACCTCGCTCGGCCGGGCCGAGGACGACACGATCCTCGGCGGTGTCGCGTACTTCTGGACGTCCGGCGACTGGGCGCTCGCCGTCATCGTGTTCATCGCGAGTGTGCTCGTGCCGATGCTCAAACTTGCGGCCCTCGCATTCCAGGCGATCGCCGCCCATCGCGGCGTGCAATGGCGGCCGCTCGAACGAGCCCGGCTGCATCGGCTGGTCGAGCGCGTGGGCCGCTGGTCGATGCTCGACGTATTCGTCGTGGCGCTCACGATCGCGCTCGTGCATTTCGGCTCGCTCGCCGACATCACGCCCGGCCCCGGCGCGCTCGCGTTCGGCGCCGTGGTCGTGCTGACCATGTGCGCGTCGATGCAGTTCGATCCTCGGCTCATCTGGGACGGCGCGCCCCGCCCCGCCGCCGCCCATCACCAACCTTGAACCGGCGCAAGCGCCCGCTTTATTTCGAATTCCAAAACGATGTCTTCTTTCGATTTCTCGCCACCCGAGATCCGGCCGCGCAGCCGCTGGATCCCGTCTCTCGTCTGGATCGTGCCGCTCGTTTGCGCGCTGATCGGGCTGTCGCTCGTGATCCGGACCGTCACCGCCAACGGTCCGACGATCACGGTCACGTTCGCCAACGCCGAGGGCCTCGAAGCCGGCAAGACCAAGGTCCGCTACAAGGACGTCGATATCGGCTCCGTCCAGACCATCACGCTCACCCCTGATTTCAAGCGCGTGGTCGTCGGCATTCAGCTGACGCACGACGCCGCGCGCTTCGCGAACCGCGACACGCGCTTCTGGGTCGTTCGACCGCGCGTCGGTGCCACCGGCATTTCCGGCCTCGGCACGCTGCTCTCCGGCGCATTCATCGGCGCGGATCTCGGCCGCTCGTCGCAGAAGCAGACCGATTTCACCGGTCTCGAGACGCCGCCCGCCGTCACCGCGGACCAGCAGGGCCGACGCTTTCTGCTGCACGGCGACTCGCTGGGCTCGGTCGACATCGGCTCGCCGGTGTTCTACCGGCATGTGCAGGTCGGTCAGGTCGTGGGATTCTCGCTCGACAAGGACGGTACGGGCGTCGACGTTCAGGCGTTCGTGAAAGCGCCCTACGACAAGTACGTCAGCGTCAATACGCGCTGGTGGCACGCGAGCGGCGTGGATCTTCGGCTCGATTCGAGCGGCCTGAAACTCAACACGCAGTCGCTGGCGACCGTGATCGTCGGCGGTCTCGCGTTTCAGTCGCCGCCCGGACAAGCGGACGCGCCGCAGGCAGCCGACAACACGCCGTTCCGGCTCGCCCCCGACGAAGCCGACGCGATGCGCGACCCCGACGGCACGCCGCTGATGGTCGTCATGCGCTTCGACCAGTCGCTGCGCGGGCTGTCGGTCGGCGCGCCGGTCGATCTGCGGGGCATCGTGCTCGGTCAGGTCACGAACATCGGGATCGAGTACAACGAACACACGCGCAACTTCAGCATGAAGGTCGCGATGGCGCTGTATCCGTCGCGACTGAGCCGACACAGCGATACGGCGCTGCCCGCGCCCGATACGGCCGGCGGCCACGAACTGCTCCAGCACCTGGTGCTCCAGGGGCTGCGCGGGCAGTTGCGTACCGGCAGCCTGCTGACCGGTCAGCTCTATGTGGCGCTCGACATGTTCCCGAAGGCGCCGCACGCGAGCGTCGACGCGCGCCGCACGCCGGTGGAACTGCCGACCGTGCCCAACACGCTCGACGAACTGCAGGTGCAGATCGCCGACATCGCGCGCAAGCTCGATCAGGTGCCGTTCGACCGGATCGGCAACAATCTGAACGGCGCGCTTGCGCATGCGAACCAGTTGTTCGGTCACCTCGATGAGCAGGTCGTGCCGCAGGCGCGCGACACGCTGGCCGCCGCGCAACGCACGTTCAGCGCGGCAGAGTCGACGTTGGGGCAGAATTCGCCGATGCAGTCGGACGTTCATGAGGCGATGCAGTCGCTCACGCAAACGCTGCAGTCGTTGAATGCGCTTGCGGACTATCTGGAACGTCATCCCGAATCGCTGCTGTTCGGCAAGAAGGGAGACCGCCAATGAAAGCGCGTTCGTTCAGTCGTCTCCGTATGCCGGCGCGCATCGCGACGTGCGTCGCACTCGCGGTGCTGAGCGCGTGCGCGTCGCCGCCGGTGCATTTCCATACCCTCGCGGTGGCGGACGATGCGGGTGCCGAGGCCGCCGCATCGCATCCCGCCTGGCTGATCGACATCCAGGCCGTGCACGTCGTGGCGCCTGCGGACGGCAACCGGCTCGTCGTGCAACGCGGCCCCGATCGGACCGACATCCTGGAGCAGGAACGCTGGGCCGCGCCGCTCGGCGACGAGATGCGCGGCGGACTGTCGACGCGCGTCGCGTCCCGGCTCGGCACGATCGATGTTCATCGCGTCGCCCACCCGGACGGCGCGCCCGTCTACCGGGTCGCGGTGGACGTCCAGCGAATCGAATCCTGGCCGGCATCGCACGTGCTGCTCGATGCGACGTGGAGTGTGAGTTCCGGGTCCGGACAGCCGGCACTGACGTGCCGCAGCATCGTCCGGTCCGGTGCGTCGACGGGCTACGAAGCACTCGTCGACGCGCAGCGTCGCGCGCTCGATGCGCTCGCGCTCGGGATCGCCGCGGGCATTCGCGCGGCGGCCGCGCATGCCGCGCCGCCGGCCGATTGCCGCGCGGGCGCACTCGGGCGCCCGATCGCACGCCCCGCTGTCGATCGCGGCGCGCCGGACGCGCTCGACGATTGAATCTGCGCCGTGACGACGCGACATTTCCCGCGGCGCGATATCGCGCCGCTTCAGCCCTTTCCACTGCACGGACAGCCCAGGATGAAACCCGCCCGCCTCACCCGTATGCAGCGCCGGCTCGACACCCGCGAACGGCTCATCGCCGCCGCTCGCGAATGCTTCATTGCGAACGGCTTCGCCGATACGACCGTCGAGCACATCGTCGAACGCGCTGGCTATACGCGTGGCGCGTTCTATGCGAACTTCGGGCACAAGCGCGAGCTGTTGATCGAAATCCTGCGTCGCGACCGCCCGAAATTACTGGCGAAAATGCGGCCGGCAGCGCATGAGCACCGAGGCTCCCGCACCGCCAGCTCCGCAGACATCGCCGCCGGCTGGGAATGTTTCCCGCTGTGGGTCGAGGTGCACCTGTACGCGCTGCGCGATGCCGGGATCCGGCAGATCGTCGACAGGCTGCACGCCGAGCCTGCTGCGGCGAGCGGTGCGGCGGACACCTCGGAGCGCATGCCATCGTCGGCCGAATGCGCGGCAGTGCTCGGCGTCGCACTGATGCGTGCCGGTGCGTATGCGCACGTTACGACGAGCCGACGCAAGACGCCGTGATGCGCGCCGTTCGGGCGGCCGCCCGGTCCATCAATCCGGCCGTCCCGAACGACTGTCCGGACAATGGCGGACGCCAGCCTTCCACACAGGCTGGCTGTCGAATGGGCGCCAGCCGCTTGATCCCGTTCAGAACCGATACCCGACCGACACGAAAGTCGTGATCGGATCGATCTTGATCCGCGTCGAACTGGTCACGGTTCCGACCGCGGATCGCGTACTCAGGTCGGCTTTCGTCGACAGCCACACGTAGGCGACCGACACGCCGACCGACCAGTGCGGATCGATGTTGTACGTGAGCCCGGCGTTGACGATCGGCGCAAAGGAATGGCTCAGCGCCACCGACGTGGGGCCCTCCAGGCGATTGCCGAGCGTCGGCGAATACAGGAATGCGCCGCTCGCGACCTTGTTGCTCAGCTGTACGTCCCTGAACCATACATAGGTGAGGCCCGCGCCGACGTATGGCCGAAACCGGGCCGACGGTTCGCCGAAATGATATTGCGCGAGAATCGCCGGGCTCCATGCGCGAGCCGTCCCCAGTTCGCCGAGCGACGACAGGGAGCCCGTGCCGCTCAGATGCAATTTCGGCGGAATGCCCAGGATCGTCTCGACTGCGACGTGATCCGTGATGAAATAGGTCGCCGTCAGCGCGAACGTATCGGTATCGGCCACGCTCGCGCCGCTACCCGCCACCGTGCCCGAGCGCCCGAGCGCGTTGACCGTCAGCGGCTCGCTCGAATCCTGCGGCGCCATGTGCAGCCATCCGGCGTTCATGACCCACTGACCGGCCGATTGTGCGCGGGCGCACGACATCGCCGCGATCGACAGAAGAATTGCCGCGCTCGTATGCTTCATGGTGTCTCCGATTGTTGTGATGTGCAGGATGGCGCCGCCGGGGAAACGGCGGCATGCGTCGTCGCCGGACGGAGGTCATCCGCCCGGCATGCGCGTCCAGGGTTCCGGACGAAACGGGATTCAGCGGTCTCTGAGCCGGTCGATCAACCGGACGCCCGCGCCGGCAGCCGCGCGCCTGAGCGACGCCAGCGGGCCGTCCTCGGCCGAGGGCGTACCGGCGACACGCTCCGCGCCGCCGGCAAAACGCGGGAACAGGCGCAATGCGTTGCCGCGCTCGATGCCGGCGCGCGCGTCGGTATCCCACACGGGCGACCGTTCGAGCGTGTCGCGCTGCATGGCGGTGACCGGTGCCGGCGCGAACGGGAAATCGCTGCCGAAGAGGATCTGCGTCGGCTCGACCAGTTCGCGCAATGCGGCCTGCGGATACGTGGCGGGCGACAATGCCGTGTCGAAGTGGAATCGACGAATGGTCGTGAGCACGCCGGCCGGTACCGCAGCAAGGTATTCCGGCATCAGGTTGGCCAGCGACACACGCCACGCGACGTAAGGCAGGAATCCGCCCGCATGCGCGAGAATCCAGCGAATGTTCGGGTAACGCGCCAGCGTCCCCGTCAGCATCAGATTGACCGCCGCGCGCGTCGTGTCGCACAGGAATTCGATCAGGAATCCCGGCGCACCCAGCCCGAGCGCCTCGCTTGTCCGATGCAGGTTCGGATGCACGAACACGACGGCCTGCCGGCGATCGAGTTCGGCCATCAATTCGTCGAATTCCGGCGCGCCGAGAAACTTTCCTTCCGTACTGCCGAGCAGCACGACGCCGTCCGCCTTCAGCACGTCGAGTGCATGAACGGCTTCCGCGCAGGCCAGTTCGGTAAACGGCATCGGCAGAACCGCGAACGAACCGAAGCGGCCGGGATACGCATCGCAGAGCTGCGCCGAATATTCGTTACATTGACGTGCGAGCGTGCGTGCCTCTTCGACATCGCCGAAATACACGCCCGGCGCCGAGATCGACAGCAGTGCCGCCTGAATCCCGTTCACGTTCATCACGTCGAGCGACGCTTGCGCATGCCATTCCGGCAACGCCGCGCCGGCGACCTTCTGTATGCCATGCCTGGACATTGCGTCGCGATAGGCCGGCGGAACGAAATGATGATGGACGTCGATTCGGTGCACGATCTGCTCCGGCGCGAAACATTGATATGGATGACAAAATATTATTCAGGCGCGTCTTCGCGCAAAATGAATCGGTCGCTACGTTGCATACCCGGATGCGGCCCGTGCGTTCGACAGATCCAGCGCAACATCGACGATCATGTCTTCCTGCCCACCCACCATGCCGCGTCGCCCCAGCTCGACGAGGATATCGACCGTGCCGAGGCCATACTTTCGGGCGGCCAGTTCGGCATGGCGCAGGAAACTGGAGTACACCCCGGCATAACCGAGCGCGAGCGTTTCGCGGTCGACGCGCACCGGGCGATCCTGCAGCGGCCGAACGATTTCGTCCGCCGCATCCATCAGCCGGTACAGATCCGTACCGTGACGCCAACCAAGGCGCTCGGCCGCCGCGATGAATACCTCGAGCGGCGCGTTCCCCGCCCCGGCCCCCATCCCCGCCAAGCTCGCGTCGACGCGATCGCAGCCCTCCTCGACGGCGACGATCGAGTTCGCCACACCGAGACTCAGGTTGTGATGCGCGTGAATGCCCACCTCCGTTTCCGGTTTCAGCACGTCCTTGAACGCGCGGACGCGATCGCGCACGTCGTTCATGTTCATCGCGCCGCCGGAATCCACGACGTAGCAGCACGTCGCGCCATAGCTTTCCATCTGCTTCGCCTGCTCGGCGAGCCCGACGGGCGTGTGCATGTGACTCATCATCAGGAAGCCCACGGCCTCCATGCCGAGCTCACGCGCGGATTCGATGTGTTGGCGGGAAATGTCGGCTTCCGTGCAATGCGTGGCGACCCGCACGATGCGTGCGCCAGCGTCGTACGCGGCGCGCAGATCGTGCACGGTGCCGATACCGGGCAGCAGGAGCGTGGCGACCTTCGCGTGGGTGACGGCACCGGCGACCGCTTCGATCCATTCGATATCCGTGTGTGCGCCGAAACCGTAGTTGAAGCTGCCGCCCTGCAGGCCGTCGCCATGCGCGACTTCGATCGAATCGACCCGCGCAGCGTCGAGCGCCATGGCGATTTGCCGCGCCTGCGCGATGCTGTACTGGTGGCGAATCGCGTGGCTGCCGTCGCGCAATGTCACGTCGGAGATGTAAATCTTCTTGTCCATGGTCGGGAATCTCACGTTGCGTCGCGCAGCATGCGGGCGGCGACCCGTTCGGCCATCGCCATGGCTGCGCTCGTCATGATGTCGAGGTTGCCGGCGTAGGCGGGCAGGTAGTGGGCGGCCCCCTCGACTTCGAGGAAGATCGAAGTCTTGAGGCCCGACATGCGTTCGCCGACGCCCGGAATGCGGATCGGCCGATCGGATTCGATGCGATCGAACTGCACGCGCTGTTTCAGGCGATAGCCCGGCACGTACGACTGCACCGCTTTCACCATTCGCGCGACGGAGGCTTCGATGCGCGCTTCGTCGGCGAAATCGCTGAGGGCGTACACCGTATCGCGCATCATGAGCGGCGGCTCGGCCGGATTGAGTACGATGATGGCCTTGCCTCTCGCGGCGCCACCGACCGTTTCGATCGCGCGCGCCGTCGTTTCGGTGAATTCGTCGATATTGGCGCGTGTACCCGGCCCTGCGCTCCTGCTCGAGATCGATGCGACGATCTCGCCGTAGTGAACGTTGGCGACCTGCGACACCGCCGCAATCATCGGGATCGTCGCCTGTCCTCCGCACGTCACCATGTTGACGTTGGGCGCATCCAGATGGCGCTCGCCGTTCACCACCGGTACGCCGTACGGGCCGATCGCCGCCGGCGTCAGGTCGACCATGCGGATGCCGGGCTTGAACGCACGCAGGAGCGCATCGTTGTGCGCGTGGGCCGACGCCGACGTCGCGTCGAACACGATGTCGATGTCGTCGAAGCCGGGCATCCGCGCAAGCCCTTCGACGCCTTCGTGCGTCGTGGCGACACCCATCCGCGCCGCACGCCGCAGCCCGTCCGACGCCGCGTCGATGCCGACCATCGCGCCCATCTCGATGTGTTCGCCGTGCCGCAGGATCTTGATCATCAGATCCGTGCCGATGTTGCCGCTGCCGACGATACCGACCTTGAGTTTCCTGCTCATCGCGACGCTCCTTCGCCCAGGCGGCAATGCACGCTGCCGAGCGCGCCGATCTGCGCTCGAATGACGTCCCCGCTCGCCACCGCCACCATCGGGCCGAGCGCGCCGGACAGGATCACGTCGCCCTCGCGCAGCCTCTGTCCGTGACGCGCGATCGTGCAGGCGAGCCAGTAAACCGCGCGCAACGGATGGCCGAGACAGGCGGCGCCGACGCCTGTCGATACCACTGCATCCTGTTGCGTCATCGTCATTCCCAGTTCGCCGAGCGAAAGCCGGCCGAGTGCAATGGGCTGATGACCGAGCACGTATGCGCCGCACGACGCGTTGTCGGCGACGGTGTCCTCGAGCGCGATCCGCCAGTCGGCGATTGCGCTGTCGACGATCTCGAGCGCCGGCAGCGCATAGGCCAGCGATGACAGTACGCGGGCATAGCTCGGCGCGTCGTCGTCGAGATCGCGCCCGACGACGAATGCGATCTCGGCCTCGATCTTCGGTTGCAGCAGACGATTCATCGGCACATCGTCGCCGTCGAGATACGCCATGTCGTCGAACAGCACGCCGAAGTCGGGCTGATCGACACCGAGTTGCCGCTGCACCGCGCGCGACGTCAAGCCGATCTTCCTGCCGACGATGCGCGCGCCGGCGGCGATCCGCGCCGCCGTGTTCGTTTCGGCCACCGCATACGCGGCAGCGACCCCGGCAATGCCGAACCGCTCGGCAATCGGTTCGATCGGGATGCGCGTCGCGCGCGCACCGCGCAGCGCGTCGGCGGCGGCATGAATACGGGAGTTATCGGGCAATGGACACATGATCGGCGGATTGAGTGAGTCGGAATTCAGGCGGCCCTGGCGAGCGACGACGCCTCGGCCGGCACGGCAGCGCGGGTGCCGCTGCGGGTGTTCGGCACACCGAGCTGGTCGCGCAGGCGCGTCACGGTGCGTTCGAGTTCGGTCACTGGTACGACGGCGAATACGAACCGGTCGGGCCGCAGGATCGCCACGGCCTTGTCGCGAAACCCGGCCTTCGCGAACCACGCGATCATGTTGCCGTCGATGTCCTCGACCTCGGTTGCGCCGCCGTTGCGGTTGTCGCGTTCGACGCCTTCGAGCCCTTGCGGACGCCCGCCGTACGGATAGAGCGTGACGTACCGTACCGACAATGCCTGCAGCGCTTCGGCGGACGCATCGTCCAGATACCGGGAGGGATCGACGTTCAGGCCGACGAGCGAAAACCCGCGCCCGAGCACGTCGTCCATCCGTTGCCTCGCGCCGTCGAACCGGCGCACGTCTGGTTGCGGGGCGAGCGCGCCCTCCGGGCCGTTGCGGCGCCGCCGCGGCAAGCCGACGTACGCGTTCTTTTTATAGACCGGCGCCGGCTTGAAGCCCCCCTCCTGGAACCAGCGCTTGAGCGGAGGGATCATCCGGATGACCGCGAGCGAGGTGTCGCGCACGAGCGTGCCCAGCGGATTGCGCACGGACACGACGTTCTTGAGCAGCACGGACACGTCGATCATCGCCTTGGCGTGCGCGTGGCGCTCTGACTGATAGGTGTCCAGCAGTGCGTCGCCGGCGGCGCCGCGCAGCACGAGGTCGAGCTTCCATCCGAGGTTGTATGCATCGCGCACACCGGAACTGGCCCCCTGCCCCATGAACTGCGGCGTCATGTGTGCCGCGTCGCCCGCGAGCAGCACGCGGCCGACCCGCCATTTGGCCGCGATCAGCGCGTTGAACGTATAGACGAGCTTGCGCTTGACGACGAACTGGTCCGGATCGACGAACCGGGACAGGTACGCGCGCACCGTCTCCGGCCGTTCCATGTTCTCTTTCGTTTCACCGGGCATCAGCATGAATTCGAAGCGGTGGAACTTGTCGGGCTGAACGCAGCTCACGACCGGCAGCTTCGGGTCGACGACGAAATTGAAGTACGGCAGGTGACGCAGCGCGTCGGTACCCGGCTTGCGCTCGATGTCCACGACGAGCCACGGCTCGGGAAAGCTCTTGCCGGCCATGTCGATGCCGAGCCGCGTGCGAACGATGCTGCGCCCGCCGTCCGCGCCGACCATGTACCGCGCCCGCAACGACCGCACGTCGGGATCGTTGTTCATGCTCGTGCGTGCATCCGTCGCATCGCTGAAGCGCGCTTCACGCGTGGCCTGGTGCACGATGCCGACGCCGTCGGCGTCCTGCGAGAAATCGACGACTTCGCGCCCGCGCCGGATCGTGACGTTCGGATAGCGCGACAGCGTGTCCGACAGCGTCGTTTCGAGATACGGCTGGTAGAAGAAATTGATGATCGGCCAGCCGAGCGGCCGCTTGCGCGGCATGTATTGCGTGATCGGCGTGCCGTCGGGGCGCACGAGCTGCACCGGCGTTTCCATCATCATCCGTGCCTGCAATTCGTCGGCTACCGCCAGATGCTGGAAGATCCGCATGCATTCGTCGTCGGTATAAACAGCGCGGGCATTGCCGTAAAACACCGGCTCGCGCTCGAGCACGACGACGCGATGGCCAGCCTGGCCGAGCAGGTGCGCAAGCACGAGGCCGGTCGGTCCGAGCCCCACGATCGCGACGTCGCACGCATCGTCCTGATGCACTGCGTTCATGGTTGGTCTCCCTGGATGATGAATTCCGGATGCAGCAGCGATGCGAACGCACGCCGGGCACGGCCCAGCCGGCCGCGCAAAGTCAGGTTCTCCGGGCGATGGCCCCACAGGCTGATCCCCTGGTAGGTCGTCGTGCGCCACGCGCGCTCGTCCACCACGATCGGGTTCCAGCCCAGTTCAATCTCGAAGCCCGACGGTGTCCGAACGTAGAACGACAGCTCGCGGTCGTTCGGATGCTGGCCGATCGCATTGGCGATCGGGTATCCCATCGACCGGCACCGCAAGTAGGCCTGAGTCACGTCGTCCAGCGATACGCACTGAAGATTCAGGTGGTGGATCTGCGTGCGCAGCGGATTCATACGGATGCCGCGCGTCGACGCGGTTGCAAGCGAATGGTGGCGCTCGTTCAGTCGAAGAAACGCGAAGTTGAGATTCAGGCCGTCGATCTTGTCCTCGATCTCGTCCGACAAGCGTGCGTCGAACACCTTCTTCCAGAACGCCTGCATCGCTTCCGGCCGACGCGTCGTGATCGCGACGTGCCCCAGGCCGGATGCGCCGGTCACGAATCCGCTCGCCTTCATCTGCAATGGCGAATCGCTCAGCACCGCATCGGTGAACAGCTCGGTGCGCAACCGCTTCGGTCCGGTGAAGCACCAGAATCGCTGCACGCCTCGCAGCGCGGCTTCATTCGCGCTGCCCTGCCGGACATCGATGCCGAGCGCGGACAGCCGCGCGAGCACGAGCTGCAACGCCGCGTCATCGGCCAGTTGCCAGCCGATCGCGGTGACGTCTTCCGCTTGCCCCTCGTGGATAATCAATCGGCGCTGGTGCGCATCGATCCGACACGCGAGCACCGTGCGTAGCGGACGATCCGCATGCAGCCCGAGCCCCTCGGTGACGAATGTGCTCCACGCGTCCAGGCGGACGGACTGGATCAGCAAATAGCCGAGATGCACGCGACCGAACAAGCTGTCGGGCGCGGCCGGCGAACTGGCGATGGTAGGCATGGCGACGCGCTCCGGATCAGACGCGGCGGACGACGCGCGCGTCAACGCGGTCTTCGGCCAGAAACGCCACGACCATCGCGTTGAATTCGTCGGCGCGCTCCCACTGCACCCAGTGGCCGGTCTTGCTGAACAGGTGCACGTCGCAGTTCGGCATGCGCCGCTGCAGCGAGCGTGCGCCGCTTGGTCGATTGACCTTGTCCTCCGTTCCCCACAGCACGAGCGTCGGATTCTGTACGGCGGCCAGGCGCGGATCGCGCGTGAAATCGAGCTTCCTGAAATTCGGAATGCCTTTGGGCCCGAGCAACGGCGGGCTGGCGACGACCTCCGGATCGATGCTGGACTGAAAGCGCTCCTGGAGCGTCGCATCGGATACCAGGCTGCCGTCGTAGACGAGGTCGCCCCGGATGAACGCCGCGAGCTTTTGCAGTGTCGGGCCTTCGCCCTTGTAATAGTTCAGCAGACGTTTGAGGCCGGGCGTGGGCAATGCGCGCGTCGTGTCCACGCCGCCGGGCCCCATCAGCACGAGGCGCCCCACCGCGGCCGGACGCTCGATCGCCATGCGCAACGCACATGCCCCGCCGAGCGAGTTGCCGAGGACGTGCGCGCGCTCGATGCGCAGCGCATCGAGCATGCCGAGCATGCTCGCCGCCAGGTCGCCGAACGGATCGCCGCGATCCAGCCCCTTCGTCGATTTGCCGTAGCCCGGCATGTCGGGCACGACGACTCGGTGGACGCATGCGAGCGCGCCGACATTGCGGGCGTAATTGGACATGCCGGAAGCGCCGGGGCCGCCGCCGTGGAGCATGAGCACCACCGGACCCTCGCCTGCTTCGGTAAAGGAAATGGTCCGCGCACCGACCCGAACGGTACGTTGAATCATTGCGTGAGTCATGGACGGGGCATTCACGGCGTGGTCGCTCCAGACGGTTGATCGAACTTGCTTGGTGTTAATAATGAGACAGTTGTCATCATGACAATATTCTCGTTTTCACCTAGCGCCTCGGAGCGCCTGCTGCGTCGCCTTATAATTCCGCCATGAATGAAACGACCGTTGACCATCGGACCCGTGTGGCGGCAGAGCGTCGCGAGCGCATGCGTGCCCGGCTGATCGAAAGTGCGATGCTGGTGTTCGCAGAAAAGGGCGTCGGCGCAAGCGTCATCCAGGACGTCATTGCGGCCGCGGACGTATCGCAGGGCACGTTCTACAAGTACTTCCGCACCAACGAGGATCTGCTCGCGGCAGTGACGCAGGAGCTGAACGACGAGTTGCTGCGCCTGATCGAAACGGAAGTCCACGGCTATCGGGATCCGGCGCTGCGCATCGCGTGCGGTGTGCGCATGTTCCTGCACGCCGCGCGCGCGTATCCGCTGCTGGCGCGCTTCATTTGCGCGGCCGGCTTGCATTCGGCGGGGCCGAGCAGCCTGATTTACGTGTTCCTGCCACCCCACATCGAACAGGGGCTGGCGCTGGGACGTTTCAGCGATGTCGGCGTCGGAACCGCACTCGACGTGATCGCCGGAACCGCACTCGCGACGATCCTCAGAATCACCAATGAAGGCCCGCAAAACGTCGTTCCGGAGCCCGTGGTCGCAGCAATTCTGCGCGCACTGGGCGTCGGGCACCTCGAGGCGGAAAAGTTGGTCGAAACGGCATTGCCGCCGATTGAAACGCCCGTTGCATCACTGCTCGAACGCGGACAGGCACGGATGCAGGCCCAGGCGCAGCCCGCGATCTGACCGTTTCGGGAATGCTCGGTCCGGCACGAAGCGTCATGCTCGATGACGATCGCCGGGCCTCAGCCGTCGGCGACGAGTTTCGCGGTACGCCTTCAATCCTGGTAACGCGCCGGCCGAGCGCGATCGACGTGCATGGTGTCCGACACGACGAGGACCTTCCCTGTATAGCGTGTTGCCATCTCGATTCGGCGATGCCAATCGTCGCCAGGTTCGCAGGTCCTGATTGATGCGAGATGGAGCGCGCGCCAGGCGGACGACCGGCAAACGCCGACTTGCCACGGCGAGATCCGGGAAAACGCTCCAAAGACAGCGATACGCTCGTCGGTAGTCACCGTCTGGCACTGCAAGAAACTGCGTGTGAGGTAGTCGTCGGTATTCGCGGGATAGTCGCGAAGCCGGTCTTTCATGCGACGCCCGCGTGGGTTGCGTCCGAAATGACGCCCACGACATCGCCGCGCGCTATTCCACTTCGACAGGCGCCGGCTGAACAGCGCAGGCGTCGCATCGCCCCCGTCAGCTGACGGGTACCGCACGAGCGCTTGGGGTGGCTTGGCCGCCGCCTGCGTCACCCCATTACGTCACTGCGCCGTCTCGGCCGCATCCACAACGGGCAGCGGCCGGCTTGCGATCTTCTCGGCTTCCGCACGCTTGAGCCCCAGCGTATGCAGCAGCGTCGCCGCCGTGCGTTCCGGAAAATGCTCTCCGTTGAATCCGAGTTCCTTCAGGACACCGGCAGCCGGTGCGCCCGGAGCGACGAAGTTGAGTTCGGCGGCAATCGCGGTCAGCACCGTACCGCCAACCGAAAGGAAGCCGACGAATGGGTCGGCGACCACGAAGCGTTTCTCGGCGATACCGCGCTCCATGTCCCGCAGCAGGCGTTGACCCAGGCCGAGCGTCAGGACGCGCGCCGAAAAGCCCTCGCGTATCAGGAAGTGTCCCCACACCGGCTCGCGCCGCGCGCGCATCAGCGTATGTCGCACCGAGACGGAAATGATCTCCGCCGGGTCGGACAAGCCGCTGGCCAGGCGATCGAGCGAATCCGCGAACTCCTCGAATACCGATTCCACGAGGGTCGCGTAGATCGCCTCCTTCGATTCGAAGTGGTTGTAGAACGAGCCGAAGCCGACGTCGGCGGCCTCGGTGATTTCGTTGATGGCGACGCCTTCCATGCCCTTCTCGGCCATCAGTCTGAGCGCGGCATCCAGCAGGCGGGCACGGGTCTCCCGCTTGCGGCGCGCGCCACGCGGCTCGCGCTCTTCGGCGACCGCGGGACTGGATGCTTCCGGAGCGGAGCGCTTTGGTGTCCGGCGGCTCGGTGTATTCGTCATGACGTTTTCGATCCTTGTTCGTGCCCAAGTATAGATTCAAATGTCTACATTGACAAAGTCATCATCTATGATTTTAATGTCATCAAGGACGGCAGAACACGGCCTCAAGACCGATCGAACGACGAATGGAGATACGGTGGAGACACACATGCACACGGGCGCCAGCGCGTCCATTCACAACAGCTCGCACGCGTCGCCGAAGTGCGGGCTGCCTTCGATGCTCGGCGTATTGATCGCAGGATTCACGCCGGTCGGCGCCGCATCGGGCCATTTTTCGGCCAGTCACGGCGCCGCCGGCGAGGCGCGCCGCTCCCATGCGAAATCGACGAGCGACCTCGCGACATTCGTGGTCCGGCCAGTGATGTCCCGCGACGGTGAGATTGCATGCCCGCCGTTGCGCGGCAAGCCCCTCGATGCGACGGCGCCCGCCTTCGCGATTGTCATTCGACCTGCCTGATTGTCATCCGCCATGAAACTGACCACCACACAACCGGCTCGCCACCCGCACCCCACAACGAAGGCATCGGCGCTCGCCTATCTGATCTTCGATCGCCCCGATCTCGACGAGGCAGAGCACTTTCTCAACGACTTCGGTCTCCGAACGGTGCTGCGGGATGACACGCAATTGCTGCTGCGCGGAACCGGCAGCGCACACTTCTGTTATGTCGTTCGCCACGCGCCGAAGGCCCGCTTCGTAGGCTTCGGATTGCAGGTCGACAGTCGTGCCGATCTCGAGGCGCTCGCCAAAATCCCTGGCGCGTCGGAGATCGAGGCATCGGATTGGCCAGGCGGCGGCCTCCGGGTGCGGCTCGCCGATCCGTCGGGTTTTCGGGTCGACGCGATTGCCGGCCAGACCCGGGCCGACACGTTGCCGCACCGTGCCGCGCTTTCATTCAACTCGGTCGACACGCCGTTGCGGATCAACGAAACGCAGCGGCCGCCGGCGAGCGCGCCTGAAGTCATTCGGCTCGGACACGTCGTGCTCGAACTCGCCGACTACCAGGAAACCTGCGCGTGGTACACGCGACATTTCGGGTTCATCCCCAGCGATGTCCAGGTGCTGCCGGACGGCTCACCCGCGGTTGCCTTCATGCGGCTCGATCTCGGCGACCGGCCGGCCGACCACCATACGCTCGCGCTCGCCCAGGGGTTCGTGCCGACTTATAGCCACAGCGCGTACGAACTGGTCGACGCCGATGCCGTCGGCATGGGCCAGCGCACGCTCCGCGACAACGGGTGGGCACACGCGTGGGGCATCGGCCGGCACATTCTCGGCAGCCAGATCTTCGACTATTGGCAGGACCCGTGGGGCGACAAGCACGAACACTATTGCGACGGCGACCTGTTCACGGCCGACGAGCCGACGGGCGTGCACGCGGTCAGCCGCGAAGCGATGGCGCAGTGGGGCCCGACGATGCCGCGCAGCTTCACGAAGCCCCGGCTCACGCCGTCGAGCCTTGCGGCGCTGTTCCGCAACCTGCGCCGCAGTCCCGATCTGACGGTCAGCAAGCTGCTGACCCTGGCGAAGCTGTTCGCCTGATCCCCAACCGCCCATTCGACTCACGAGAGATCATTCATGTCACTGCATGTCCTGCACTTCCGGCATCATGGCCGCGCCCAATGGGGTGTGGTCGCCAACGGCGCCGTCAGGCCGATTCCCGGCGACTTCGAGACAACCGCGAGCTTTCTCGCGGCGAATCCGGTTGAACGACTCGTCTCGCTCGACGGACCGACGATTCCGGAGTCGGACGTGGAGTGGCTGCCACCGGTGACCGCCAACCAGCAGTTCGTTTGCCAGGGGGCGAATTACCGTCGGCACATGATCGAATCCGGCATGGATCCGGACGCGAAAAAGTTCAACATGATCTTCACCAAGGCGACGAGTTGCATCGTCGCCGCCGACTCACGAGTCGTGAAACCCCGGCACGTCCGGTTTCTCGACTACGAAATCGAGCTCGGTCTCATCCTCAAACGCGACATCACGTCTCATCAGCAGATCACGGACGCGAACCTGCACGACTATGTCGCCGGCACCGTGATCGTCAACGACTATTCCGCGCGCGATGTCCAGATCCCGCAGATGCAGTTCTACAAGGGCAAGAGCTTCCGGACGTTCGGCCCGGTCGGCCCCTATCTGTGCCTGCTCGAGCGGCATGACTTCCCGAAGCTGAAGGCGCTCGACCTGACGTTGACCGTCAACGGCGCGGTGCGCCAGCAGGACTCGACATCGAACCTCGTCTACGGTCCGGCGGAAACGTTGACCGAGTTGTCGGGCGTGCACGACCTTCGCGCCGGCGACCTGCTCGCGACCGGCACGCCGGCCGGTTGCGCACTCAGCATCCCGTCGCCGTTCAAGCAGCGGGCCGTCGCGCTTTTCCCCGAATCCGTCAAATGGAAGATGTTCATGAAGGTGCAGGCGGGGCGCGCGCAGTATCTGAAGGCCGGAGACATCGTCGAAGCCCGGATCGCGAGCCGCGACGGATCGATCGACCTGGGCGTGCAACGTAACGAGATCGTGGACGAAGCAGCATGAACGGCATCGCGACCCAAGACGACGTGCTGGCGATCGAAGCGCCGGGCCTTCCGCCGGACCTTCCGGCCAGCACGTACGAGATGATCTGCGCCGGTGCGGCCATCGATCCGTCCGCCCCCGCCCTTTCCTTTTTCATGACCGCCGACGCGCACCGCGACGCCGAGTGCTGGACCTATCGCGAGCTGGTTCGCGACATCACGCGCACGGCCAACATGTTCGCGCGCCTCGGTGTGAATTCGCAGTCGGTGATCGCTTATGTGCTGCCCAATCTGCCCGAAACGCATTTCGTGATCTGGGGCGGACAGGCAACCGGCATCGTATGCGCGATCAATCCGCTGCTTGAAGGCGAAGCGATCGGTCAGCTGCTCAAAGCCGCCGGCGCCAGCGTGCTCGTGACGCTCGCGCCATTTCCCGGGACCGATCTCTGGCAAAAAGTCGCGGACATCCTTCATGAGGTCGAGCCGCTGCGGCATCTCGTGCTGGTCAACCTGGCCGATCGCGTGCGGGGCATGGCGCAATCGGCGGCACGCACGCTCCAGCACGACGCGTGTGCGCAGTTGTACGGCGCTGGCGGTTTGCGCAGCGCCGTGCCTGCGCACATCCAGATCCACGACTTCGGTACGGCAATCGCGCAGGAATCCGGTACGGCGCTCGACAATGCGCGCCGCATTCGACCCGGCGACATGTCCTCTTACTTCTGTACCGGTGGAACCACCGGGTTGCCGAAAATCGCGATGCGCAGTCATGGCAACGAAGTGGCGAATGCCTGGAGCGCCGGCCGGTTCTTCGGCGACAGTATCGGCCCCGGCAAAACGACTTTTTGCGGCTTGCCGCTCTTTCACGTCAACGCTGCGATGGTGACCGGCCTCCTGCCGTTCTCGCGCGGTGCCCATGTCGTGCTCGGCACACCGCAGGGTTACCGGGGCGACGGCGTCGTCAAACGCTTCTGGGAAATCGTCGAACATCACCACATCAATTTCTTCAGTGGCGTCCCGACGCTTTATGCTTCGCTGCTCGACATTCCCTCCGAGGATCATGTCATCGACTCGCTCGAATACGGCCTGTGCGGTGCCGCGCCGATGCCGGTCGGCGTCTTCAGGGCCTTCCAGGAAAAAACGGGCATCCGGATTCTCGAAGGTTACGGCCTGACCGAAGGAACGTGCGTGAGCAGCGTCAACCCGCCGAACGGCGAGCGTCGGCTGGGATCAATCGGACTTCGCATCCCCTTCCAGGCGATGAAGGCGGTCGTCGTGGACGATGCGGGACGGTATCTGCGCGACTGCGCAGCCAACGAAGAGGGGTTGCTCGTCATCTCCGGGCCGAACGTGTTCACCGGCTACACGCGTGCCGACCAGAACGAGGCCCTGTGGCTCGATCTCGGCGACGGCAAGCGCTGGCTCAACACGGGCGACCTCGGCCGCTGCGACATCGACGGTTACTTCTGGCTGACCGGCCGCAAGAAGGAGTTGATCATCCGCGGCGGACACAATATCGACCCGGCGACGATCGAGGAACCGCTGCATCGACACCCGGCAGTCCAGATCGCAGCGGCGATCGGGCGCCCCGATGCCTATGCCGGCGAGTTGCCGGTCGCGTATGTTCAGCTCAAGCCGGGCATGACCGCTAGCGAACACGATCTGGAAGTGTTCATGCAGAAGGAGATCGCGGAACGCGCCGCCCTGCCCAAGCACGTCCGAATCGTCGAGGCGATCCCGCTCACCGGCGTCGGCAAGATATTCAAACCCGAACTCAAGCGCCGCGAGACGAGTGACGCACTCCGCGCGGCATTGGACCAGGGCGGAGCGCCCGGCGCATCAGTCGACGTCTCGACCAGTGGTTCCGGCGGAATGTCGGTCTCGGTCGAGCTGAGCAATCCCGGGCTCGAGACTGCCGCGCGCTTCGTGCTGGGGCGTTTTCCGTTTGCGTTTTCGATCTCGTTCGCAGCGGAACCCATTCGGTCGTCCGGACCGGCAGCAACAGATCTGCGGTGACGGAGGCGCGCGACTAGCCGCGACAACACAAATTCCGAGAGCGGCTTGTCACTATCAATAAGGTATCCAAATCAACTGTAGTTCTTTAATCGGACCGAGACAGAGGAGACGCAAAATGAAATTGAGGCGAACGACGAGTTTCGCAGGTGCGATGGTTTGCATCTGCACGGCTGCACTTGCCGACAACGCAGATGCGCAGACGGCCGGAAGCATCACTACGTCGGTTGGATGGCTGCACGTCGCGCCCCAGGGCGACGCGACGCCCCTGACCGTGCAAAGTGTCGGCGGCGTAACGGTGAATCAGCAAATGGCTGGTACCGGGGCGCATGCCAGCTCGACGGATACGATGGGCATCACCACCGAGTACTACATCACCGACAACATTGGTGTCGCCATGCTGTTCGGACTGCCACTGACAGTCAATCTGGTCGGTGACGGGACGTTGCAGAAGTACGGAACCCTCGGCACGACAAGGCCGATGCCGCCCGCCATCGAACTTCGATATCACCTGTTTTCAGCTGAATCGAAATTCCGTCCGTACGTAGGACTTGGCGTCAACTACACGTGGTTCACCCAGGTTCGGGCGACCAATCGCCAGTTCGTCACCGACAGCTTCGGGCCGGGCGGCTCGGCGCGCGCGACACTCAGTTCATCGTGGAACCCGGTGTTCGAGCTCGGGGCGAGTTACGCGATGACCAAACATTGGTCGGTCGGTGCTTCCGTCGGCTACATGCCGGTGAAGACCCACCTCACGTTATACGGACAGACCGCGACCGGCACGCAGATCGTTTCCACATCGACGCTCCGACTCAATCCCGTCAACGTTTTCCTGAACGTCGCTTACACGTTCTAGCGGGTGCGCCCGGATGCCAGCCCCCCGCATGGAAGCAACACTTTGGATCGAACGATGAAACGACAGGCTCTCAAGACCATTCTTTTTGCATTGCCCAAGGTTCTGGACCTGACGGCGCGCCGCTTCCCCGCCTATCGCGATCGCCTCAAGGAGCGCAATCTCGTCGCGTGGATCGGGCTCATGGATCAAAGCATCGGTCGCGCCATCGAGTTCAGGAATGGCCGCATTCGGTCGCGCGCCGGCAAGCATGCGCGGCCCGATGTGCGCATGGCCTTCAAGGACGTCGCCACCGCCCTGAAGTTCCTTTCCCCGAACCCGGACCAGGGCGAAATCGTCCACGCCGCCAAGAACTTCAAGGTGGTCACCGAGGGCGAGGACGAACTGCTGGTTTGGCTCATGCAAACCCTGAGCATGATGCGCACGGTCGGCCTGACGATGGGCACGCCCATGCGCGACGGCACCCGACGCTACACCACCTGTACCAATGGCGGGCCCCTGTTCGTCTACGTCAAGGATGGCCGCATCGTCCGCGTGACGCCCATCGAGCTGGACGATACGGATGCGTCAAGCTGGGTGATCGAGGCACGCGGACGCCGCTTCAGCCCGCCACGGCGCGGACTGGTCGCGCCCCACGCGTTGACCCTCAAGTCGCTGGTCTACTCCGACAAGCGCATCCTTCACCCGATGAAACGGGTCGACTTCGACCCGGACGGCGAGCGCAATCCGCAGAACCGGGGCAAGTCCGGCTATGTGCGCATCAGCTGGGACGAGGCCCTGGACATCGTCGCCAAGGAGATCAACCGGCAGAAGCGTGTTCACGGCCCCGGTTCCATCACGTTCCCGATGTCGTCCCACCACCAGTGGGGCAACGTCGGCTACTACCTGAGCGCGCTGACGCGCTTCGCCAACCTGATCGGCTTCACCCGGGTCGCCGCAAATCCGGACAGCTGGGAAGGCTGGTACTGGGGCGCCATGCATCATTTCGGCAACTCGATGCGCGTCGGCGTGCCCTCCGGCTACGGGGGCCTCGAGGACGGTCTCAAGGAAGCCGAAATGATCGTCTTCTGGTCCTGCGACCCCGAAAGTACCAACGGAGCCTACGCGGGATTCGAGGGAACCCCGCGCCGCCTGTGGGCCAAGGAACTCGGCATCGAGTTCGTTCACATCGACCCGCACTGCAATCCCACCGCACAGCTGCTGGGCGGGCGCTGGATCCCGATCCGGCCGCAAACCGATGCCGCGCTGGCGACCGCCATCATGTACGTCTGGACCGTGGAGGGCCTGTACGACAAGGATTACGTCGCGACCCGCACGACCGGTTTCGACGATTGGAAAGCCTACCTGCTGGGCGAAACCGACGGTACCCCCAAGACGCCCGAGTGGCAGGAGAGCGAGACCGGCGTGCCGGCCAAGGACGCCCGTGCGCTTGCGCACCTGTGGGGGAAGAAGAAGGTGCATCTCGCCGTCGGGATGACCGGCGCGGGATTCGGCGGCGCGGGCCGCGGGGCGACCGGCGCGCAATGGGCGCGCTGCATGATCATGATGATGTCCATGCAGGGCTGGGGCAAGCCGGGGGTGAATTTCGGCTGCCTCGAAATCGGCGTCCCGCACGATCTCCAGTTCTACTTCCCCGGCTACGCGGACGGCGGCATTTCAGGCGACCTGGCGTGGACCGCCAATGCGGTGGACAACTACCAGCGCATGCCGCATATCCTGACCATGAATCCCGTCAAGCAAATGGTGCCGCGACAGCAGATGCCCGATGCGATTCTCAACGGTCACGCCACCGGTTATCTATGGGACGGCATGTCCCAGGAAGCCCAGTTTGCGCCGTTCACGTACCCGATGCCCGGCTATTCGCCGATCCACATGATCTATCGCTACGGCGGATCCGCGTTCAGTACCGTGACGAATTCCGGACGCTGGACGCAGGCCTACCGGCACTCGAGCATCGAGTTCGTCGTCAATCAGTCGATCTGGATGGAAGGCGAAGCCCAGTTCGCCGACATCATCCTGCCCGCGTGCACTTCGCTGGAGCGCTGGGACATCGGAGAATGGGCGAATTCGGGCGGTTACGCCCACCACGGGTATGGCACGGTCAACCATCGCATGCTGACGCTGCAGCACAAGTGCATCGAACCCCTGGGCGAGTCCCGCTCCGACTACGACATTTTCACTGCCATCCTGACCCGGTTGGGCCTGGGTGGCATTTTCACCGAAGGCTGCGGGGATCTCGACTGGGTCAAGCGCGTCTTCGACTCGTCGGATCTGCCCGATCACATTTCGTGGCGCGAATTTTGCCGCAAGGGCTATTTCGTCGTGCCGCCCGAAAAGCCCGAGTTGCGCCATCCCGTGGACATGCGCTGGTATGCGGAAGACAGGAAGAAGGACCTGCCGGAACCTCATCCGCTGCCGTCACAGTTCTCGGAGCGGTTCGGCAAGGGCCTGCAGACGCCGAGCGGCAAGCTGGAGTTCGTGCCCGAGTTGCTGAAGCGGCACACCGCGGACAATCCGGAGCGCCCCCCGCTCAACCGATATATCCCGTCCTGGGAGGGGTTGCGCTCGGACCTGGCCCGGCGCTACCCGCTGCAACTGATCGCCACCCACAGCCGCTACAGCTTTCATACCCACGGTGACGGAAAGAATTCTGCCGTGAACGGCATCGACGATCATCGCGCGCTGATCGCGGGGCACCGGTTCTGGCTGCTGAGGCTCAACCCGGCAGACGCCGCTGTTCGATGCATCGCCCATCGCGATCTCGTCAAAGTACACAACGACCGCGGCGCCGTGATCTGTGCGGCCGACGTCTCGCCCCTGGTGAACGCCGGAGTGGTGAAATCCTATGAGGCGAGCGCTGAATTTCAGCTGATCGAAATCGATGGCGAGCAAGTCGAGATCGGCGGCTGCATGAACATGCTGACCCCCGACCGGCCTCAGACCGCCGGCACCAGCAGCATGAGCCCGAATTCCTGCCTGGTGCAGGTCGAGAAATGGCGCGGTGCCGAGGCATTCATGCTCGGTCGCGCAGTGTGAGGAATTTCAAATGAGCAAGTGGAACCTGATCATCAACGTCGGCCGTTGCGAGAACTGCCAGAACTGTGTGATCGCCGCGCGGGACGAGCACGTCGGCAATGACTTCCCCGGCTACGCGGCACCCGCTTCGGCCAGTGCCGAGAGCCCCATCCGCATCCTGCGTCGTGTACAGGGTGCTTCGCACATGATCGAGACCACTTATCTGCCGGTCATGTGCAACCACTGCGACGACGCGCCCTGCATGCGTGTGGGCGGCAGCGCCATTCGCAAGCGCGCCGACGGCATCGTCATCATCGATCCGGACAAGGCGCGAGGCCGAAAGGACATCGTCAAGGCGTGCCCTTACAAGGCGATCGTCTGGAACGAAGAGCTGCAACTGCCGCAGATCTGGATCTTCGATGCGCATTTGCTCGACCAGGGCTGGTCCCGCCCGCGTTGTCAGCAGTCGTGCCCCACCGATGTGTTCGAGACGGTCAAGCTCGATGACACGGCAATGGCCGAGAAGGCCAGGCGTGAGGGACTCAAGGTATTGCGACCCAACCTGAGCACGAAGCCCCGCGTGTGGTATAGCGGCCTCGAGCGTTGGGAAACGTGCTTCGTCGGCGGAAGTGTCAGTGCCCAGGCAGGAGACGTGGTCGAGTGTGTCACGGATGCGGTCGTCGTCTTATATGCAGGTAATCGGCAGGTAGCCGAAACCGTCTCGGACGACTTCGGCGATTTCCGGTTCGACGGCCTGGCCAGGGGCAGCGGCCTCTACAGAGTCCAAATCCGGCATGCCCGCGGCAATGCCTGGCGCGAGTGCAAATTGGGCGACAGCGCCTACCTGGGCGAGATCAGGCTCAGTCAATCGACAAACGCCGTGGCGATGGAGTGCTCATGATCCGGGCGAGACTGGACGCTGCGGTGACCGACGGTGAACGAATCAGAAAAAACAAGGCCGGGCGAAACACCCGGCTCTCGGCAACGCCATGCCGCGTACGCACCGCCCAAACGGCGGCACGCACGCGACCACGCGGTCGTCAGACCGCCATCACCGTCACCGACTTCGTGACGAGATACGGCTCCAGCGCTTCCGGCCCGCCTTCCGACCCGTAGCCTGAATCCTTCACCCCACCGAACGGCATTTCCGGCCACGGCGTCGCCGGCTGGTTGATCCACAGCATCCCGACTTCGAGGCGCTGCGTCAGCAGGTGCACGTTCGCGAACGAACGCGTGAACGCATAGCCGGCCAGCCCGAACGGCAGGCGATTGGCTTCGGCGATCGCATCCTCGAGCTTGTCGAAACCGCGGATCGCTGCGACCGGTCCGAACGGCTCGTTGTTGAACACGTCCGCTTCGAGCGGCACGTTCGCGATCACGGTCGGCGCGAAGAAGTTGCCTTCCGAGCCGATCCGTTCGCCGCCCGTCTCGATGCTCGCGCCGACCTTGCGCGCGTTCTCGACGACCGACGCCATCGCGGTCAGCCGGCGCGGGTTCGCCAGCGCGCCGAGCGTCGTGCCTTCCTCGAGGCCGTTGCCGACCTTCAGCCCCTGCGCATGCGCGACCAGCGCACGCGTGAATTCGTCGCGGATGCTGTTGTGCACGAGGAAACGCGTCGGCGAGATGCACACCTGGCCCGCGTTGCGGAACTTCGCGCCACCGGCGGCCTTCACCGCCAGCGCGACGTCCGCGTCCTCGGCGACGATCACCGGCGCGTGGCCGCCCAGCTCCATCGTCGCGCGCTTCATGTGCTGGCCCGCGAGCGCCGCGAGTTGCTTGCCGACCGGCGTCGAGCCCGTGAACGTCACCTTGCGGATCACCGGATGCGGAATCAGGTACGACGAGATTTCCGCCGGATCGCCGTACACGAGACCGACCACACCGGCCGGCACGCCCGCGTCGACGAACGCGCGCAGCAGCGCGGCCGGCGATGCCGGGGTTTCTTCCGGCGCCTTCACGAGGAACGAACAGCCGGTCGCCAGCGCGGCGCTCAGCTTGCGCACGACCTGGTTGACCGGGAAATTCCACGGCGTGAACGCCGCGACCGGTCCGACCGGCTCCTTCACGACGGTCTGCTGCGCGCCGAGATTGCGCGGCGGCACGATCCGGCCATACACGCGGCGGCCTTCGTCCGCGAACCATTCGATGATGTCGGCGGCCGACAGCACTTCCACACGCGCTTCCGTGAGCGGCTTGCCCTGCTCCTGCGTCATCAGCTGCGCGATCGTGTCGGCGCGCTCGCGCACCAGCGCGGCCGCCTTGCGCATCGTCGCCGCACGCTCGTGCGCGGGCACCTTGCGCCATGCTTCGAAACCGCGCTGCGCCGCGGCCAGCGCGCGATCGAGATCGGCGATGCCCGCGTGAGCCACCTTGCCGATCGCCTTGCCCGTCGCCGGGTTCACGACGTCGATCGTCTTGCCGCTCGCGGCGTCGACCCACTCGCCGTCGATCAGCAGTTGCGTATCCGTATAAGTCACGTTAGCCATCCAGACACCCCAGTTTTACGTCGATAAAACGCGCGCGGCCGCGAACGGCCGCACGCCGGTTGACAGAAAGAGCTGCGCCACCGGGCGCCCTGCACCCGGCAATGTGCGACGACCGGCGTGCGGCACGCATGCCCGTCGTCGTCCGCCGCGGTCGGCCGCGCTCGGCGCTCCGCGCTCAGCGCGCGGCCGCCGTCGCCTTGCGGAGTTTCGCGACCTCCGCCGCCTGCACGGCCGGCGCGCCGTTGTTCCAGCCGGCGCGCATGAACGTCAGCACGTCGGCGATCTGCTGGTCGTTCAGCTGGTTCGCGAACGCCGGCATCGGGTACGCGGACGGCACGCCACCGATCACGAGCGACTCGCTGCCGTTCAACGTCACGTTGATCAGCGACGCGGCATCGGCCTCGAGCACGTTCGGGTTGCCGGCGAGCGGCGCGAGCAGCGGCGCGTAGCCGCGGCCGTCCGCGCCATGACAATGCAGGCAGTAAGCGTTATACACCTTTGCGCCCGGATCGTTCGCCGGCCGGCCCAACACGACCTGCGTCGCCTTCGGCTCATAACGGTAAGGCGGCGCGCCCGTGCCGCCCGCTGCCGGCAGCGATTTCAGGTAGCGGGACATCGCCGCCAGATCGTCGTCGGTCAGTTCCTGCGTGCTGTGGTTGATCACGCTGACCATCGAGCCGAACGCGGTCGCATGCCGGTTCGCGCCGGTCTTCAGGAATTGCGCGATATCCGCATCGCTCCAGCGGCCCAGCCCGGTATTGTGCTCGCCGGTCAGGTTCGACGCGAACCAGTTGTCGATCGGCGCGCCCGACAGGAACGCCGAACCGCCCTCGTCCAGCGCCTTCTCCTGGAAGCCGACACCGCGCGGCGTATGGCACGATCCGCAGTGCCCGAGCCCCTGCACGAGATACGCGCCGCGGTTCCACATCGCGTCCTTGGCCGGCTTGTCGGCATAAGGCGTCGTATCGAGGAACACCATGTTCCACAACGCGAGCGGCCAGCGCATGTTGAGCGGCCACGGGATGTCGGACGCCCGGTTCGCCTGCTTCACCGGCTCGACGCCGTGCATGAAGTACGCGTACAGCGCCTTCACGTCGTCGTCCTTCAGCTTCGCGTACGACGGATACGGCATCGCCGGATACAGATTGTGGCCGTCCTTCGCGACGCCCTTGCGCAACGCGTTCGCAAAATCGGCTTCCGTATAGCCGCCGATGCCCGTGTCCGGGTCGGGCGTGATGTTGGTCGTGTAGATCGCGCCCATCGGCGTGACCATCTTCAGGCCGCCGGCGAACGGCGTGCCGCGCGGCGCGGTGTGGCACGCGACGCAATCGCCGGCCTTCGCGAGATACGCGCCGCGTGCGACCAGCGCGCTGTCGGCGGCCGCCGCTTGCGCGGCGTGCGCCGCCGTGCCGGCCATCAGTGCGGACAGCGCGATCAACGACGTGCCGAACGTGCGAGCGGCGCGATTCAGGCGGTTCGGACGATTCGAGGTGAGGTTTCGCATGGTTCGTGTCCTCCCCTCAAGCCGTCTTCAGCTGGTTGCCGACCGGCAGCTTGCGCAGCCGCGTGCCGGTCGCCGCGAAGATCGCGTTCGACACGGCAGCCGCGGTCGCCGCGGTGCCCGGCTCGCCGATTCCGCCCGGCGCCTCGGCGCTTTTGACGAGATGAACCTCGATCGGCGGCGTCTCGTTGATGCGCATCACCCGGTAGTCGGTGAAGTTGCTCTGCACGACGCGGCCGTCCTCGATCGTGATCTCGCCATACAGCGCGCCCGTGATCCCGAAGATGATGCCGCCCTGCACCTGCGCCTCGATCGTGCTCGGATTCACGGCCATCCCGCAGTCGACCGCGCACACGGCACGCTTGACCTGCACTTCGCCGCCTTCCACCGCGACGTCGATGACGATCGAGAAGAAGCTGCCGAACGCGTGCATCACCGATACGCCGCGCCCTTGCCCCTTCGGCAGCGGCGTGCCCCAGCCGGCCGCCTTCGTCGCGACGTCGAGCACGTTGCGCGCACGCGGCGTCTTGTCGAGCAGCGCGCGGCGGTACTGGACGGGATCGGTCTTGGCCTGCGCCGCGAGTTCGTCGATGAAGCTCTCGACGACGAACGTGCTGCGGGTCGGCCCGACGCCGCGCCAGAACGCGGTCGGCACGTGGCGCGGTTCCTGGCGCACGTAGTCGATCAACTGGTTCGGCAGGTCGTACGGCAGGTCGTTGGCAACCTCGACCGCGTCGGGATCGACGCCGTCCTTGAAGGCCGGCGGTGCGAAGCGCGCGAGGATCGACGAACCGACGATCCGGTGCTGCCATGCGACCGGCTTGCCGTTCGCGTCGAGGCCGGCCGAGATCCGGTCGTAGTAGTACGGGCGATACATGTCGTGCTGGATGTCTTCCTCGCGCGTCCACACGACCTTCACCGGCGCGTTGACCTGCTTCGCGATCTTCACGGCCTGGCCGATCATGTCCGTTTCGAGCCGTCGGCCGAAACCACCGCCGAGCAGGTGGTTGTGCACCACGATCCGGTCGGGCGCGAGACCCGTGAGCTTCTGCACGGTGTCGACCGCCCGCGTCGGCACCTGCGTGCCGACCCAGATCTCGCAGCCGTCGCCGCGCACGTGCACCGTGCAGTTCACGGGCTCCATCGTTGCGTGCGCAAGGAGCGGCTGTTCGTAGACGGCATCGATGCGCGTCTTCGCGTTCGCGAACGCGCGGCCGACGTCGCCGTCCTTGCGCGCGACCGCGCCCTTCCCGTTCGCGGCGGCCTGCGCGAGATCGGCAACGATGTCCTTCGTCGACACCTTCGCGCCCGCGCCTTCGTTCCACTTCACGACGAGCGCCGACGCGCCGCGCTTCGCGGCCCACGTGTGATCACCGACCACCGCGACCGCGTTGTCCGCGCGCACCACCTGGCGCACGCCGGGGATCTTCTTCGCGGCCGTGTCGTCGACGCTCGCGACCGTGCCGCCGAACACCGGGCTGTTCACGATCACCGCATACAGCATGCCGGGCACGCGCACGTCGAGCCCGAACTGCGCGGTGCCGTCGACCTTCTCCGGCGAGTCGAGCCGCTTCACCGGCTTGCCGATCAGCTTGAAATCGGCCGGCTGCTTCAGTGCGACGTCCTTCGGCACCGGCAGCTTCGACGCGGCATCCGCGAGCTGGCCGTACGATGCGCGCCGGCCGCTCGGCGTGTGCTGCACTTCGCCGTTCGCCGCCCGGCAGGTGGCCGGATCCACGTTCCATTGCTTCGCCGCCGCCGAAACCAGCAGCGTGCGCGCGGTCGCGCCCGCGCGGCGCAGCGGTTCCCACGCGTAGCGCACCGACGTCGAGCCGCCCGTCAGTTGGCCGCCGAGCAGCGGATCGAGGAACAGCTTCTCGTTCGGGGGCGCATGGTCGAGCGTGACGTTCGACAGCGGCACCTCGAGTTCCTCGGCGATCAGCATCGGCAGCGCCGTGTAGACGCCCTGGCCCATTTCGACCTTCGGCATCACCAGCGTGACCTTGCCGGCGCGGTCGATCTGCACGAACGCGTTCGGCGCGAATACACCGGCGCGCGCGCTTTCGTCCGCATCGCCGCCGATCACCGAGCGGCGTGCATCATCGCCCGCCGCCGGCATGCTGAAGCCGAGCAGCAGGCCGCCGCCCGCCGCCGCGCCGAGCGACATGCCCGCCTTGAGAAACGTACGGCGCGACACGCCCGCGCCGGCCCGACCTGCTTCGATCAGTCCTCGCGACATGTCATGCCCCCTTCGCGGCGTGTTTGACCGCCGCGCGAATCCGGTTGTAGGTACCACAGCGGCAGATGTTGCCGGCCATCGCCGCGTCGATGTCGGCGTCGCTCGGGTTCGGGTTCGATGCGATCAGCGCGGTGGCCGCCATCACCTGCCCGGACTGGCAGTAGCCGCACTGGACGACGTCCAGCTCGCGCCATGCCTGCTGGACCTTCTGCCCGGCCGGCGTCGCGCCGACGACTTCGATCGTCGTGATCTTGCGGCCCGCGACGGCCGCGACCGGCAGCACGCACGCGCGAGCGGCGACGCCGTCGAGATGCACGGTGCACGCACCGCATTGCGCGATCCCGCAGCCGAATTTCGTGCCGGTCAGGCCGACGACGTCGCGCAGGACCCACAGCAGGGGCATGTCGTCGGGGGCGTCGACCGTGCGGTTCTCGCCGTTGATGTTGAGGGTGACCATTCAGCCTCCGGGGGCGGTGTATTGGGGAAGCGGCGCGAACGATGCGCCGCGCCGCGTTGTCGTTGTCATCGCCGTTGCGTCAAGCGTGACGGCTGCCGTACGGTCCCGGGCGAGAACGGGCCGTGACGGGGGGGACCGCGTCGTTACTCGGCCACGTCGATGCCCGACAGCACCTTGATGACGGGCGGCGCCGCGAACCAGTCGGCCGACTTCACGCGAAATTCCGTGAAATGCGGGCTGGCGAGGTGCGCGTCGAACGCGGCCTGGTCGTCGTAGATCTCGTACAGGTGCAGGTTCGGCGAACCGTCCTGCTCGCGGAACAGGTCGTAGCGCCGGTTGCCCGGCTCGACGCGCGTCTTGGCGACCATGCTGCGCAATTCGGCCTCGGCGGCCTGCGCGTGTTCGGGTTTCAGGAACAGGGAAGCAATCACGTGAAGCGCCATCTTTGTCACTCCTTTCGAAACGGAATCGAGCATGCCACAAGCCGGCGTCTCGCGACGCCAGCGTGCAATCGTCGTGTGTCGTCTTGCGCCGGTGTCAGGCCAGTTCGTCCGGACCCACGCGCACGACGACCTTGCCGAAATTCTTGCCGGCGAGCAAGCCGATCAGCGCGTTCGGCGCATCGGCGAGATCGGGGATGACATCCTCGAGCGCCTTCACCTTGCCCTGCGCGAGCCACTCGCTCATCTCCGTCAGGAACTGCGCGTAGCCCGTCGCGTAATGATCGAAAATGATGAAGCCCTGCATCCGGATGCGCTTGCGCAGGATCGTCCCCATCAGCAGCGGCAGGCGATCGGGGCCGGCCGGCAACGCGGTGTCGTTGTAATGGGCGATCAGCCCGCATACCGGCACGCGCGCATGCTCGTTGAGCAGCGGCCACACCGCATCGAACACGGCGCCGCCGACGTTCTCGAAATAGACGTCGATGCCCTTCGGACAGGCTTCCTTCAGCCGGGCGGCGAATTGCGGATCGCGGTGGTCGACGCAATCGTCGAAGCCGAGCGTGCCCTTCACGTACGCGACCTTGTCGGCGCCGCCCGCGACGCCGATCACGCGGCAGCCCTTCAGCTTCGCGATCTGGCCGACCACCGCACCGACCGCCCCGCTCGCGGCGGCGACGACCACGGTTTCGCCGGCCTTCGGCTCGCCGATCTTCAGCAGCCCGGTGTACGCGGTGAACCCCGGCATGCCGAGCACGCCGAGTGCATGCGACGGATGCGCGAAGTCGCGGCCGAGCGGAATGAGACCGCTGCCGTCCGACAGCGAATAGTCCTGCCAGCCACCGCGCGCGAGGACCAGGTCGCCTTCGCGATACGCGGGCAGGTTCGACGCCACGACACGGCTGACCGTGCCGCCGACCATCACGTCGCCGAGCTCGACCGGCGGCGCATATGACGGCGCGTCGCTCATCCGGCCGCGCATGTACGGGTCGAGCGACAGCCAGATCGTGCGCAGCAGCACCTGGCCGGCGCCGGGCACCGGTACGTCGCCGGTTTCGAGACGAAAGTCGTTCGGGGTGGGCGCGCCGACCGGGCGCGCGTTCAGGATGATTCTGCGGTTTGCTGCCTTGCCTTGCGGCATGGGAACCTCCGTCAACAGGAAGGGACGTGCACGGGCACGATCGGATCAACGTTGGACAACCGTGATGCGCGAGGCTGCGGCCTTGCCGGCGAATCAGCCGGCGGCCGGGCCGCCGCCTCGCGGGTAAAACAATGTGACTTCAGCGTAAGTAGACCAGTCGTCTAGCGCTCACGCAAAAAACAAGGCGCGCCTGCGCGCGCCCACATTACGACTGCACTCCGTCGGGCTCGAAGGACGGCAGGTTCAGCATCCGCCGTGTTTCGAGCATCGCGCGTTCGAGCGGTTTGCGGTCGCGGTGAATCTTCTCCAGCAGCGTCGCGCCCAGCCACAGCTCGTAAAGGATCGCGGCCGTATGCGCCGGATCGTCGACGCCGCCCAGCGAACCGTCGGCCAACCCAGCCTCGATCCCGCCCGCGAGCCGCTCGATGATCTGGCCGGTGCCGCGCCGCAGGACCGCGCGCATCGCCTCCGACAAATCGGACACTTCCGCGCCGAGCTTTACCGCGAGGCACTTGCCTTCCGGATCGTCCGCGCACTGCGTGCGCAGCCAGTTGCCCCAGTACGTCATCAGGCGCTGCGCGCCCGTGCCGGCCGGGTGCTTGAGCAGGTTGTCGAGGTGCTCGAGATAGCCTTCGAAATACGATTCGAGCAGCGCCTCGCCGAACGCCTCCTTCGAGCCGAAGTAATGGTAGAACGAGCCCTTCGGGATGCCCGCCGCGGCGAGAATCTCGTTCAGACCGACCGCCGAAAACCCCTTGTGGAGCATGATCGGCTTCGCGATATTCAGGATGTGCTGGCGAACTTCCGCGCCTGAAGATGCATTCATGATGGCGTATCTTAACAACGATTAGACCGGTCGTCTAGTAACGTCGAGCCGGCAACTTGAGCGGCACTTTACCCGAATCGCACCGCGTCGCGGACGCGTCGTCGCCGCACCGTGGCGCCCACGTCACGCGGGTTTCGGGACGCGCTTCCTCGCGACCGGTTTCGCCGCACGCAGGGTGCCGCCCGCCGGTCGACCCGGCGCCCGGCGCGCGGGGGGGCGTGACGCGCGCTCGGCGCGCAATGCGTCGAGTTCGCCGACGTACGCGGCATTGGCCGCGCGGGCCCCGTCGAGCTGGCCTTCGAGCATGCCGCAGCGGTGTTGCGTGTCGGCCAGTTGCGCCTGCAGTGCCGCGAGATCCTTGCGGTGCTGCGTATCGCGCTGTTCGGCACGAGCCGTGGCCGCGTCGAATTCCTTCTGAACGCGTGCGGCCGCGAGCCGTTCGCGGTCGATCTCCTGAAGCGCTCGCCTCTCCGCTGCACGCAAGCGTTCCTCGGCCCGGCCCGCGTCGTCGCGCAGCCGGTCGAGTTGCGACGTGAAATCGGCGCGCGCCTGCGCCAGCGCGCGATCGGCGTCCGCGTTGTCGGACTTCAGCCGCTCGATTTCCGCTTGCAGCGCGCGGCGCGATGCTTCGTCGGCCGCCCTCGCCTGCTCGAGTTCCTGGATGCGCACCTGGGCCGCCAGCAACGCGCTCGTGCGGTGCTCCAGCGCGGTTTCGGTGCGGGACAGGTCGGCTTGCAATGCCGCGACCTCCGCTTTCGCCGCGGCCCGCTCGGCTTCGACTTCGGCGCGCAGTGCATCGAGCGCTGCGGCGGCATCGGTACTCGAGCGGCGCCACAACGCGGCGACGAGTTCGCCCGCTGCCGCCTGCAGATCGGCCGGCAAATCCGGATGCTCGATGCGCACCCGGCTCTTTTCCCGCAACTCGGCCCAGAACTCGCCGAGCACCGCCGTCGGCGTGCTCATGCTGCCCTTGCGCACGAGCTGGTAAAGGCGGTTCGCGGTGGGCGTGACGCCGAAACGGAAGAACATCAACGCGCAGACCTCGCGATAGAGCTCGCGGGTCTTCGGGAAATCGGCCCTCAGGCGGTCGATTTCGGCTATCAGGCGGGATTCGTCGGCAACGAGGTCGGACATGACGGTTTGAGTCGGTGGTTTCGTTAATAATATAACGTAAACCGTTAAATATCCAATTGTCACACCTCTATTGTTTGACATTATTTCTATAATGTTGAAATGAGCGAGGCGTGTGGCGTGTGGAATCGAAGCAGATCGTTTGCACGATTTTGTAATCGCCAGACCAAAGAGCTGCCAATTACCGGTAGTGGGGAGAGATACAAAACCCTGCGACCAAACGGCTAGTACGGTGCTCGCCCGGTGGCCTCACGCGCGCTGCTTCATCAGCCCTGCCAGAAGTGTCAGTGCTTCTGTCAGATCGTCGAACGACGGGCCGCCGAGGCAAAGTCGAATTCCGCTCGCCCGATCCTCCGGGTTCACCATCATGGATTCCGGAGGGGTCACCTTGATACGCATCGCTGCTGCGACGGATGCGACGCGATTGGCAGCGTCACGCTCCATCGGCAGCCACGCGTTGTAGGCGCCGGGATGCGAGACCACTTCGCTCGCGCCGAGCAGAGAGATGGCCAGATTGGATCGACGCCGCGCCTCATGGTGCAGGTCCCGCTGGATCGAGGAGATGACGTCGGTGGCCAGCCATTCCTCAACCACTGCGCAAGAGAGCGCCGACGGCGCCATTGGCAGGTCCCGCAGCGCGTCTTCCGCTGCGTCGTTGAGTCCGGCCGGCAGCGCGAGCACGCCGATCTGCAAACCGGGGCCGAGCGATTTGGACAGCCCGTTCACATGCAAGGTGATCTCGGGCGCCAACGCCGCAAGCGGTGGCGAAGCCGGCTCTGCCGACGCATAGACGCCGTCCTCGATGATCCACGCGCCCGCCCGGCGGCAAATATCCACGATGGCCTGCCTTCGTTCCGTGCCCATCGTTGCGGTGGTCGGGTTGTGCAGCGTCGGCGTGAGATAGACCGCCTTGCTGCCGGTCGATGCGATGCCGTCGAGTGCGTCCGCCAGTGCCCCCGGCGCCATCCCCTGCGCGTCGGTCTCGACGCCCTGCATCCGATATCCGCTGCGCCGAGCCAGCGCGATCGCGCCAGGATAGGTGATCCGCTCGGTCAGAAGCAGCCCCTGCGAGCCACAGGCAAGATCGAAGGCCAACGATAGCGCCTGACGGGCGCCGCTCGTTAGCACCAGATGCGTCGGTTCCACCATCAGGCCCAGCGTTTCGAGCCAGCGAGCCAGCACACGTCGGTGCTCCATATGTCCGGCGGGCGGGGCATAGAGATTGAGATGGTCCGCATCGATCTTGCGTGCGATCCCCGTCAACGTTCGCGCCAGTAAGCGCGCGTCGAGCATGGCTGGCGGCACATTGGACGAAAGGTCGATCTGGCGATCGTGATGCGCCTGGCGGATCGCCACGAAAGTTCCTCGGCCCTTGATGCTGCGCGTCAGGCCTCGCCGTTCAAGCGAGGCATAGGCTTTCGTCACCGTGCCAAGGCCAATCCCCAGTTTCAACGCGAGATCGCGGTGAGCGGGCAGACGGTCGCCTCCCGTCAGCCGCCCCTCGATGATGTCGTCGGCCAGGGCGAGGACCAACCGCTCGGCGGTATTCGCGTCGATGTCGGCAAGTCGTGGTGACCAAGGAGATTGCAGAAGCATGTTCGCCGCCCAGATATTAGTGTCACGTGACACTATTTATGAAAGCAACAAGCGTAACATGCGCGATGTGATTGGATGAGGTCATGCATTTCTGGAGGCGCCTGATCGCCATGACAGGCGTGTGGAGAGTCGAATGTTGAGCCATGTAACTGTTGGGGCGCGTGATCTTGGGCGGGCAGGCCGTTTCTATGACGCGCTGCTCGCTCCGCTCGGACTGAAGCGTCGCGTCGTCACGTCCGATGGCGGGCCTCCGGCGCTTTGCTGGGTAACCGGTCAATCGCCGCTGCCGCGCTTCTATGTCTACATCCCGTACGACGGTGAGCCGGCGACCATCGGCAACGGCAGCATGGTCGCCTTTCTGGCCCCCTCGCAAGAAGCCGTGAACACGGCCTACGCGAACGGTCTCGAGCACGGCGGGACGGACGAAGGTGCACCCGGGTTACGCCCCCACTACGGTGACGGCTACTTCGGCGCGTATCTGCGCGACCCCGACGGGAACAAGGTCCATATCGTTCATCGCGGAGACCTCCAGCCGTAACGCTGGAGACGCCCCGCATCCTTGGAGAAACTCGAATGATCGCCAGTCAGATCGCACTCGCCTACGGCACCTATCTCATCGCCATCGCCAGCCCCGGACCGAGCAACATGGCGATCATGGGAACAGCGATGCGCGACGGCCGTCTGCCGGCCCTCGCTCTGGCTGCCGGCGTCATCACGGGCTCACTCTTCTGGGCGATTCTGGCAGCGACCGGCGTTTCCGCCGTGCTGGCGGCCTATGCCGAGGCGCTTTTCGTCATCAAGATGGTTGGGGGTGTCTATCTGCTCTACCTGGCGTTCCGCACGGGCAGATCGGCGCTGAAACCGGGCTCCGGCTTCGCGAAGATGGAACCAGGACGCTCGACACCTCGCTATCGGCGGCTCTACCGCCAGGGCATTCTCATGCATATCGGGAACCCGAAGGCGGTTCTGGCCTGGATGGCAATCATGTCCCTTGGGCTTCAGGAGCACGCCCCCGGCGGCACCTTGCCGGCGATCATCGGTGGTTGCGCGTTCCTCGGCGTCATCGTGTTCGGTGGTTATGCGGTCCTCTTCTCGACCGCTGGGATGATCGCCCTGTATAGCCGTCTCCGGCGCTGGATCGAAGGCACGCTATCCGCGGTGTTCGCCGTTGCGGGAGTCAATCTGCTTGCCTGGCAACGTTGATATCCCGGCTTGTCGGCGCCATCACGAACTGACCTGAATTGAAAGAGCGATGTCATGACCTTTGCGATCCATATGATCGATGTCTTCGGCGCCGGGCCGCTTTCGGGCAATCCGCTGGCGGTCGTCATCGGTGCCGATGCCCTGGCAACGGATGACATGCAGCGGCTGACGCGGTGGTTCAACCTGTCCGAGACCGCTTTTCTCTTGCCACCCACGCATCCTGAGGCGGACTACCGGGTCAGGATTTTCACGCTGGACAGGGAGATGCCTTTTGCCGGGCACCCGACGCTCGGCAGCTGTCATGCGTGGCTCTCGACGGGCCGCGTGCCGAAGAGCGAAGCGGAAATCGTCCAGGAATGCGGAGCCGGGCTGGTTCCGATCCGACGCAATCACGAGCGGCTTTCCTTCGCCGCCCCGCCGCTGATCCGCTCCGGCGCGCCGACACAGGATGAATTGGACCAGGCCCGGCGATTGCTGGGGATCGAATCCGGCGATGTCCTTGATGCCGCCTGGATCGACAACGGTCCCGGATGGTTCGCGCCTTCTTCAGCGACCATCTGGGCACCGTCGTCGAAGACCCGGTCACTGGAAGCCTCAATGCTTCAATGGCGCAGTGGCTGTTCGCGACAGGTGTGGTTGACGACGACTATGTCGCCGCCCAGGGAACACGCCTCGGCCGCCATGGCCGCATTCATTTGACCCGCGACGAGGCTGGTCAAATCTGGGTCGGCGGCAAGACCCGCACGCATGTCGAAGGCCGGCTCCGCGGCCTTTGAAAAGGCAAACGAGAAAGCGGCAACCGGATGTACGGGCGAGCCTCTTTTGCATGATGCGTCCATCGCGGAGCGTCACGTGCCCCGTCGACCGTTGTCGCTGGCTTGCCAGAGGAATGCGGTCGACTCCGACGGATCGACATCGGCCTCTACTTATCCCAGCGGCACCACGCTCCCGAGCAGGATCCGCACGAGCGTCGCCTGGCGCGTCACACCCGTCTTCGAGAAGATCGCGCGCAGGTGCGTGCGCGCCGTGTTCTTGCTGATCCCCGATTCCTCCGCCGCCTCCTCGAGCGTCAGCCCGTTCGTCAGCAGCAGCGCGAGCGACGTCTCGGCGGGTGTCAGGTCGAACAGCTTGCGGATGATTTCCTGCGCGCCTTGCGGCTTGCGGTCGGGGTCGCGCAGGAACAGCGTGACGGCCGGCCGGCGCTTGTTGTCCTCCGACCAGTCGGACAGCAGCACGGTGCGCACCAGCAGCCCGAGGCGCGGCTTGTCGAAGCCGCGCGTGATCGGCATCGCCTCGACGATCGCCGCGGCCGTGCCGTGGTGCCCCATCACCGCGTGGCGGATCAGCCGCTTGAGCGTGCGATTCTCCTGCGCATCGGTCGCCTCGATCGTGCCGCGCGCAATCGTCAGACCGTTGTTCTGCTTCAGGATCTCGTCGGCGACGCCGTTCATGTCGATGATCGTGCCGTTCTCGTCGAGCGTGATCGTGCCGATCTGCATCCGGTTGATCGCGTTGGCATAGATCGACCGCTCGACCTCGGCCGTGTCGAGCCGCGAATGCAGTTCGACCGCCCGCTTCAGGTGCGGCAGCAGCAGCGCGCAGATCGCCTTGTCGCGCGCGGAGAACTGCTTCGACGCATGATTGCGGCACACGCGGAACCGGCACTCGACGCCCGACGGCGTGCGCAGGTCCGCGCCGAGGATGTAGCGCACGTCCTGCGGCTTCAGGAACTGCTTGTACAGTTCGCTCGACAGCCAGCCCGTATCGCCGAACACGTCGTCGACCGTAACCACGCGATCGGCCGGCAGGCCGACGAACGGGTCGAGCGAATAGTAGTAGTTGTTGTACGACGCCTCGCCGTCCCCCGGCACGACCGGGCCGAACTCCGATGCATGCACGGACAGCGGCGCGCGACGGTCGCTCGCGGCCGCGCGCAGGATCAGCGTCACGTAGCTGGCCTGCAGCAGCCGGCGAACCATCTCGAGCGCGCCGGCCCACGGCGGCGTTTCCATCGGCCCCTGGTAGATGCGCGCCATCAGCTCGCTGAAATCAGCGACGCCGATGTCGGCCTCCTCGCTCGTTGACTGGCTCTCTTGCGGGGCCCATCTCGTCTCCATCAGCACGCTCCATCCTCCATGCAACTTGTGTTCGGTGCGATTCATCCGCGCCGCCATGATTAAGACGTGTCTTAATTCCGGCGTCATCGGGACATTCACTGAATGGTGAGCTTTGGCCATCCGGACGCGCGAACCATCGTCCAATCGGATGATGTGGCGCCCTGCCCGCTGCGCTGGAATGCCCGTCAGGCCGTGCCGGCAAGCATCCGGCGCGGGCTCAGGGAAAACCGCGATGCGGGTTTACCTGATTCAGACCGCATCCGATTCAGACAGGAGTTCCAATGCCGCTCGACCCTCAGGCGCAGGCGCTGCTCGCCGCGCTCGCCCAAGTGCCCGCGATCGATTTCGATCGACTGACCGTGCCCGCGTACCGTGCGAGCCTCGCCGGAGGCAGCGCGTTCGCGCCCGGCGACGCGATTGCCGCCGAAGAGGACTGGCAGATCCCGGCGCCGGGTCGTCAGTTATCCGCACGACTGTATCGGCCCGATGCCGACGGGCCGTTGCCGCTGACCGTGTTTTTCCACGGTGGCGGCTTCGTCGCGTGCGGGATCGATTCGCACGCGAACCTGTGCCGCAGTCTTGCCAGGCGGGCGCGCACGCTCGTGCTGTCGGTCGATTACCGGCTCGCGCCCGAAGCGCGCTTCCCGGCAGCCGCGCAGGACGCTTGCGACGCGGTGCGCTGGGCCGCCGCCGGTGCGCGCGATCTCGGCGCGCGCGCCGGGGCGATCGCCGTGGCCGGCGACAGCGCGGGCGGCAACCTGGCCGCGGTCGCCGCGCTGCAGTTGCGCGGCTCGGGCATCGCGATCGCGCACCAGTTGCTGCTGTATCCGGTCGTCGATTGCGCGACCGAGCATCCGTCGTACGAATCGCTCGGCGAAGGCTATTTCCTGACGGCGGACGCGATGCGCTGGTTCAAGCGCCAGTATTTCGACGACGGCGCCGACCGTGCATCGCCGCTCGCGAGCCCGCTCTCCGTGGCGGACCTGTCGGGCGCGGCGCCGGCCACCATCGTCAGCGCGGAATTCGATCCGTTGCGCGACGAGGCCGAAGCGTACGCACTGCGTCTCGCGCAGGCCGGCACGCCGGTCTCGCTCGTGCGCTGGCCGGGCCAGCTGCACGGCTTCGCGAGCATGCTCGGCGCAGTCGACGCGGCCGATCGCGCGCTGACCTTCGGCGCCGACGCGCTGCGCCGCGCCTTCGACGCGACGGAGGCGCAATGACGCTCGCCAGCACGCCGGAAATCGTCGACGAGCTGCGTGCGGGACGGATGGTCCTGCTCGTCGACGAGGAGGACCGCGAAAACGAAGGCGACCTCGTGATCGCGGCCGATCACGTGACGCCCGACGCGATCAACTTCATGGCGCGCTTCGGGCGCGGGCTGATCTGCCTGACGCTGACCGCGGAGCGCTGCGAGCAACTGCGTCTGCCGCCGATGGCCGATCGCAACGGCACGCCGTTCGGCACCGCGTTCACTGTGAGCATCGAGGCGGCCGAGGGCGTGACGACCGGCATTTCGGCAGCCGATCGCGCCCGGACGATCCGCGCGGCGGTGCGCGCGGGCGCGCGTCCCGACGATCTCGTGCAGCCCGGCCACGTGTTTCCGATCGCCGCGCGCCCGGGCGGCGTGCTGGTGCGCGCGGGACACACGGAGGCCGGCTGCGATCTCGCGGCGCTCGCCGGGCTCACGCCCGCGTCGGTGATCTGCGAGGTGATGAACGACGACGGCACGATGGCGCGGCTGCCCGAGCTGCGGACGTTCGCCGCGCATCACGGGCTGAAGATCGGCACGATCGCGGACCTGATCCATTACCGCCGCGAGCACGAATCGCTCGTCGAGCGTGTCGGCGAACGGCCGCTGCATACGCCGTGGGGCCGGTTCCGCGCGATCGAGTATCGCGACACCGTGCACGGTGCGCCGCATCTTGCGCTGGTGCGCGGCGAGCCCGATCCGTCGACACCCGTGCTGACGCGCGTGCATGAATGCCATTCGCTGCTCGACCTGCTCGACGCGGAACCGTCCGCGCATTCGTGGCCGCTGCACGCGGCGCTGCAACGGATCGACGCGGCCGGTTCCGGCGTCGCGGTGCTGCTCGACTGCGACATGCGCGGCGACGCGATGCGAACGCCGGCCGGCCATGCACGCCGCGACGGCCGCGTGACCGGAATCGGCTCGCAGATCCTGCGTGACCTCGGCGTGCGGCGGCTGAATGTGCTGTCGAGTCCGTTCCGGCTGCCGGCGCTGTCGGGGCACGACCTGGAAATCATGGCGTTCATCCCGCTCGGCGACGACGATCCGGAAAGCGCGCGCTCCGCCGATGCGAGCCCGCTGCGGGCGGCGTGATGATGCCGGGCTGACGGGCGCGTGCCGCGCGTCCTGGCACCGCCCCACGGGTTTCCGCTTGACAGGCTATCGTTTGTTTTTATGAAATACAGTCTCGGGTTTGTATTTTGACGATACATACCATAGACTGTATTTTCCGATTACAAACGATCGCCTGTCATTGCGCGGAGAGCCCATGGCATTCCCTGTCCAGACCTTGAGCCAGTTGCGCCCGATCCTCGTCGGCTTCCGGAAGTCGGCGGGGTTCACGCAGGCGCAGCTCGCTGCCCGCCTCGGCGTGACGCAACAGTCGTACGCGCAGCTCGAAGCCAATCCGTCCGCGGTCAGTATCGAACGTCTTTTCAAGGTGCTGAACGTGCTCGGCGTTCGCCTGGCGCTCGAGCCGGGCACGCCGGACGACGCAGCGGCGCCCGCTGGCACCGCGCCGGCGCCCAAGCGCACGCCGGCCGCGCGCGGTCGCTCGCCCGGTTCGCCCGGTTCGTCCGAGCTGCCGGCTCGCCCGCCGGCCGCTGCGAAGGCCCCATCCGCCGCCACGCGGAAACGGCCCGCCGCCGCCACGCCCGGCAAGCCTCGGGGCACCACAAGGGAGGACTGGTGACGATGGCCCGCCGCCTCCGCCACGACCGCCTCGACCTGTGGATGAACGGCATCCCGGTCGGCTACTGGGAAGTCCGGCGCGGCGTCGAGCGCCTCGTCTACCTGCCGGCGTGGGTCGACGATCCGCAAGGCCGTCCGCTGTCGCTGTCGCTGCCGTTCACGCCGGGCAACCAGCCGCACCAGGGCGCGATCGTCGCCGACTACTTCGACAACCTGCTACCGGACAGCCAGCCGATCCGCCGCCGCATCGCGCAGCGCTACCGGCTCGGGTCGACGGCGCCGTTCGAACTGCTCGCGTCGATCGGCCGCGATTGCGTCGGGGCGCTGCAGTTGTTACCCCCCGACGAAGCACCGGTCGACCTCGAATCGATCGACGGCACCGCGCTCGACGATGCGGCCGTGGCCGACGTGCTGCGCCACGCGACCGCCGCGCCGCTGCCCGGCCACGCGGAGCCGGACGGCGAGCTGCGCCTGTCGATCGCCGGCGCGCAGGAAAAGACCGCGCTATTGCGCGACGGCAATCGCTGGCTGCTGCCGGCCGGCAGCACGCCGACCACGCATATCTTCAAGCTGCCGCTGGGGCGCGTCGGGAACATGCAGGCCGACATGCGCACGTCGGTCGAGAACGAATGGCTGTGTTCGAAGATCGTCGCCGCGTACGGCCTGCCGGTCGCCGCGTGCGACATCGGCCGGTTCGACGACCAGAAGGCGCTGATCGTCGAGCGTTTCGACCGCCGTCCGTCCCGCGACGGCACCTGGATCCTGCGGCTGCCGCAGGAGGACATGTGCCAGGCGACCGGCACGCCGTCGGGCGCCAAATACGAATCCGACGGCGGCCCCGGCATCGCGACGATCATGGGCATCCTCGCGAATTCCGCGGAGGCCGCGCGGGACCGGACGAACTTCTTCGTCACGCAGCTCGTGTTCTGGGTGCTCGCGGCCATCGACGGCCACGCGAAGAATTTCAGCATCGCGCACCTGCCGGGCAACACGTATCGCAGCACGCCGCTGTACGACGTGCTGTCCGCGCATCCGATCATCGGCACGCGCCGCAACCAGCTGCCGCCGCGGCGCGCCCGGCTCGCGATGGCCGTGTGCGGGAAGAATCGCCATTACGTGATCGGCGACATCCAGCCGCGTCACTGGATCGCGCAAGGCGCGCGTGTCGGTCTGACCGAAGACGCCGTACGCGCGGCCATGGCCGATGTGGCGGCACGCACCGAACCGGTAATCGCCGGCGTCGCGTCGCGCATTCCGGCGGATTTCCCGTCAGACGTGGCCGATGCGATCTTCGACGGGATGCGCCGCCAGGCGCGCAAGCTGGGCGCGGCCGACTAGGCGGTGCGGGCGCCCGGGCGGTGGGCGGTGGGCGGTGGGCGGCGGATCATCCACGTGGACGATGCGATCCGGCGTCGGCTCCGCACAATGGTCGCCATCCCCATTCCGACGCACGCCCGACATGGAACCTGCCGCCCTCGATACTGCGTTCAGCCCGCTGCAGATCGGCCCGCTGACGCTGCGCAACCGCCTGATCAAATCCGCGACCAACGAAGGGATGACGCCGAACGGCGTGCCGTCGCGTGCGCTCGTCGGGTTTCATGAACGCATCGCCGCGGGCGGCGCCGCGCTGACGACGGTCGCGTACTGCGCGGTCAGCGACGACGGCCGCACGTTCGTCGACCAGGCGCGACTCGATGCGCCCACGGTCCGGCAATTCCGCGCGCTGACCGACGCGGTGCATCGCCACGGCGCGGCGGCGTCCGCGCAGATCACCCACGGCGGCTGCTTCACGTTCCTGCCTTCGCTGTCGACGAAACGTCCGTTGAGTGCGTCGGGCGGGTTCAACAAGGTCGGCGTGATGAGCGGCCGCTTCCTGAAGCAGGCGATGACGCGCGACCAGATGACCGTCATCGCCGACGAATTCGCACGCGCGGCGCGCCACGCGCGCGACGCGGGCTTCGACGCGGTCGAGATCCATATGGGTCACGGTTATCTGCTGAGCCAGTTCCTGTCGCCGCTGTACAACCGCCGCCGCGACGCATACGGCGGCGATGCGGCGCGGCGCGCGACGTTCCCCGTCGAGGTGCTGCGCCGCGTGCTCGATGCGGTCGGCCACGATCTCGCCGTGGTCTGCAAGATCGGCGTGACCGAAGGCGTGCGTGGCGGCGGAACGCCCGACGACGCATCCGAGATCGCACGGCGGCTCGAGGCCGAGGGCGCGCACTTGCTGGTGCTGAGCGGCGGGATGAACGTCGAGTCGGTGTGGCAGCTGTTCGGCAGTCCGCTGCCCGGCGAGGCGCGCGCGAACGCCGACAACGCGATCGTGCGCACCGCGATGGCGCTGCAGAAGCTCACCGAGCCGAAGATGGGCGCGTTTCGGGAGATGTATTTCCTCGAGCATTCGCGGCAGGTGCGAGCGGCCGTCCGGATGCCGCTCGCCTATCTCGGCGGCGTGCGCTCGCGCGAGAACGTCGCGCTGGCGATGCGCGAAGGATTCGACGCGGTGGCGCTCGCCCGCGCGCTCGTGTTCGAGCCGGGTTTCGTGAACGAACTGCGCGACGGCCGCATCGCGCAATCGGGCTGCACGTCATGCAATCGCTGCGTCGTGTCGATGTACACGCCGGGCGGTACCGCATGCGCGCTCAAGGCGCCGAACGATCCGGCGCCGAACCGTGTGCCGGCCGCGGGCGTGTGAGGTTACGCGGTCGCTGATTCCGCAGTCGCACTCGCGGCCGTGGCCACTACGCGACCACGCCCTCTGTCGCTCACCCGGCGTCGCGGGCGCGGGCCAGCGCCGCGAGGTTCCCTTCCCCGAATCCGTGGTGCCCCTGCCGCTGTACGATCTCGAAGAAGATCTCGCCGGGCCGGCGCTTGACGAAGGTCTGGAAGAACAGGCGCGGCACGCCGTCGCTGCCGATTTCGCCGTCGACCAGCACCGCGCGGCGGCGCAGCGCGTCGAGATCGACGCCGTGCCCCGGCAGCCGCACATCGACTTCGTCGTAATAGCGCGCCGGCGGTTCGATGAATTCGACGCCGTTCGCGCGCAGCGCATCGACGCTCGCCAGGATGTCGTCGGTCGCCAGCGCAACGTGCTGGACGCCTTCGCCCGGATGGTCCGGCAAATACGCGTGCATCAGCTCGGTGCGGCGCGTGCCTTCCTCGTAGACCGGAATCCGCACCGCGCCGCACGGCGACACCATCACGCGCGACTCTTCCGACACATGCCAGTGCGCGTCGATTTCATGGATTTCGCGGAAGTGCAGCAGGTCGTGATAGAAGTCGAGCCACTCGCGCATGCGCCCCGCGCCGACCGTCTGCGTGAAATGGTCGACCTGCTGCAGGCCCGTGCCCGCGCAATCGAGATCGGTATGCGCGGTCGCGATGTCGATCGGCCGGAAATCGATGTCGAAGATCGAGATGTCGCCGACGCCGCCGCGCTGGCCGTCGCGCCCACGCCAGCGGTCGACGAAATAAAGGTGCGAATCGCCGATCCCCTGGATCGCCGGAATCTTCAGCTCGCCGACCCCGATCCGCTCGCCCTCGAACGCCCACGCGCCGAGCTCGATCGCACGCTCGAACGCGCGCCGTGCGCTGGCCACGCGCAGCCCGATCGCGCACACGCCCATCCCGTATTCCTCTGCATAGCGCGCAGCGAACGAATCGGGCTCGGCGTTGATCAGGAACTGCATCTGCCCTTGCCGGTACAGCGTGACGTTCTTGCTGACATGGCGCGCGATCGCCTTGAATCCGAGCTGCTCGAAGCGTTGCGCGAGCGCGTCCGGCACCGGCGCCGCGAACTCGACGAATTCGAGTCCGGCCATCCCGAGCGGATTGGCGGCCGGATCGGCAACGGGCGGCGTATCGCTGGACAGGGGGTGGGAATTGCCGGGCATTACAGTCTCCGGGGGTATGCGGTCGATGGGGATGACGCCCGGCGCGTGCGGCATGCCCGGCCGATGGGGTGGCCGGGTGTCCGCCCGATTCGGGCAAGGTTTTGATGGTCCCGATTTTAACCAGATCGTTCACGCCGGCACACCCTGGCCGAACGGGATACGAATGCCTCGCCTAGTGCAAACCCGGGATCCGTTCGATAATCGCACATAAAAGAGCGATAATCGCGCATTTTGTCCGATCGGCCAATTGCCGTCGCGCGGCGCGCGCCCTATTCTCCGTCCACCCATCGACTTCAATGCAGCATCGGACGCGGCGCCGCCACGATTCCACGATGCGCCATGCCAGGAGACTTCGCCATGACCCCAACCTTCGACACCCTCGACGCCGCCGCCGGCGCCCGCGCGCGCAGCCAGGCCCGCAAGGCCGCGATCGGCAGCTTCGTCGGTGCCGTCGTCGACTGGTACGACTTCCTGCTGTACGGGATCGTCGCCGCACTCGTCTTCAATTCCGAATTCTTTCCGAAGGTCAGCCCGACCATGGGCACGCTCGCGGCGTTCGCGACCTTCGGCGTCGGCTTCCTGTTCCGGCCGCTCGGCGGCGTCGTGTTCGGCCATTACGGCGACCGGCTCGGCCGCAAGCGGATGCTCGTGCTGACCGTGATGCTGATGGGGCTGTCGACCGTCGCGATCGGCCTGCTGCCGAGCTTCGCGACGATCGGCTGGTGGGCGCCCGTGCTGCTGGTGCTGATGCGTGCGATCCAGGGCTTCGCGGTCGGTGGCGAATGGGGCGGCGCAGCGCTGATGGCCGTCGAGAGCGCACCGAAGCAGAAAAAGGCGTTCTACAGCAGCGGCGTGCAGGTCGGCTACGGCGTCGGGCTCGTGCTGGCCACGGGGATCGTGTCGATCCTGAGCCATACGCTCGGCGAGGCCGCGTTCAAGTCGTGGGGCTGGCGCCTGCCGTTCGTGTTCAGCATCGTGCTGGTGCTGATCGGGCTGTGGGTCCGCAAGAGCATGGACGAGTCGCAGGAATTCGTCGAGAAGGTCGAGCACGGCAATCGCAAGCTGCGCCTGCCGGTGCTGGAGGCGCTGACGCGCCATCCGAAGGCTTTCCTGCTGATCGTCGCGCTGCGGCTCGCCGAACTGTTCACGATGTATATCGTCACCGCGTTCGCGCTCAGCTATTCGACGTCGAACCTCGGCATGTCGCGCGATCTGTTCCTGAACATCGGCCTGCTGGTCGGCGCGGTCAGCTGCTTGACGATCCCGTGCTTCGCATGGCTGGCGGATCGCTTCGGCCTGCGCCGCATCTACCTGATCGGCGCGCTGATCGGCCTCGCGTCGGCGGTGCCGTTCTTCGTCGCGCTGGAATCGCGCTCGATCGCGTGGATCGTGGTCTTCTCGATCCTGCTGGCCAATGCCGCGCACGACATGATCGTGAGCGTCCAGCAACCGCTCTTCACCGAGTTGTTCGGTGCGGAATACCGCTACAGCGGCGCGGGCGTCGGTTATCAGTTCGCGAGCGTCGTCGGCGGCGGGTTCACGCCGTTCATCGCGGTGGCGCTGGTCAGCCTGGCCGGCGGTTCGTGGCACCTGGTCGCCGGCTATCTCGCGGTGGGTTGCCTGATCTCGCTGGTGGTCGCCGCGCGGATGCGGGCGGCGGAGTGAGGACGCGCCCATGACCGGTGAGCGACGCCGGTCACGGGCGAACGAGGCGCGGCAATCGTTCGTAAAGGCGCTCGACGAGGAGCCGGGCGTTCTCACCGAAATGCAATGCACGGTGGCAATTCGGACAAACAGCCACCGTGTTCGACACGAGGTCGGGGCCCCGCTCCGCCAGTTTGCGGACGTGGTGTACTTCCAAGTAAGGCAATCCGTCCGCCCCCTTGAATGGGGCCGGTTCGCCACAGCATTCGCAGGTCCCGTTCGCTTGCGTTAGCACCCAAGCCTTCACCAACGGATCGCGGCGGATTTGAGTCACCGTCGAGCTAGTCGTCCCGGGGTTCGGATTGCCCGGCGGCGGCGCGAGCGGCGTTTTTTTCAGCGCGTCGCGCACGTCGAGTTCGAATTTCACGGTCGGGGCAGCCGACCGCTTCTCCCATTCGTTGATGAACTGCTCGATCAGCACGCCGTTCGCCCCGACGTTTTTAGCGGGTTTGAGTCCGGACAGCCACTCTCGGCCCATCAACGCCAGCACATACGAAATGTTCTGCATCCGGTACTCGAACGCCTTCGCGGTGCGATTGAATCGACCAGCCAACCCGTCGTAGACCGCCTTCTTGACGTATGGCTGCCTCCCGCGCTCACTCTCGAGCATTTTGAGATATTCCTCTACCGACGCTCGAAGTTCATCGCGCGTCCAAGGCCGCCCGTCAGCATTCTCCGGAGCCTCTTCAGCAAATGGGGATTGAGGGGATGATGTCGACATGGATGGAATCATTCGAAAATCCGGCCTCGATTTTACGAGATAAGGATCCGTCCCAATCCGGGCATTCGCGGCTGCCCCCCTTTTTGTCCTTACACTGCGATCGATCCGCGTCCGTGTCGGCCGCCCTCGCCCAACGTCAAACACGGTCAATCCCGCGCGCAGAAGCCCTTTTTCCCCTCTGAACATTCCACGTCACCCGCCGACCAATGGCATCATATGGGCCTACGTCAGTCACAGATACGCCCCCATATCATGTCGAATCTCATCGTCCACGGCGGCACTCCGCTGCGCGGGGACATCAAGCCGTCCGCGAACAAGAACGCCGTCCTGCCGATCCTGTGCGCCACCCTGTTGACCGATCAGCCGCTGCGCCTCGTCGGCGTACCGGACATCACCGACGTGCGCAAGATCCTCGACATCTTCCGCACGCTCGGCAGCGACGTGTCGGTCGACTTCACGACCGGCATTCTCGAACTCCACCATCGCAACACGACGTTCGACCCGGCCGTTCACCGCCTGCCCGAGGCGATGCGCTCGTCGATCATGCTGATTCCGCCGCTGCTCGCGCGCTTCGGCGTCGCGCGCCTCGAGAACGACGTGAAGGGTTGCACGCTCGGCGTGCGTGAAATCGATCCGCACGTCGAAGTGTTCGAGCGCTTCGGCGCGCACATCCAGCGCACGCCCGATTCGCTGATCGTCCGTGCCGACGGCCCGCTGACGGCCAACGATCACTGGCTCGACTACGCATCGGTGACGACCACCGAAAACTTCGCGCTGTGCGCGACGGCCGCCGGCGGCACCTCCACGCTGATGAATGCGGCGTCCGAGCCGCACGTGCAGGAGTTCTGCCAGTTCCTCGCGATGATCGGCGTCGCGATCGAAGGCATCGGCACGTCGCGCCTGTGCGTGACGGGCGGCGGCAAGCTCGGCGGCGGCGAATTCCGCTTCGCCGAGGATTTCCACGAAATCGCGACGTTCCTCGCACTGGGCGCGATCACCGGCGGCGACATCACGGTGCGCAACTCGTCGCCAGAGCATTTCCCGCTGATCGACCGCACGTTCGCGAAGTTCGGCGTGACCGTCACGCACCGCGACGGCTGGTCCCGTGCGGAACGCGACGGCCCGCTGCGCGTACGCCGGCCGTTCACGCAGAACATCCTGACCAAGGTCGAAGCCGCGCCTTGGCCGTACCTGCCGGTCGACCTGCTGCCGATCTTCATCGCGCTCGGCGTGCGCGCAGAAGGCAGCGCGATGTTCTGGAACAAGGTCTACGACGGCGCGCTCGGCTGGTCCGGCGAACTGTCGAAATTCGGCGCGCACGTGCTGCTGTCCGATCCGCACCGGCTGATCACGTTCGGCGGCCTGCAGCTGACGCCGGCGCGCGTCGAGAGCCCGTACATCATCCGTGTCGCGATCGCGCTGCTGATGGTGGCCGCGAGCATCGAAGGCCGCTCGGAAATCATGAACGCGCTGCCGATCCGCCGCGCGCACCCGCATTTCGTCGAAAACCTGCGTTCGGTCGGTGCGAACGTCGAGTGGACGAGCAGCGAGTAACGTCGACCCGGATGCGGCGCGTGTAACGTTCGCGCCGCATCCTCAGGCAAACGGATTTCGCAACTCCGGACCGCCCTCCACGCTCAAGCCGTCGTGCATGTCCTCGGTGTACAGGTATTCGCAACCCTCGATCGACGCAGCTGCCACGATGCACGCGTCGTAGAAGGACAAGCGATGCCGCTCCGCCAGCCTTCGAGCGAGGTCGTGCGTATCGACCGTGATCGGCACGACATGGCACAAACTCCTGATCGGCTCCAGAAACTGCCCAACCTCGCGCCAGGGCATCCGCAATTTGCGGCTGCAAACGCTGGCGACTTCGTTCAGTACCTGAACGCTGATGGTCGGCCGCCGAAGGAATAGCGCCTCCGCACGATTTGCCCTGGTTTCGTCCTCGGACAACAGATAAAGCACGACATTGCTGTCGACGAACGATTTCGCCGACTCAATCCCGCTCATTCGCGTCGTCCCGGCTGAACTTGAAGTCGGCGGGCAGCTTGCCCCTGAAACGCCTCAATCGCTGCAGAAGCTCGTCCGGCCTCGGCTTGCGACGCACGGCGAAAACGCGCGGACTGTCGACGACGATTTCGATATCGTCCCCCTCGCGAAGCTCCAGTGCGTCGACCACACTGGCCGGAAGGCGGACCGCCAGGCTATTGCCCCACTTTGCAACCTGCATACGAACCTCCATGGATATACAAGATAAATTGTATATCTGCGATGCGAGACCGCACAGCTGGCCGAACGGACAGCGCCGGCTCGCCGCATATCGCATTGTCCGCCGCGCCGCGCGATAATCGCCCACTCCCGCACGAACACCGCGCACGACGCGTCCCCGACCATGAAAAAGCCCGACCTCGACCGACGCGACTGGATTGCCGGCCTCGAAAAGGGCCTGATGATCCTCGAGGCATTCGACAGCCAGCACGCGCGAATGACGCCGACCCAGGCCGCCGCCCGCACCGGCCTCACGCGCACGGCCGCGCGGCGCTACCTGCTGACGCTCGAATCGCTCGGCTACGTGTACACCGACGGCAAGCTGTACGGCCTCACGCCGCGCGTGCTGCGGGTCGGCTGGTCGTACTTCGATTCGGCGCGCCTGCCGCGCACGGTCCAGCCCTATCTGCAGCAACTGAGCGCGTCGCTGAACGAATCGGCGTACGTGAGCGTGCTCGACGGCTGGGAACTCGTGTTCATCGCCCGCAACGGCGTGTCGCGCGTGATGACGACCGGTTTCGTGCTCGGCGCACGCGTGCCCGCCCCGCTGACGTCGCCGGGCGTCGTGCTGCTCGCGCATCATCCCGATCGCGAGGCCGTCCGTACGTGGCTCGACGACACCGAACTCGCGCCGTTCACGCCGCACACGATCACCAACAAAGCGCGCCTGCTCGAACAGGTCGACCACGCGCGCGACGCGGGCTTCGCGGTGATCGAGCAGCAATTGCAGGTCGGCGTGCGCGGCATCGCGGTGCCGCTGAAGAACCGTCACGGCGAAGTCGTCGCCGCACTGAGCACGAACATGCCGATCGGCACGGAGACGACCGACGCGGCCGTGCGGCGCGTGCTGCCGCATCTGCAGGAAACCGCGCTCGCGATGCTCAACGTGCTTTAGGGATTCACGCGAGCCGCGCGCACGACATCCCGCGCACGACATCCATCACGCCCGTCACCCGATCCGCCACCATCGCGGCAACAGATCGCGCACCTCCCGCCGCCGGTAACGATCGTCGATCAGATGCACGACGCCCTCGTCGTGTTCGGTGCGGATCACGCGCCCGGCCGCCTGCACGACCTTCTGCAGGCCCGGGTACAGATACATGTAGTCGTACCCGTTGCCGAAGCGCGCCTCCATCGCGCGCCGCATCTGTTCGTTGACATCGTTGACCTGCGGCAGCCCGAGCGTCGCGATGAACGCGCCGATCAGCCGCTCGCCGACGAGATCCACGCCTTCCGAGAACGCACCGCCCAGCACCGCGAAGCCGACCCCGCGCCCGCCCGCGTCGAATCGCGCGAGAAACGCGTCGCGCTCGCTTTCGGCCATGCCGGGCGCCTGGGCCCACACGGGCACGTCCGGATGACGCGTCTGCATCAGCGCGACGACGCGCCCGAGATAGTCGAAGCTGCTGAGGAAACCGAGGTAGTTGCCGGGCCGTGCCGCATACTGCGCGGCGATCAGGTCCACGATCGGTTCGAGCGAACGATCGCGGTCGCGCCAGCGCGTCGATACGTGGCTCGCGACGCGCACGGTCAGCTGCTCGGCGCGGAACGGCCCGTCGACGTCGAGCCAGCCGGTGTCGGCCGGCAACCCGAGCGTGTCGCGATAGAAATGAAACGGGCTCAACGTGCCGGAAAACAGCACGGTCGCGCGCGCGGCGTCGTAACGCGGCGCGAGAAAGCCGGCCGGAATCACGTTGCGCACGCACAGCGTCGACTGGATGCGGCGCCGGCGCCCGGCCGGTGCGACACCGTCGAGCCCGGACTGGCGCGGCAGCGGCTCGCCGTGCAGCGTCGCGTCGAAGATCGACGCGCTGTCGAACGCATCGGCGAGCACGCCGAACTGGATCGCCTCGAAATGAAAGCGCAGCAGCGCGTCGCCGTTCGCGCGCGGCGCATCGGTCAGGTGTTCGCCGATTGCCGCGACGAGGTTCTGCACGGCCGACACGATCGGCCCCGGAATCTCGGGGTATGCCGCATAGCGCTCGGCCTGTGCGCGATTGAGCGTGCCCCACGCGCGCGCGAGCCGGTCGAACGCCTTGCGCAGTGCCGCGGGCGCCGCCTCGCGCGCGGCCGCGAACGCGAACGGGTCGAGCGATGCGCTGTACATCTTGCGGGCGCGATCGAGCAGGTTGTGCGCCTCGTCGACGAGCACGCCGACGCGCCACTGGTTCTGCTGCGCGAGCGTATGCAGCATCGCGCTGCCGTCGTAGTAGTAGTTGTAGTCGCCGATCACCATGTCCGACCAGCGCGCCAGCTCCTGCGCGAGATAGTACGGACAGACGTCGTGCGCGAGCGCCGCCTCGCGCACGGTATCGCGATCGAGCAGCCCCGCGCCGATCGCCGCGTCGCGCGCCGCCGGCAGCCGGTCGTAGAAGCCTTGCGCAAGCGGGCACGATTCACCGTGACACGCGCGGTCGGGATGCTCGCACGCCTTGTCGCGCGCGACGAGCTCCAGCACGCGCAGCGGCAGCGCCGGCGTGCCGGCGCCGAGCGTGGTCGCCGCTTCCAGCGCGAGCGCGCGGCCGGGCGTCTTCGCGGTCAGGAAGAACACGTGATCGAGCTCGCCCCCGCCGCACGCCTTCAGCAGCGGAAACACCGTGCCGAGCGTCTTGCCGATGCCGGTCGGCGCCTGCGCCATCAGGCAGCGCTCATCGCGCGCCGCCCGATAGACGGACACGGCCAGCTCGCGCTGGCCGCTGCGGAACCGGCCGTGCGGAAACGTCAGCGCACGCAGCGCCGCATCGCGGGCCGAGCGGTGCGCGGTCTCGCGCTCGGCCCAGCCGACGAAGCACGCGCACTGCTCGGCGAAGAACGCGGCGAGTACGGGGGCGCTCAACGTTTCCGTTAGCACGGTCTCGCGCTCCGACACGATGTCGAAATACACGAGCGCGACGTCGATTTCCGCGAGGCCGCGTGCGTCGCACATCAGGTGAGCATAGACCTTCGCCTGCGCCCAGTGCAGCGCGCGATGGTTGGCCGGCATCGCGTCGAGGCTGCCGCGGTAGGTCTTGATCTCCTCGAGCCGGTTCGCGACCGGGTCGTAGCCGTCCGCGCGCCCGCGCACGGTGAGCGTGCCCCACGTGCCGGTCAGCGCGATCTCGGTTTCGTAGCGCGCGCCGCGCTTCGACGTGACGGCGCCGTGGCCGGCAATGCCTTCGAGTGCGGTCGGCGCGGGCGTGAAGCGCAGGTCGAGATCGCCGCGCCGCGCGGTGAATTCGCACATCGCCCGCACCGCGACGACGTAGCTCATGCGGACAATCCCGCCGCTTCGGCCTGCTCGACTCCGGCTCCGGCCCATTCGACATCGACGACACGCACCGGCATGCCGTGCGCGAGGCAGTACACGAGCCAGCGCGTCTGGTTGTCCTGCAGCCGGTCGCCGGGGCCCTTCACCTCGATCAATTCATAGCGCCGTTCGCCGGGCCAGAAACGGACGAGATCGGGCAGCCCCGAGCGGTTGCCGCGGATATCCGCGAGCAGGCGCGTGAACCACAGCCGCAGGTGCTCGGGCGGCAGGCAGGCCAACGCCTCGTCGAGCAGTTCGTCGGTCAGCACGCCCCAGAACACGAACGGCGATTGCAGCCCCGTCTTCGTCGCGAAGTGCCGGCGGATCGTGTCGCGGTACGCGCCCGAGTCGAGTTGCGCGAAACAGGCGGCGAACGCGTCCGTGCGGCGCACGGCGAAATCGGGCGCGTGCAGGTCGGCCGGGCCGCGCTGGAACGGGTGAAAGAACGCGCCGGGCACGGCCGCGAACACGGGCTCCCAGCACAGCAGGCCGAACAGCGAATTGATCAGCGTGTTCTCGACGTAGTGAACCGGCGCATCGGGCTGCGCAAGATGGTCGCGCACCGCGTATTCGACGCTGACGAACGCTTCAGGGCGCATCAGCACGAGCGTCTCGCGCGGCACCTCGGGCGTGCCGCCCGCGCGTTCGACCCGCTGCCCGAGACGGCGCTGCAGGCGCGGCAGCATCCGCTCGACGCGCTGGCGCTCCTCGTCGCTTTCGAAGCCGCCGCGCGCATCGAGCGCCAATGCGAGCGCATCGGTGTCGCGGCCGCAGCGTTCGAGTACGCGAATGCGCCGGTGCCGGCTGCCCGGCCACGCGCTGCGCGCATACGCGTCGAGCGCGGCAGCCCAGTCGGCGCGGCGCTCGCAGGTCTGCCCGAGCGTGAACAGCAGCTTCGCGCGGCGCGTCGCGAGCCACGGCTGCGCGCAGCCGACCGCGTCGATCGCCTGCAGCAGATCGTCGAACGGCTGGTCGTCGGGCCATGCGTCGAGTGCTTCGCGGCAGGTCTGCAGCGCGAGATACGCGTCGACGTCGTCGCGCTGCTGGAACGCGCGCGACGACGGCGCGAACGGCACGCTTTCGTACTGGAACACGCCGAGATCGGCGAGCACGAATTCGCTCCAGTCCTGATGAAGATTGCCGAAGAACATCAGCCGCAGGCGGTCGCACAGCGCGCCGACCGTCACGCGCAGCACGCGATCGTCGGCCTGCGCGCACCATGCGTCGAGCGGTTGCGCCACGTCGTGCGCGGGCCGCAACCGCTCGAGCCATTCGGGCTTGCGCTCGCCCGCGTGCGCGGCGAGCGACGGGAACACCTTCAGCAGGTCGGCCTTGGTCGACAGCACGAACAACTCGTCGAGCGTGAGCGCGGGTGCCGGATCGACCCAGCCGAGCTCGACGAGCGGCGCGGCCGCGTCGAGCGTGCTGCCGATTTCGTCGTACGCGAGCTTGCTCGCGCGGAAGTCGGTGCCGCTGCGCATCAGCATCCGCACGAGCAACGCACGCGACGCTTTCGGCAGTTGCGCGAAATGCGCGAGAAACGCATGTTCGCTCGCATCGAGCAGGTCGTCGTAACGCTCGCCGAGCCAGGCCAGCGCGCGTTCGAAATTGGTCAGGTAGTAAAACGCCGGGGGCGTCGGCGATGCAGGCGTCACGGGGATCGATCACTGTACGTTTGTACAGGTCGGAATCATATCAAATGTGACGAAAAATGCCGCATGCCGCGCACCGCCACGCGGCCGCCCGGCCGTCGCCGATCGCGGTCAGAACTGGTAATTCACCGACATGTCGAACACGCCGTTCGTCGACTGCTGCGTGATCGGGCTGCGCCGTGCGCGGCCGACGAGCTGTTCGATCGCGCCGTCCATCGTCACGAACCAGTGCTTGTTGACGAACCACACCATCGTCACGCCCGCGCCGAACGACTTCATCCCCGCACCCGACGAATAGGCCGGCAGCCCCGAACGCGCGGACGCCCCCGCGGGCACGCCGAACCAGCCGTTCATGTAGCGCGAATCGGCGAACGACACGGTCGGCCCGGCGAACCAGAAGAAGTGTTCGTTGCTGCCCGGCATCGGCATGTACGCGGAGAAATCGCCGACCCAGCCGTTCGAGCCGCCGATGCTGCGCCGCACATCCGCGCGCAGCACGAGCGGAAAATCCTTCGAGATCACGTAGTCGGCCGCGAGCTTCATCACCGGCGCCGCGTTGATGTTGTCGAGCCCGTTCAGGTGGTCGAGATCGTCGGCCGCGCGGCGTCCGAGGTCATAGCCGACCGACAGGCTCACGCGCCAGTTGGGCCCGCGCAACACGTTCGCGCCGAGCCCGTCGCCCGTCGACAGGAAGAACAGGTCGCGATAGCGCACGTCGAAATTCGGGCCGCCCATCACGCGATAGCGATCGGAACCCGCGTAGCGCGGCTGCAGCGTCATCGCCGCGCCGACGCTGACCTGCCAGGTGGGGACGGTCGGACTGAACAGTTTCTGCAGCGGGACGCCCGCCGAGTATTGCCATTCGCCGAGCGGCGACGGCGTCTGGGCCGACGCGTCGCGGGCACCGGCCGCCGCGAGCGCGGCGAAGGCCGACAGGCCGGACACGAACCGGCGGGTGCCGGGCGACAACAACGGGCGGGCAACGGTCATCAAGGCGGTCTCCGTCGGTTGCACGAAACGAACCTGAGGGAAAGCGCGTCGCAGCCTGGCCGGCTGCAACGGCGAGCAGCCGACGGCGCGAACGTAGCGTGCGCTGAATTGTGAACATCCTACGCTGGCGCACGCGAAGCCGCAAAGCGCCCGTTGAACGCGGGCACTTTGCCGTATTCCGGCATGAACCGGCGCAGGGTTGCGGAATCAGAAACGCTCGACGTGATAGTCGCCGGCGAGCGCGGCCGGGCTGCGCTTCGCCATCATGCGCGAGAAGCCGTCCGCGAGACGCCCGAGCGCGAGCTGCTTCTGGCTCGCGTCCCAGTGCGTGTAGGTGTCGTAGGCGGTGTCGTCGAACGACACGGTGACGGCGACCGGGCGCCCGCTCGCGCGAAAGCCGATATGCAGCACGCCGCCCGGCAACTCCTCGATGTGGTAACGCAACGAACGCGACTCGAAATAGCGGCCCAGCACCTGGGCGATCGCGCGCTTGTCGGGCGATTGCACGTGAATGTCCATGACGGTCCTCCTTTTGATGATCGCGCGGCCGGCCGCGGTTCGCTGCCCTCGCCCGGCATCCGCATCGGCGGCGGCTGCGACGGCGGATCGCCTTGCGGCAGGCCCGGGGGCACGGGCGGATCGAACGGATCGTCGTGCTCGGGCAGCGCCGGATCGGGATCGAAGTCGGGCGTCGGCTCCGGACGGTGCAGCATGGATCGTGTACTCATGTCGCTCCTGCGCGGCGGCTCGCGCGTGTCGATGGGTGCGGCGAGCGCGCGCAAGCGGCGTGCCTGCCCGGGTGCAGCGGTGCACCGGTTATGCATCGTAGGCCGCCATCACCAGCCACAGCGTCCGCCCTTCGGCGGCGAGACGCGCCGCGAGTGCGAATCGATCGGACGGCGCGCATCGCGCGGCGAGCGCCCGCTGTGCGCTTTCCGGCCCCGCGTAGACGGTAGGGTTCAGCTCGCGAACCTCGTCCTTCCCGTCGAACATGCGCCGCTCGGGCCGGTGGATCCGCGATTCGCGCTTCCATGTGTCGAAACGCTCGCGCACTTGACTGAAATCGCCGCCGCACACGTTCGCGTCGTAACGTATTCTTTCCCTGGGTTCATTCATCACGATGTCCTCTCGTCCACGCCGGCGGCGGGCCGGCCACGTCTCAGCCCGCCCGGCCGGCTCGACGGCTGCAAGCGTCATGCCGCCCGCGCTGCGCGGGTACGGTGCTTGCACCCCTGGTACCCGTAAGGAGGTTCGATCATGACCGCATCCGCCCCCGGTAGCCGAGACGCCGTGTCACCGGCTGCCAGCCCGCTCTCCCTGGCCACGTCGCGCAAGCCGTCCGACGACAAGACGGAAGAGCGCATCGACGAAGGGCTCGAGGAGACGTTCCCGGCCAGCGATCCGCCCGCCGTCGGCGGTGCGACCCGCATCGACCCCGCCAGGCCGTCCGGCGAACGCGAACGTCGCGCGCCCGACGCCCCGCAACCGCCCCGCGATCACGGCTGACGGCGGCACCCGGCCCGCGATGCGCGGCAGCGTAGCGTCGCCCGGCCGGCCCAACCGGAGTGAAGTGATGAAACGCATCGAACGTGCATGGCACGAAGTCAGCGGCGCCGCAGGCGTCGCGGCACTCGCCGCAATCGAGAGCGCGCTGGTCCTGGCAATCGTCGTGATGACGGGCGTGGGCCACTGAGCGTCGCTCGCGGCCCGGCCGCGGCTGCCGCCGTGGAAGATGTACAAGCCGGCTGGCAAATTTCTCCGTGGCGCGGCCGCGCAGGCCCGGCCTGTGCCGATTGAACGCGGCACGCGTTCTGCTTCCATGTCGTCTCGTTCACGAAGGAGGCGTTCATGTATCGCGTCAATGAAATCATGTCGCGCGACGTGGTCTGCGTCGCGCCGACCGACACGATTCGCCATGCGGCCGAATTGATGCAGCGCTTCGACATCGGCGTGCTGCCTGTCTGCGATGACACCGGGCTCGTCGCGATCGTGACGGACCGCGACCTCGCAGTGCGAGCGCTGTCGCACGGGCATTCGTCCGATACCCCGGTAAAGGTGGTCGCATCCGCGCCGGTGCAGTGGTGCGTGGAAGACGACGGCGTCGGCGACGTCCAGCAGCGGATGGCCGACGTGCAGTTGCACCGGATGCCGGTGCTCGACGCCAATCACCAGATCGTCGGCATCGTGTCGCTGGGCGACATCGCGACACGCGCGGGCGGCCCGGCACGCGACGAGCTGGCGAACACGCTCGAGGACGTGTCCCTGCCGCGCCGCCGCTGACCGCGGCCCTCACCCGTGCGGCCCTCACCCGTGCGGCCCGCGCGCCGTGTGCGCCGCGCCGCTTCGACCAGGAGAACAGCGATGACAACGGACAGACCGTCGCGCACGCAGGCGCGCATCGTCGGCGACCGCGGCCGTTCGGCCGGCGGGCCGGGGCCGGACGTGATGGCCGCCAGCACGTTGGAAGATGATCGCGTGCTGACGCTGGACGGCGACGACATCGGCAAGATCACGAACATCATGCTCGATATCCGCTCGGGCCGGATCGCGTATGCGGTCGTGTCGTCGGGCGGGTTGCTCGGGATCGGCGACAAGCTGCTCGCGGTGCCGTGGAACGTGCTGACGCTCGACGCCGGGCGCCGCTGCTTCGTGCTGCCCGTTTCGACCGAGCGCGTGCGCGACGCGCCCGGCTTCGAGAAAGACCGCTGGCCGACGATGGCCGATCCCACCTGGGCCGAGGGGCTGCACGCGTACTACGGCGCATCGCCGTACTGGCTGATCGAGGAAGGCGAAACGGTACTCGATGCGCCGCCCTTCGAGGCGTCGCCGGACGGCCCGGAAAGCGACACGCGGCCGCACTGACGGACGCGCCGGGCCGCGCGGATCGCCGTGCGGATCAGTGCGCGGCCGCGATCGCACGCTCGAGTGCGCGCGCGGCGCTCAGGTGCGCCTTCAGCGTCGGCAGCGCGTTGGCCGCGAACGCGCGAAGCTGCCGGTCGTGGCCGTCGCGCGCCTCGGCTGAGTAGAGCCTGATCGCCGCGTCGTGCGCGTTCGGTCCCGCCAGCTCGATGTACCCCTTGTCGAACGCATGGCCGTTCTTGCTTCGCAGCGCATTCACCGCCGGATCGACCAGCATCCGCGTCTGCACGGGCAAGCCCTTTTGCGCGCCGAGCCGGCGCAATTCCGCGGTCATGCGAACGTGATCGTCGATCATCCGGCGCGCGAAGGCCTTCACGCCCGGATTCGACGACCGGTCGAGCGCGAGCTGGCTCGCCTGCAACTCCGTCTTGCCGACGATGCCGGCCTTGTCGATGAATTCGGCGTCGATGCCGCTCGGCCGCCGCGTCATGTCCGCCTCGTCGGCGGTCGCGCCGGGACTGACGACGCCCGGCGCGACCTGAACGGACGATGCCGGCGGCGCCTGCGCATGCGCCGGCGCGAATGCCGGTACCCGCAACACCGCGAGCACGCCCGATCCCACCAGGCACACGATGCCGGCAACCGCGGTGGCTCGGAGGAGATTCCTGTCGCTCGTTTTCATCCGGACCTCCGTATCGGTCGACGGATCGGCCCCGCCGAACGCGGCAACCGGCCCGTCATGCGGACGATGCGCGGACGCGGGAAATCGGTCCACGCGCCTTTGCTCCATGCACCCTCGACATACTCGATCGACAATGCGGCGGTTACCCGCAGCGTGCGCTCCGCGAACGTCGTGTCATACGTGACTTCCCGCGGATCCGCAGCCTGTCGCACACACCGCGCGAACCGTCGATGTTGGGCACGACCCCAATCGCGGTCGCGCGTCGCCGCTCGTCGGGCACGCTGTCCGTCGACTCGGCCTGCCGCCGGTGCCGTCGCGCCGGGCAAGGTTCGATCCCTTCATCGTGCCGCCTGGCGCGGGATGCGGAGGCCGCCGCGCGTCAGCGATGCCGCTCGGCGCTCGACACGTCGACGATGACGCTGGCCAGCGTCGGCATGTCGACCGGCTTGCACAGATACGCGTCGAAGCCGGCGGCCATCACGCGGTTCCGGTCCGCCGCACCCGCATGCGCGGTCACCGCGACGACGGGCAGGCGCCCGCTGCCGTTCGGCAAATGGCGGATGTGGTCGAGCAGCCAGAAGCCGTCGCCGTCCGGCATCGCGAGATCCGACAGCACGACGCTCGGGTGCTGCCGCGCGACCACGTCGAGCGCGTCGCGCCCCGATTGCGCGGTCGACACCTGCGCACCGAGCGTTTCGAGCGCCGCCGCAAGGCTCGCGCGCGACGTCGCATCGTCATCGACCACCAGCACGCGCCGGCCGTCGAGTGCGACCGCCGTCGACGCACCGCTCGGCCGTAACGGCTGGCCGTTCGGCATGTCGGCGCCCCAGTCCACCGGCAGCATCACGGTCACGGTCGTGCCGCACCCGGCGCCATCGCTCGCAGCCGTCACCTCGCCGCCGTGGAGCCGTGCGATGTTGCGCACGATCGACAGGCCGAGTCCGAGCCCACGCTTGGGCGAGGCCGACGCGCCTTCCGGCCGGTTGAACGTATCGAACAGATGCGGCAGGCGTTCCGCCGAAATGCCCTGGCCGGTATCGGCGACCGACAGCCGCACGCGCGCGCCGGCCCGGGTCAGAGACACCTTGATGCTGCCGCCCGGCGGCGTGAACTTGATCGCGTTCGACAGCAGGTTCGACAGCATCTGGCGCACCCGCTCGCCGTCCGCGGAGATCACGCAGTTGGACATCGCGCACGCGATCGACAGTTCGAGACCGTTCGCCTCCGCCGTCGCGCCGAGTTCGCGCACCGCCTCCCGCACGACGCGCACGAGATCGACGGGCGCGCGCTCGAGCCGCATCCGCCCCGTCGCGAGCGACGAGGCGTCGAGCAGGTCGCCGACCATCCGCGACAGCGAGCGTGCGCTGCGGTCGATCGCATCGATCGCCTGGTGAGCGAAGCTCTGGCCGTCGGCGCTGCGCATCACCTCGACCCAGCCGTAGATCACGTTCAGCGGCGTGCGCAGTTCATGCGATACGGTGGCGAGCAGTTCGTCCTTCAGCCGGTTCGACTCGTCGGCCTGCACGCGCGCGTCGCGCGCGCCGCGCAACGAACGCAGGTTGCGCCGCTCGCTTCGGCGGCGTTCGCGCGCTTCGCGCAGCGTCATCGACAGGCCGGTGCAGTTGCCTTGCGCGTCGACGATCGGCGCCGCCACGAAGGTCGCGCGAAAGCGGCCGCCGTCGTGGCGCAGGCACAGAATGTCGAGCGGGCCTGCGGGCGGGCGCGCGTTCGCGAACGACGTGGGAACCGGATGCAATCGCAGCCAGCGCGGCGCGATCAGCGTCGTGACGTCGTGCCCGAGCACCGCCGCGGCATCGATGCCGAACAGGCGCCGCGCGGCCGGATTCCAGCTCGTGATCCGCCGGACGGCGTCGACGCCGACGATCGCGTCGGGCGACGCATCGACCACGCGGCGCAGCAGGATGTCGTCGAGCGAGCGCGCCGCGGGTGTCGGTTCGCGGCGCGGCATGCGTGCGTCGTTTCCCTCCGCATCCTCGGCCCCGTGCAGCCGATCGTTTGCGAGCAGCGGCTTGACGACCACCACGAGCACGCATTCGACGAAACCGATCGCGACGAAGGCGCCGGCCTGCGCGAGCAGCGCGGGCAGCGTCACCTCGCGCCAGCCCAACGCGCCGATCACGACCGCGCTCGCGGCCGTCGCGGCCAGGCCGCCGCCGAACGACGTCAGCCAGGCCGCAGCCGCAACACCGGCGTAGAAAGGCAGCTGTGCAAACGGTGCATGTACGCCGACGACGTGCATCGCCCACGCCTGCAGCGCGGACGCCACCCCGACGGCCAGCACGACCCATGCGCCCTGCCGGAACAGTTCACGGGTAAGGATCCTCATCGTGTCCCTGCATCGCCCCGGCGACCGTCGCTCGACGGCTCCCGCCTCGGCGGCCGGCATGTGCCGTCGAGCGTTCGGGGGCGAGCCCAAGGGCCGGCGCAACGCGCGTACCCGCGGCACGGCCGCGCGGCGGCTTCGCGGCGCGGCGCGCTGCGCGTGCCGCCGCGCCGCGTCGCTCGGCCGCCCCGCCGCGTTTGCGCGAAACGCGGGTGATGCCGACTTGCGATTTTTCATCGGTCGGCTGCAAAAAAGCATCGACACGCGGTGTCGGCTGCCGCCCGTCGGCATCGTGCCCCTGTGATCGCGTATTTCTTCGATCCCCGCACCGGACATTGTAAATTTCTAAATCGCGGCACCTTCCGTGCGGTTTCGCTGTCGATGATAGATATTGCAATGAAGGGAACCTGCGGTGCCGATTTTCAAAACGGCCCGCCGACGCTTATGGCTGAATCCGCAAACCGTCCGAAGCAAGGCGCCGACGCGCGCCGGCTGTCCGGCCGCTCCGCGGCGATGCGCACGCTGCTCGGCCGTATCGAGAAAATCGCTCCGACCCGCGCCAGCGTGATGATTGCCGGCGAAAGCGGGGTCGGCAAGGATATCGTCGCGCGCCGGCTGCACGACCTCAGCGCGCGACGCGACGGGCCGTTCGTGCCCGTCAACTGCGGCGCGATTCCGGCGGACATCGCCGAAGCGCAATTGTTCGGTCACGAAAAAGGCAGCTTCACCGGCGCGATCGCGCAACGGGAGGGTTTTTTCGAAGCCGCGTGCGGCGGCACGCTGCTGCTCGACGAGATCGCGGAGATGCCCGCGTCGCTGCAGGTGAAGCTGCTGCGGGCGCTCGAATCGAACACGATCGTGCGGGTCGGCGGCACCGACTCGATTCCGCTCGACGTGCGGATCCTGTCGGCGACCCGCCACAATCCGGCCGATGCCGTGCGCGACGGCCGGCTGCGCGAGGACCTGTTCTACCGTCTCGCCGCGTTCGCGCTGTATGTGCCGCCGCTGCGCCAGCGCAGCGGCGACGTCGAGGCGATCGCGCATGAGTTCGTCGATGCGCTCAACGCGCGGCACCGCTCGCACAAGCGGCTGACCGACGCGGCGATCGCCGCGCTGCGCGCCTATTCGTGGCCCGGCAACGTGCGCGAGTTGCACAACACGATCGAGCGCGCGTACATCCTCGCGGACGACGGCATCGACGTCGCATTGCCGAGGCCGGCAGCGCCGCCCGACCACACGTCGGACGACGCGATGGCGCTGCCGCTCGGCGCGACGCTGCACCATGCGCAGCAACGTTTCATCGCGGCGACGCTGCAGCACTTCGACGGCAACAAGCCGCAAGCCGCGAAAGCGCTCGGCATCAGCCTGAAGACGCTCTACAACCGGCTCGCGCTGATGCGCGACGACGGCCGCCCCTGAACGCCGCCGCGCGCCCTGCGTCAACCGGCGCAGGTCATGCGACCTTGAACTGCCCGACCGTCGTCGCGAGCGAGTTCGCCTGCGTCTGCAGCGCGGTCGCGGCCGCGGTCGACTGTTCGACGAGCGCCGCGTTCTGCTGCACCATTTCGTCGAGCTGGGTGACCGCGCGGTTCACTTCCTGGATGCCGCGCGTCTGCTCGTTCGCCGCGTGCGTGATCTCGGAGATGATCGTCGTCACGTTGGCGACGTTCGACACGATCTCGCGCATCGTCTCGCCGGCCTGGCGCACCTGGCCCGACCCGGCCGACACGCTTGCCACCGTCGATTCGACCAGCACCTTCACCTCGCGCGCGGCCTGCGCGCTGCGTTGCGCGAGACTGCGCACTTCCTGCGCGACGACCGCGAACCCACGGCCCTGCTCGCCGGCACGCGCCGCTTCGACGGCCGCGTTCAGCGCGAGGATGTTGGTCTGGAACGCGATCCCGTCGATCACGCCGATGATGTCGCCGATCCGGCCCGACGCTTCCTCGATCTTCTCCATCGTCGACACGACGTCCGATACGACCACGCCGCCGTGCGACGCGATCCGCGACGCCGCGGCCGCGCGTTCGTCGGCCTGGCCGGCAGCGGCCGCCGACTGGCCGACCGTCGCGGTGATTTCTTCCATCGACGCGGCCGTTTCCTCGAGGCTCGCCGCCGCCGATTCGGTGCGCGACGACAGGTCCTGGTTGCCCGCGGCGATTTCGTTCGCGGCCGTGCGCACCGATTCGCTCGCGTCGCGGATCTGCCGCATCACGTCGTTTAGCTTGTCGACGAAGCTGTTGAACGAGCGCGCGATATCGGCCACCTCGTCGCGGCCGTCGGCCGGCAGGCGCTGCGTCAGGTCGCCCGTGCCCGAGCCGATCGACGCCATCGCCTGACGCACCTGCGACAGGCGGCGGAACGCGGTCGTCGTGATCGCGCCGACGATCAGCGACGCGACGCCGACGATCACCACCAGCGTGATCAGCGACGCGGTGAGCAGCGAGCGCATCCCGGCCGTCGCTTCCGATTTGTCGAGCAGGACCAGCGCGTACCAGTCGGTGCCCGGCACGGCTTGCGCGCGCACCAGCTTCGCGTCGCCGCCGACGTGCACTTCGACCGGCGCGCTCGACGCCGCCAGCGTCGCGGCGCCGATGCCGCCGAGGTCGGGCGACACGTCGGCGACCGGCTTCAGCGTGAGCTTCGCGTCAGGATGCGCGACGACGTGGCCGCTGCTGTCGATCAACATCCCGAAGCTCGCGGGCGTCGGGTGGATCGACTTCACGTTCGCGATCACGCTGTCCATCGCGACGTCGGCGGCGACGACGCCCTTCAGCGCACCGTCGCGCAGGATCGGCACCGCGAACGTGACGACCAGGTTGCCGGTGCCCGCATCGACGTACGGCGGCGTGACGACGGGCTTGCCGGCCTGGGCGGCCTGCTTGTACCACGGACGGCCGGTCGGGTCGTAGTCGGGCGGGATGCCGGTCGGGTCGGAGAAATGGAACACCTTGTCGGCATAGCCCGCGTAGACGTTCGTGAAGCCGCCCGCCGCGGCCATCTGCTTGAACACCGGCAGCGGATCGGGCGACAGCGCGGCGTCCTGCAACGACGCGATCATCCGGCTTTTCGTCGCGACCCAGTCGCCGATGCCGACCACGTGGCCGCTCGCGACGGAGGTCAGGTTGCGGTCGATCGCGTCGTTGTTGTACGCGCGTGCGATGAAGTAATTGATCAGCGTGGTGGCGACGAGCGCGAACACGACGATGGCGACGCACGCGGCGAGGATGCGGGTGCGGATGGACGAGAACATGGCAACGACTCGGTAAGGGAGCGCGAACGCCCGGTGGACGAATTCACCGGGTATACGGCATCCGCGCCGCTTACTTGAGGCCGTTGTGTCGATTCGGTCAAATATATGAAGAAAGGCGCGACCGGCAGGCAGGCGCGTTGTCGGCATGCAGGCGTGCAGCGGTGCCGGTGCCGGAGGCGCGCGGCGCTCAGGGGCCTTCCGCTGTCATGAGGCACCGCGGCGCCGGTCGCGCCGATCGTCCCTTACAGACGGCGGCCGGTACGCGTATCCGGCTCGTCGCGCGGCGTACTGGCCGGCGTGTCGCGCTCGAGTTCGTCCTGCCTGCGCATCCGTTCGCGCAGGTGGCGGATCGCGAACACGTGGATGTAATCGTGCACGCGGGCATCGGACGACAACGCTCGCACTTCATCGTCGAGCATCGTGCGCAACTGATCGGCGCCGATCGCGCGCTCTGCGGCGACGGCCTTCAAGGCATCAAGCAAATTGTCCTGTGACATCGACGGGCTCCTGACGGTCGAGGAACGAAAGGAAAAATGACGCTACCGGAAGATTAAAGGCTGAACGGCCGCCCGGCGTACGATGCGCCGAAGCGTGGTTGCGCGCGATCAACGGCACCTTGCGTGCCGCCGCGCCGATCCGTCGCCGGACCGGCCCGCCCGCAGGATTCGCGGCGCCCAAGGCCCGCGAACGACTGGAAGGATTGTCACGCCACCCCGAGGCGCGGCACCGTGCGATCGCTCGGACGATGAACCGTCGCGCGATGCCGATGCAGTGTGGGACCTTAGACCCGCGAAAGTCCTGCGTCAAGCGACGCGCGACGGCCGCGATTCGTCTGTTCGAATGCACCGGATCGGGGCGCCGCACATCGCGCCTGCCCGCCTGCCCGCCTCGCGCCGCAGCGGCGGCTCGCCGGTCCGGCGTGTCAGCGGATTCCGATACCTCGCACGCAACGTCTGACAGCGACTTCAGCACGCACCGATTGGCAGCGCGGTCTCCGCGGCGGATACTGATGTCATGAACGAAGCGTTCATACCCGGTCATCGCTCAGCCGGCCCTCGAGCCGGCACGCGGGGTCGGGCGCAGGGAGACCCATCATGATTCATCGCAACTTCCCGGCGCGGGACGGACAGCGGCGCACGCGCATGCTGTCCGCGCCCGCCGTGCCGGCCGTAATCCACCCGCTCGAAGATCTCGACGCGTTGCTCGCACTCGCGCGCGAATCGGGTTTGCTCGTCACGCTCGACGGGCAGATCGGCCGCGAAAAGTACCAGAGCGTCGCGGGATCGGTGCTCGCGCTGCAGCGGTTCGCCGCGGCGCTCCGCGCGCGGGCCGGTGCCGGCGCAACGGTCGTCGTGAGGCAGCGCCGCAAGACGCGCCCCGGCTGGCCGCGACTGCGCAATCGCACGCCTGGCGGACGAGGCCGACTGCATCGCGTGCGTCGCGGTGCATGCGTATGCCGCGACGCGCACCGCCAGCGCGACCTGCGAGCGCCTCGCGCCGCGTAAAGGCCGGAACGCGGGGCCTAAACGCAGCGCCTTTACTCAGCCGATGCCGCACGCGGCCGTGTGAAGGCTGCGGCACCGCGCCGCGCGCGCAGCGCATGCCGCGCTCCGGACCGAATCCGCGATCGCGCGATCGCGTGGCATCACGCGCCGTTCCACACGGCGACATCGACGAAGACAATACCTGCGAGGAAAAGAGTCAGCACGGGGCCAGGAAAGCGGACGGGGTGCAATGCACCCCGTCCGTTATCCAAGGCAGCCGCCGGCTGCCTACCCTCGTGCCAGAGAGTTCGTGATCGGCCGATGCGCGATGCGCAGCGCGGCACGGCTCCGGAAATCGGCTGAATCGCAACGGCGTCGGACAGGCCGGTTCGCGCGGTTCCGGACCGACGTGTCGAATCGCGGCGTCGGGTACGGACGACGGACCATCCGCCGCATGCACACGCACGTCGTGCGACTATCTCATGCAAAACGCGCGACGTTTCTGATGCAGGTCAATGAAAGTCCGCTTCGCATTCGTCGCAGCGCAATCCTCACGCGGCCTCGCGCACGAGCAGCACCGGCACCTGCGCGAGATGCGCGACCCGGCGCGCCACGCTGCCGATCAGCCAGGCCGCAATGCCGCGCCGGCCGTGCGTGCCGACCACCAGCAGTTCCGCATGCCAGTGCACCGCGTCGCGCATCAGCGCATGGGCGACGTCGTCGCTGGTCGGACGGGTCTCGACGATGCCGCGCTTGGTCGGGTTCCCCGTTGCATGGAACAGCGGACCGATCCGCGCCAGCGCATCCTCGCCCTCCGCGCGATACGCATCCTCGAGCGCGCGCACCGGCACGAGATCCGTCAGACGAACCGCGCGATCGACGACGTAGGCCGCGTACAGCAGCGTCGTCGGCACCGCGAAGCCGAGCCCGACGCGCACCGCGTGCAGCGACGGCTCGCTGCCGTCGACCGCGAACATCAGGCGCTGCAGCGGCCCGTCCGACGGCCGCGCATAGTCGGCGGGCACGATCAGCAGCGCGCAGCGTGCGCGCGCGGCCAGCGTGTCGGACACCGCCCCCTCGACGAGCCGCAGCAGCCCATGGTGCGGATTGGCGCCGACCACGAGCACGTCGGCGTGCCATGCCGACGTGTCGTTCGCGAGCGCATCGGCCACCGTGCCGCCCGTGAGCGACGTATCGATGATCATCTGCTCGATCCCCGCGCCGCTGCCGGCGAACAGTTCCGCGATGCGTTCGAGCGTCGCCTGCGCTTCACGCGTCATCTCCTCGCGCGCGGAGGTCAGCAGCGCGTCGACGCGCGGGATGTCGGGCAGCACGAGACGCGGATTGTCGATCGCGCAGACGATGCGCACCTGCATGCCGGGACGCAGCAGCGTGCGCGTGTAGCGCGCGGCGGACAGCGACTCCGGTGTCAGATCGACGGCCAGCGAGATCCGCGCGAGCGGCGGGATGGTCGGGGTGGGCTGCATGGCGAAAGCCTCCTTGCGGACGCGTCGTCGCGAACGACGACCGGAGCTTCGCGCGGGCAGCGGCGGACGGCGGACGGCGGACGGACGGCCGACGCGGTCGCGGGGATCGGCGGACGGCCACGCGAAGCGCGGACAAGCGATTCAGACAGCATATGTCGTCCGGCCCGCACGTGCATGATCGCGATCAATACCCGTGCGGGCCGCGATGCGCCGCGCACGCCTGTGCGGCGCGCGGCGCGGCGACTTTCGGCCGCTTGGCTTACGACTTCGTCGACGCGGGCGCGCTCGCCCGGTTCGCATGGAACACCGCGTATGCGATGCCGAGCAGCACGATCCAGACCGGGCCGATCACGAGTGCGACGCGCGTATCCGGCGAGAACGCCATCAGCACGACGACCAGCGCCAGAAACCCGAGTGCGACGAACGAGCCGAGCGGATAGAACGGCACGCGGATCGGCAGGCGCGCGATCCTGTCGGCCGACAGCGTGCGGCGAAAGCGCATCTGCGCGATCAGGATCACGCACCACGTCCAGATCGCGCCGAACGTCGACACCGACGTCAGCCAAGTGAACACGTGCTGCGGCGCGAGATAGTTGAGCAGCACGCCGATCAGCAGCAGCGCGACCGACACGATCACGCCGTACACCGGCACGCCGTTGCGATTCACGCGGCCGAGCATGGCCGGCGCCTGGCCCTGCTGCGCGAGGTTGTAGAGCATCCGCGCGGTGCTGAACAGGCCGCTGTTGCACGACGACAGCGCCGCGGTCAACACGACGAAGTTGATGATGCCGGCGGCGGCCGGGATCCCGAGCCGCGAGAACGTCATCACGAACGGGCTGCCCTGCGTGCCGATCTGGTCCCACGGATAGAGCGACATGATCACGAACAGCGCGCCGATGTAGAAGATCAGCACGCGCCAGAACACCGAGTTCACCGCCTTCGTCAGCGACTTCTCCGGATTGCGCGCCTCGCCGGCCGTGAGGCCGAGCATCTCGACGCCGAGATACGCGAACATCACGATCGGCAGCGCGCCGATCACGCCGTCGATGCCGTTCGGCATGAAGCCGCCGTGGGCCCACAGGTTCGAGATGCCCGTCGCGACGCCGCCGTTACCGATGCCGAACGCGATCATGAGGCCGCCGCCGACGATCATCAGCACGATCGTGACGATCTTGATCAGCGCGAACCAGAACTCGAATTCGCCGTACAGCTTGACCGCGATGAAGTTCACCGCGCCCATCGCCGTGAGCGCCGCGAGCGCCCAGACCCAGTTCGGCACGCCGGGGAACCACATGTGCATGTAGACGCCCACCGCGGTGATTTCCGCCATGCAGGTGACGATCCACACGAACCAGTAGGTCCAGCCGGTCAGGTAGCCCGCGAGCGGGCCGAGGTAGTCGCGCGCATAGCGGCTGAAGGCGCCGGCGACCGGATTGGTGATCGCCATTTCGCCGAGCGCGCGCATGATCAGGAAAATCGCGATGCCGCCCAGCAGGTAGGTCAGCAGGATGGCCGGGCCGGCCGTGCGGATCGCGGCGGCCGAGCCGAGGAACAGGCCGACGCCGATCGTTGCGCCGAGCGCCATCAGGTTGATGTGCCGCTCTTCCAGCCCGCGGTGCAGCTGGTCTTTTGGTTGTTTCAAGTCAGTCTCCTGGCAGCCGCGAACGGGCCGCCGTCATTGTCGATGTCAATGCGCGACCGTTCATGCCGATACCGGCAAACCGAAAACGAAAAATCCCCGCCGCCGTTTTCCGGATGAAAAACGCTGCGGATACTGCGTCACTCCGATTGGAATTACCGTTGATTATCGGTATTTTCCGGAACAATCCGGAAAAACGGATCGGGCCTTTCACGGAATACGCCCGTGCGGCCCGCGCGACACGGCTGTGCGCGTGGCGGGCAGCAACGGGATCAATCGCTTTCGGCGCGAACGAACGCGCGTCGAATGTGCGCAATCAAGCGCACGCAATATGCAGGCGGGATTATAAGAATAATCGGAGGTTTCGCGCCAGCCGATTTTCCCGAAAACGGGAAGCGTGAAATCGGAGGCGAAATCGGCACGTGCGCGGCATTCCGCGCGCGATTTACTTCGACAACGACCGGACTGTCGAGCGCCTGCCCCGCCCCGGTCACGATCACGTCCGGGAATGCAGCGACTTCATCTCGCACCGCGCCGAACACCGGTTTCGCGTCGCCAGCGCCATATTCCTTGCGGTACCACCGCGTCAGTCCGAAACGCTTGCGGTCGATCGCGCCCGGCCGGCGCCAACGGCAACGACCACGCCACCCAGTATCGCCATGCCGATCGAGATCAGCGTCACGACGAGCGCAACGCGCCCGTGACCGGAGAAGAGCCCCACAAGCAGCCCGGCAAGCGGCTGCGTCGCGTTATTCAGCAGGACGATGACGCCCGTCGTCTTGCCATAGTCCCGAGGGGGAATGATGGCCTGCCGGGCGCTGCGTATGTACACGTTGAACATCTTGTCGAAACCGATGACCAAAAGGAAACCGGCGACGTACATCGCAATCGAGCCGGCCATGCCCATCGCGAGGCCGCCAGCCGCGATCGCGACGAATGCGACGATGCCGAGCCGCTCGCGCGCCACCTCGATACGCGCGACGAACAGCAGGATCGCGACTGTCGCGACGGCACCCGTGACCTGCAGTCCGGCATAGAAACCGCCGGACTGCCGAAACGCACCGGTGACCATCGCAGCCGACGTCGCAAGTGTCGTCCCGATCACGAGGTTTTCCGCCGCTGCGAGCAGGATCAGCCGCAACAGCCCCGGCAGCGTGACGACATGCTTCAGCGCCACACCGAACGGTGCATACCACGGCCCCACCGAGCGTTCCGGAGGCGCAACGCGTGCCGTGCTGGTCCGTTGCCAGACGAATGCCAGCAAATCCGCCGAGACGAACAGCAGCGCCGCGGAAGCGACAGCCCACTCCCAGTCGCGATACCCAAGCAGCGCCGCCGCGACGATCGGTCCAAGCACGACGCCCAACTGATCGGCGAGCTGCGTATAGGACAACACTTGTTCGAAGCGCTGCTGCGGAAAGATCTGCGGCAGCAACACCTCACGAGCGACGAGACCTTGGCTCGTGAGTGCGCCGCATACGGCGGACAATGCGATCAACCATCCGATTCCGCTCCAGGCGACATAGCCGGCGATGCCGATCACGCAAGCGACGGCCCGGCTGGTCTGGCTCGCTCGCAGCACGCGGATCGGTGACACACGGTCGCTCAGTGCGCCACAGACCGGAAAGGCGATGAATCGCGGGAACGCCTCGACGAAAAAGGCGAGCCCGGACCACGTCGCTTTCCGAGTGACCTGAAAGACGACGAGCGGCACGAGAAAGAGCAGCATCTGGTCTGCGAGCCGCGACAAAAAGAAAGAACCCAGAAAGGCCGGCTGATCGACGCGCATCCCGCGTATGCCCCTGCAGATTTATTCCACCTTCACGACGTGTTGGCAAAGGGACGGACTGATCCGCTTGTTTTTCGGGACCACACACGAATTAGGTGCACGCTTCACTTTCCGTCATGAACGGAATCCCGCGCACGACTCACTTCGACAACGTCGCGCGCACCGTATATTCGCCTGCGAGCGCCGCATGTTCCGGCCGCACGAAATACCTCGATGAATCGAGATCGGCCGGCAGCGGCTCGACCGGATAGCCGTGCTTCTCCCACGCGTCGAGGCCGCCCTTCAGCGCCTTGATGTTGTGCAGCATCTTCTTGCGCTGCATCTTCGCGATCAGGCGCTTCGCGGTCGCCTCGTTCGGGCACACGCAATACACGACGATCGGCCGCTTCAGCAGCTCCGGATCCAGCAGGTCCGGCGAATCGAGATCGACCGGCACCGCACCGGCAATCCGGTACGGCTCGCGTTCGCGAATCGCGCGCGGCCGCGCATCGAAGATCAGTGGCGGCTCGTTCGACGTCATCATCTCGACGAGTTGCGGCGGGGAGATGCGCACCTGCGCGAGGTAGCGGCGGAACTGCAAGCGGCGCACCCAGCGGTACAGCAGGAACGTGATGAAGATCGCGAGGAACGCGTCGAGGATCGTGCCGCCGCTCGCGCGCACCCACAGCACGAACTGGACGATCTGGTCGTGCACGGCCGCGCCGCCGATGAGCCAGAACGCGGCCCACAGCGACGCGCCGGCCAGATCCCAGAACAGGAACACGCCGACGCCGATCGCGGTCGTGCCGAGCAGCGGCGCCGACACGAGGCCGAGGCCCGGCAGGAATTTGGAGAGGACGAGCAGCGGCGCGCCGTATCTTTCGAATACGTTACGCGCGAAGCGCAGCGTCGTGTCGAGCGACAGCGAGAATCGCACGAGCCCGTTCAGCAAGCGCCGGCCGCGCGTGCGGCCCATGAAGAACCACAGCGAATCGGCGAGCATCGCCGCGCCGATCGCCGCCACGAACATGCTCGCCCAGGACGCCTGCCCCATCGCCGCCATCGTACCGCCGAGGATCAGCATCGGCACGGCCGGCACCGGCACGCCGAGCTGCGTGATCAGTACGCTCGCGAACACGGCCCACGGGCCGAGCGACGAGGGAATCGCGATGGGAAAGTGCCACACGGCGGCGCTCCTGGAAGACATGCGGACCGTGCGACGGGGGCGGCCGTCGATACGGCAAGCAGCGATCGCCGCGGCACGTCCGCGGCCGATCCTGCACCACCGTGCATTCTAAACGGGTTTGGCCGCGGCCGCGCGGAACGGCTGCCGTCGAAGGCGGCTCGGTGCGGCCGGCATGGCCGCCGGCACACTCATGCGTCGGAGCGCTGCGCGAGCCCCGCGACGTATTCCGCATACTCGGGGAATGCGGCGGCCAGCGCCGTCGCGTCCGCGAGCTCGAATTCCGCAAACTCGAACCCCGGCGCAACCGTGCAGCCGACGAGCGCGACGTGCTCCGGCGACGCGCAGCGCGCGCCGAACCAGCGCCCGGCCGGCACGACCGCCTGGAATACGGTACCCGGGTGCGTGAGCGGGTTGCCGAGCCGGTGGATCGTCAGGCCGTCGCGCTCGTCGAGCACCCATACTTCGAGCGGATCGCCCGCGTAGAAATGCCAGACCTCGTCGGAACGGATCCGGTGCCACGACGAATACGCGCCGTCGCACAACAGGTAGTAGATCGCGGTCGACGCCGCACGCGACGCGCCGTCGGCCGGACGCACGACCGTATCGGCCGCGCGGTAGGTTTCGCGGAAATAGCCGCCCTCGGGGTGCGGTTGCAGATCGAACTGTTGAATCAGGTCGGCGGCGGAGATCGGCATGGCGGATGACGTCGGTGAAGGAGTGAACCGGACACGCGACGCGCGGCCCGTCCGATCGACGATGCGATCGGCCGACGTCGCGTGCCGCTGCGTCGATCGCCGCGGCCATGCACGCGGCGACCGGGTTGCGCGCGGAACGCGGCGCGCGACGATGAAGCGAACGCCGGTCGATGCTGCCAGAAGTGCGGGCCACGATGCAACCGGCGCGACGTGACACCGCCGTTGCGGCGCAGCGTATGCGCGGCATGGCGATCGATGCAACGGACGAACCCTCGAGCCCGCCATCACGCCGGCGTCCGCGCGGCAGCCCCTGCCCGCCGCCGCTCACGCGTCGGTGCCGTACCGCCCCGTCACGCGGTCGCCGCCGCGGCCGGCTCGTCGTGCCGCACCAGCAGCACGGGCCGGTCAGCCGCGCGCAGCAGCGATTCCGCGACGCTGCCGAGCAGCAGCCGGCGCAGGCCGTGGCGCCCGCTCGTCCCCATCACGATCAGATCCGCGCCGACCTCGGCCGCCGTGCGCATCAGCACCGCGGCGATATCCTCGCCGTACGCGTCGATCGCGCGCACGGTGCCCGCCACTTGCCGCTGCGCGAGCGCCGCTTTCGCGTCGTCGAGCACGGGCGTCGCCGCAGCGGTTGCCGCCGCGTCGCCATCGCGTTCGGCCGCAAAACCCGCATCGACGTCGACGAGCTGCGGCCGGTGCTCGACGACATACGCGCACGTGACCTCGCCGCCGGATGCCGCCGCGATCCGGATTGCCTCGTTCAGCGCGAGACGCGCACTCGGGCTGCCATCGAGCCCGACGAAAATCCGCTTGTACATGGTCCACCCTCCGACCGGGCACCCGTCGCGCATCGCGCAAACGGCGTCCCCGTCACCGCAAGCCGGCCCGATGCCGGCTCGCCTGCCGAACAGTCTGCCCCACGTGCCGACGCGCCCGTTGACGCGCGTCAAATGCGGCCGGGACGCCCGCTACACCGCCCGGCTATCTCATTTTTAGCTGACCCTATTACAAAAAACGCGTAAAACGCGCACAATTTCATCTTGAAAATAGACGTCGCACGCGGCCGGTGCGAGTTTTTCCCGGTTTTTCCCGGTTTTGCCGCGCTGCCCGCGTGCCACGGGCGGCCCCGACACCAGAATGGCCATCGAATGACCACCGCCAGTGGAACCCCGTCGCGTGACGCCCGAGGGCCCGCGCGTTTCCAGATCATGTTACGCCAGCCGCTCGCGGCTGGCGTCGTTACGCTGTTCGCCGGCGCGGCGCTGTCGCTCGGCGTCGCGCTGCTCGTGCGCGAGCAGTGGCAAGGCGCCGTCCATACGCGCTTCGAACGCCGCACGACGCACGTGACGGCGATGCTGCGCCACGAGCTGCAAGGCAGCGTCGCCGTGCTCGAAAGCGCGCGCGGCGCATTCGCGCTTGCGCCGCAGATCACCGCCGAGCAATGGCGCCGGTATGCCGACACGCTCGATCTCGACAGCGGGCGTTCGCCGATCCGGCAGCTTGGCTATGCGCCGCTGTCGACCGCGACGCGCGGCGCCCTCGCCGGCCACGCGCCGATGCCGGCCGGCCCGCTCGCGGTGGCCACGCTCGTTGCGCCGGCATCGAGCTCGGCCGGCGTGCGCTTCGGCGCGCCGGACCAGGCTCCGCTGGCGCACGCGCTGCGGACCGGCGATATCGCGCTCGGCATCCATCCGGCCGACAACGATACGTCCCGCGATGCGCGCACCCTCACGCTGTTCGTCCCCGCGACGGCTTCGTCGCGCACAGCCGTCGCCCATGACGCCGGCGCCGACGGCGTGCTGTTCGCGGAAGTGAGCCCGAATCGCCTGGTCGAGCGCGCGCTCGACGCGGAACGCGGGCTCGACCTGCGGATGAGCGCGGGCGACGATCCGCACCCGATCGCGAGCGCCGAGACGACGACCGACGAAGCCTCCGCGTCGCCCGACCTGATGCGGCGCACCGACCAGCTGAATTTCGGCGGAACCGTGCTGAAGCTCGCCTATTCCGCGGACGGCCGCCCGAGCGCGACCGGCGCGCAGCGCGCGGCCGGCACGGTGCTCGCCGCGGGGCTGATCGCGTCGTTCGCGTTCGCGGCGCTCGTCCATGCGCTGCTGCGCGGCCGCGCCGGCCACGCCGATACGGGCGCCAGCAGCCGCGGCATCCTGAACGAGGCGCGGATGATGGGCATCATCCGTTCGTCGATGGAAGCGATCATCACGATCGACGAGAAGCAGACGGTGGTGATCTTCAACCCGATGGCCGAACAGGTCTTCGGCGTGTCGGCGATGGAAGCGATCGGCGCGCCGCTGTCGCGCTTCATCCCCGAGCGGTTTCGTGCCGCGCATGCGAAGCACGTCGACCAGTTCGGCGTGACGGGCGTGTCCGAGCGGCAGATGGGCCGCCAGCGCGTGCTGTTCGGGCTGCGCGGCAACGGCGAGGAGTTCCCGCTCGAGGCGTCGATCTCGCAGATCCGCGATGCGTCGGGCAAGCTCTATACGGTGATGCTGCGCGACATCACCGAGCGGCAGCGCGCCGAGAATGCGCTGAAGCAGTCGCGCCAGGAGCTGCGCGAACTCTCGGCGAACCTGCAGAACGTGCGCGAGGAGGAAAAAACCCGCATCGCGCGCGAACTGCACGACGACCTCGGCCAGCAACTCACCGCGCTGAAGATGGACCTGTCGGTCATCGAGCAGCAACTGCGCACGCCGGGCCATGCGCAACCCGAAGTCGGCGTGCTGTCGCACCTGCAGGGCATGCGCCGGCTGATCGACGCGACCGTCGCGTCGGTGCGGCGCATCGCGGCCGACCTGCGCCCGGTGATGCTCGACGATCTCGGCCTCGTGCCGGCGATCGAGTGGCTCGCGAACGACTTCACGAACCGCTACGGCATCGACGTCGAGCGCCACATCGAAACGGGCGGCCTCACGTTCACCAGCGCGGGGGCGACCACGCTGTTCCGGATCGTCCAGGAAGCGCTGACGAACGTCGCGCGCCATGCGGACGCGACGCGCGTCGCGCTGCGCCTCGACATCGAGGAAGGCTTTTGCGTGCTGCGCGTCGCGGACAACGGCCGCGGCGCGGCACCGGTCGGCACCGCCCATGAGGACAAATCTTTCGGCCTGATCGGCATTCGCGAACGCGCACACATGCTGGGCGGCAGCGTGACGATCGACACCGCGCTCGCGCGCGGCTTCTCGATCACCGTCGCATTCCCGCTCGGTTCCGTACAACAGGAAACCACCCTCACATGATCAAGGTGCTCATCGCCGACGACCATACGCTCGTGCGCGACGGTCTGCGGCACATCCTCCAGAACGCCACCGGATTCGAAGTAGCCGGCGAAGCATGCGACGGAGCGTCGACGATCGCGCTCATCCGGTCGACGCCTGCGCAGGTGCTGGTGCTCGACCTGTCGATGCCGGGCCGCAACGGCGTCGAACTGATCAAGCAGATCAAGGACGAGAAGCCCGCGCTGCGCGTGCTCGTGCTGACCATGCACGCGGAGCAGCAATACGCGGTGCGTGCGTTCCGCGCCGGTGCGTCGGGTTATCTGACCAAGGAAAGCGCGAGCGCCGAACTGGTCGGCGCGGTGACCAAGGTGGCGTCGGGCGGCGTCTACGTGAGCCTCGCGATGGCCGAACAGTTCGCGCAGAGCCTGAACGAGCCGGCCGAGACGCTGCCGCACCAGCGGCTGTCCGATCGCGAGTTCGACGTGTTCCGCCGCATCGCCGCCGGGCAGACGCTGACCGAGATCGCGCAGGCGCTGTGCGTCAGCGCGAAGACGGTCAGCACCTACAAGACCCGGATCCTGGAAAAGATGCAGATGCCGCACGAAGCGGCGCTGGTCCGCTACGCGCTGCGGCACAAGCTGCTCGACGAAACGGACGACGTCTAGGCGAACGGGCCGGCGAACCATGCCGGCCGCGCGACGCGGGCTGCGAGCTGGCCGGACGTCGCGCAGCCGTTACTTCGCCGGCACCGGGCACGCGAGATCGCCTTCCTCGCAGGACAGATACCCCTTCAGCGTCTCGGTGCGGGTCCTGGTCAGATCGTCGAGGCAAGTCGACACGACCATCGGATAGGCGCTGCCGCCTTCGGCATTCGCGCTGGAGAAGTTGCATTCGGCATCGCGGTAGGCGATCCACGCGCGCTGCGCGTTCACGAGTTTCTCTGCGAGCGGCTTCGCATCGCGCAGGCGCGCGGTGACGGCCTGGTAGGTGCGGTTCAGCTCCGCGTCGGATTTCTTGTACGCGCGATCGGCACATGCCGTCATCGCCGCCTGATCCGTCGCGTCCGCACAATTTGCCTGTGCATGGGCGACGTTCGCCGTCAGCGCCAGCGCGCACAGCAGACCGGTCAAGACACGCATGGATGCTCCTGTTTGTTTTCGTTGAAGTCGTGGAACGTGATGCCGGGCTTGCCGCCGCGCCTCGGCGCGCGGCGTCGCAGGCCGGCCGGCGCTACCCCATTCGCCGCGGCTGCGGCTACGGTAGCGTGGCGATGCCGACCGGGATGCTAGCGCACGCGCGGCGGATTGTCAGCCGGCGCCACGCTTGGCCGCGCACGCAAAAAAGCCCGCACTCGACATGAGTGCAGGCTTTTCGATACGGCTTTGCCGGCGGCCGGGAGGCCGCGCGGTGAACGGCTTGCTCAGTGACCGAAGTACACCGACGAACGATCGGCTGCGGCCGGCACGGTCACGCGCTCGCCCGACTGCGACGTCGCCACCGGGTTCGCGCCGTAGCCCGTTGCATCAGCCTGCGCACCGGTGTTCTGGGCTGCCGCGATCTTCGCCTGTGCGGCCTGGATGTTTTCCGGATAGTTGATCCAGTCGTTCGGGTTGTAGCCGGCCTTTTCCAGCTGGGCCAGCTCGGCACGCACTTGCGCGCGCGTCAGCGGCTGCTGGTTCGATTGAGCGAACGAGACGACCGGTGCGGCCACCAGAGCGGCCAGTGCAACTGCCTTGATCAGCGATTTCATGATGCGTTACCTCCAGATTTGTCTTGTCAGGCGCTTCGGACTGGGTAGTCGTTGCGCATGAGTGAAAGTCTAGGCGGCACAGCTATCAGGGTAAATACTTAAATCGCAAATTCACTGTTGACCGAAACCGTACAATTGCCGCGCATTCGATCGAATCATCAGATGATTATGGCCGCATCCGCAGCCAATAGGCTGCGGCGCGCTCTCGCCCGGCTCGCGCAGTGCGGATCGATTCACCGGGCCGTGGACGACCGCCCAGCGGTTGCCACGTTTGCCCCGCTTCTCCGTTCGACACATCAGCGGACCTGCTCCGCCTCCACCGCCCCCGACGACAGGTCGAACAGCAGCGCCTTGAGGCGCATCCGGTCGGCGGCAGCGACTTCGTCGAACGCCGCGTGGTGAAGCGTCCAGCCCGACCCGGCCGGATCGGCATGCACCGCACGCACCGTCCCGTCGAGCGTCAGCAGCGCGACACGGTCCTCGTCCGCATACGGCAACTGCACGCGCAACGTCTCGCCGGCCGCCGCGAGCGGCCGGTCGAGCGCGATCGACAGTCCGTTCAGGCTGAGATCGCGCACGATCCCGATGCCGTCGGCCTGCGCCGGCACGCCGGTGCAGCGGGCCGCGATCCGTACCAGCACGCGCGGCTCCGCGCGCGTGCGCAACCGGTCGACAAAGCCCGGCGGCGACAGCACCATGAACGGCGCGGCGCCCGCTGCCTGCACCGCTTCGACGGTCGCACCGAAGCGCGACACGGCCGACCGGCCGATCGCGACCGCCTCGACGTCGTCGCCGCGGGCGAACTCGAGCACGACCGCCGGCTGCGGCTCGACGAACAGCGCGCCCGATGCGCCGACCCCGATCAACCGGCAGCGCTGCAGCACGCGGGTCGCGCCGACCCGCCGCCGGATGCCGATCGCGGCGCCGGCCGACAGCCCCATGCGCGTGGCGGCCGGCACGGTGTCGTGCGCCGGCGCGGCAGGCTCGGCGTCATCGCGCCGGCGCACGGGCCGGAAGTGATCGAACAGGAAGTCATGCTGCGCGGGATCGCGCAGCGTCGTGCCGGCGGGCAGCAGCGCGGCGCCGCCGGCATCGTAGAGATCGAAGCCGAGCGGGACGCCGGCGGAGATGTCGTCGCGCGCGAGCGCGACGTGATCGGTGATGAGCCGCATCGGAAAGGCGCGGAGCGACCGCGCGAGCTGTCGTGACAACGTTATTACGGCAGCCTCGCGCGAAATCTGAACGGCTCGTTACTCCGAACCGCTGGTCGCGTCGGGTGAAGCCGGTGTCGGCGCCGGCGCCGGCGTAGCGGAAGGCGCGACGGCCGGGGCGGAGCCGAGGCCGCCCCCGGCGTTGCCCGGGCTCGTCGCATTGCCGCCCGTCGCCGGCGGCTGCGCGACCGGCGGTTGCGACGCCGACAACGCAGCGGCCGATGCCGCCACCTCGGACGCGGGCACCCATTCCTCGACGATGCCGCCGGATGCCGCCTCGGGCGCCGACGCGCCGAATGCGGCCGACGCCGCGGCTGCGTCCGCCTCCGGCTCGCGCTCGATACGCTGCGTCCTGACGGGCGCCGCCGCCTGCTTCGGCTCGGGCCCGAACCAGCCGTCGACCAGGTCCGTCACCCGTTCACGCACCGACGCGAACCAGCCGGGCGACGGTTCGGTGTCGAATTTCAGCTTCGTGTCGACGATCCGGGCGCGTTGCGCGCGCTGGAAGAACTCGCCGACGATCGGCAGCGCGCTGTGCGCGCCTTGCCCCCAGTAGTCGCTGCGCAGCGTCACGCGGCCGTCGTCGAAACCGACCCACGCGCCGGCCACCAGCCCGGGCTGCATCAGGATGAACCAGCCGTCCGCGTTGTCCTGCGTGGTGCCGGTCTTGCCGGCCACGTCGCCGCGAATGCCGAAGCGCGTACGGATGCTGCTGCCGGTGCCGCGCGTCACGACGCCGCGCATCACGTCGAGCAGCGTCTTGTCGGTTTCGGCGTCGAGCGCGCGCTCGGGCGGCGCCGGCGCGTATTCGGCGAGCACCTCGCCCCGGCGGTTCTCGATGCGCGTCACCATTTGCGGCTCGACGTACAGCCCGCCGTTCGCGATTGTCGCGTACGATGCGACCATCTCCTTCAGCGTCACGGGGCTCGTGCCGAGCGCAAGCGACGGCACGCGCTCGAGCGGGCTTTCGCGCACGCCCATGTCGCGCGCGAACCGCGCCACGGCCGCCGGACCGACCTTCTCCATCACCTGCGCGGTGATCCGGTTGCGCGACAGCGCGACCGCGTCGCGCAGCGTCATCGGCTTGCCCGTCGGCGGCGCGTCGTCGCTCGGCCGCCAGATCTCGCCGCCCTTCAGCGGAATCTCGACCGCCTGGTCGATGAAGGTGTCGTCCGGCTTCATCCCGTTCGCGAACGCGACGCCATAGACGAACGGCTTGAAGGTCGAGCCCGGCTGACGCCGCGCCTGCGCGACGTGATCGAACGGCTCGTTCGTGAAGTCGCGGCTGCCGACCCACGCGCGAATCTGCCCGTCGCGCGGATCGATCGCGACGAAGCCGGCCTGCACGTCGGTCTTCGCCTTGCACAGCGCGCGCATGAAGCCGCGGTCGGCGGCGAGCTGCTTCATCGCGACCGCATCGTTCTTGCCGGCGTCCTGCGCGGCCTTGTATTCGGGCGACTCGCGCATGAAGGTGCGAAACACCTCGTTGTCGGTGCCGCAGCCGTCGCGGCCGCTCCACGCATTGTTCGCGATGCCCTGCAGCTGGTTCGCCTGCAGCGTCAGCGCCTGGGTCGCCATCTGCTGCAGACGCGAATCGATCGTGGTGCGCACGATCAGCCCGTCCGAATAGATGTTGTAGTCGTTGCGGTCGGCCCAGCCGATCAGCCATTTACGCAGTTGCTGCGCGAAGTGCGGCGCGGGCCCCGGCGGCTCCTTCTGGCGCTCGAAGTCGATGCGCAGCGGCCGGCGCTGCAACTGCGCGAACTGCGCCGGCGACAGCTTGCCGTACTTCACCATCTGGCCGAGCACCGTGTTGCGCCGCTGCAGCGCGCGCTCGGGATTCAGCACCGGGTTGTAGTAGCTGTTGCCCTTCAGCATCCCGACGAGCGTCGCGCTGTCGAGCACGTCGAGCTCGTCGGCCGACTTGTCGAAATAGGTGCGCGCGGCCATCTCGACGCCGTACGCGTTGTACAGGAACGGCACCGTGTTCAGGTAGGTCTCGAGGATCTGGTCCTTGCTGTAGACGGCCTCGATCTTCAGCGCGGTGATCGCCTCCTTCACCTTGCGCGTGAGCGTCGGCGCGCGGCCGATCTCGTCCGGATACAGGTTGCGCGCGAGCTGTTGCGTGATCGTCGAGCCGCCCTGGCGGCTGCCCGAGAACGTATGGAGCGCGGCCGACGCCGTGCGCTTCCAGTCGAGACCGTGATGCTCGTAGAAACGATGGTCCTCGGTGGCGATCAGCGCGTCGACCATGTGCGGCGAGATTTGCTTGAGCGACACCCATTCGCGGTTCGACGGCTTGAATTCCGCCAGCACCTTGCCGTCGGCGGACAGCACCTGCGCCGGCTGGTCGACGCGCGCCTTGCGGATGTCGCCGATGCCCGGCGTGAACGGAATCAGCACCAGCACGTACAGCAGGAACAGTGCGGGCACGGCGGCAGCCGCGCGCAGCACGCCGCGGCGCGTCGGATGACGGAGATGGTGCCAGGCGCTGGCCAGGACACGCTTGACGAGCACGGCGGCAGCGGCCGCGACGGGTTGGGCGCGCGCGACCCATTTGGCACTGAGGTCACGCACTGACGACACGTTTCGGCGATTCACGCGGGTGGGGGATCTGCTGGAAAGGCTGCATCGTACCAAAACTCGCGCCGCCCACCGGCCGGCGGCCGTCCCGGGCCTGCGCGAACGGCGTCCGGGCGTGCGTTTTTACAACAAAAAAGGGCGCGCGCCCCGCAACGGGGCCGCGCGCCAAGCCTGGTACAACGGTGCCGTGCGCCGCTGCTCAGCGCACGAGAAAACCGTAGGTCAGCGGATCGCGCTCGTCGACGATCCAGTTCGCGAATCCGCAGATGTGCGCGCTGCCCTCCACTTCCGGGATCACGGCCGGGATGTCGCCGACCGTCGTCTCGCGCAGCACGCGCCCCTTGAACACGGTGCCGACGATCGACTCGTTGACGAGCGTGTCGCCGGCCGCGAGCCGGCCGCGCAGGTACAACTGCGCGACGCGGCCGCCGGTGCCGGAGCCGGTCGGCGAGCGGTCGACCTCGCGATCCGCGAACACGCAGCAATTTGCCTGCGTCGAGCCCGGATGGCGCGGCGCGTTCGCGATGATCGTGCCGTAGATATGGTTGATCTCCGGAATCTCCGGATGCACGACCGGATATTTCGCGTTCGCGGCGGCCTTCACTTCGGCGCCGAAGCGGATCAGCTTCTCCACGGCCGCCTCGCGCACCGGCAGGTCGAACGGCGCGCCGTCGACGTAGAAATAGAACGCGCCGCCATACGCGATGTCGCCGGTCACGGTGCCGAACGACGGCGTGTCGACCGACACGTCGCGCTGCCAGATGAACGACGGCACGTTGACGAAGCGCACCGGCCCCGCATGCTCGCCGTCCCATTTCACGAACGCCTCGATGAAGCCGCATGGCGCGTCGATGCCGACGCGCGTCTCCGGCACCGTGCGCTGCACCCAGCCGAGCTCGACCGCGGCGGTCGACAGCGCGATCACGCCGTGCCCGCAATGGTCGCTGTAGCCTTCGTTGTGCACGAAGATCACGCCGAAATCCGCGTTCGGCGACACCGGCTCGGTCAGGTAGCCGCCGTACATGTCGGCGTGGCCGCGCGGCTCGAACATCAGCGCGCGGCGGATCTCGTCCGCGTTCTCCTTGAGCCATGCGCGGCGCTGGACGATCGTGTCGCCGGGCAGGCGCGGCAACCCGCTCGTGACAATGCGGAACGCTTCTCCGCCGGTATGCACTTCGACGGTGGAAAGGGATCGGGAAATTTTCATGAAGATCGAAAGCGTGAAGACGAACGACGGCGCACCGGCGCCGTCGTTCCGGTAACGGTTTTACTTCGCGTACGGTACGGGCAGCCCGTTGCGGATCACGTAGACGCTGGTCGGCGCGCCCTTCAGGTCGCCGCGTTCGTCGAACGAATAGGTGCCCGCGACGCCCGCATAGTTCGACTTCGCCAGCTGCGCGATCAGCTTCGCCTTGTCGGTGGTCGTGCCGGCCTTGACCATCGCGTCGGCGAGCAGCTTCATGCCGTCGTAGTAGTTGACGCCGTAGACCTGCGTATCCGTGTGATAGGTGTCGTGGTACTTCTTCAGGAATTCGCGGCCGGCCGGCGTCTTCTCGAGCGCGACGCCGCCCTGCGCGCAATAGACGATCGACGCGGCCTCGCCCGCGACCTTGCCCATGTCGGCCGAGCAGATGCCGTCGCCGCCGAGCAGCTTCGCGCGCAAGCCGCGCTGCTTCATCTGCTTCGCCATCGGCGCGCCCTGCGCCGCATAGCCGCCGAGGAAGATCACGTCGGGATTGCTGGCCTTGATCTTGGTGAGAATGCCGAGGAAATCGGTGGCCGACGAGTTCGTGTACTCCTGGTCGACGATCTTGATCCCGTTCGCCTTCGCGACGTTCATGAACTGCTCGGCGACGCCCTGCCCGTACGCGGTGCGATCGTCGATGACCGCGGCGGTTTTCGCGTTCAGCGTCTTCGCGGCGAAGGTCGCCATCGTGCCGCCGAGCTGTTCGTCGCTCGCGCCGATCCGGAAGATGTTCTTGAAGCCCTGCCGCGTGAGTGCCGGATTCGACGCGACCGGCAACATCGGGACGCCTGCGTTGCTGTACACACGCGATGCCGGAATGGCGACGCCCGAGTTGTACGGCCCGAGCACCGCGACCACGCCCTTGTCGACCAGGTTCTGCGCGACCTGCACGCCCGCTTTCGGGTCGGCCTGGTCGTCGTCCGACACCAGCTTGAACGTGACCGTCTTGCCGGCCACCTTCACGCCCGCCTTGTTGAGCTCGTCGACGGCGAGGCGCGCGCCGTTTTCATTGTCCTTGCCGTTCGCGGCCTGCGGGCCGGTGAGCGGCGCCGAATGGCCGATCATCACGACTTCCTGCGCGTGCGCGGCGCTCAGCGCGCCGGCGGCAACGGCCACCGAGAGCGCGGTAACGAAGTGTCGCATGGTGTCTCCTGATTGGTTTTGTGTGAAACCAATGTAGGACACATGTGGTCACCATGCAAGCAATTTCAAAAAGATTTTTGCTATTCTGGTCATTTTTTAGACCAGAGTGAGGCGGCGCGCATTACTTCGGCGTGATGTCGCGACGCACGCGAAGAATGTGCTGCTCGACATAGAACGCGGCCGCATCGGCGTCGCCGGACACGATCGCCTCGTAGATCAGCCGGTGCTCGGACACGTAGAGCCGGATCCGGCCCGCGTCGTAGATGCCGTCGTCCTTCAGCCGCTTCCACAGCGGCTGGTCCATCGTCTTCGCGACTTCGTCCGCGATCTTCACGATCAGCGCGTCGCCGGTCATCAGCGCGAGCTGCCGGTGGAACAGCCGGTCGCTCTCGTTCCACAGCGCGCGCTGCTGCGGATCGTCGATGTCGGAGACGGTTTCCATCTGTGCGAGATAGCCTTCGGCGACGGGATCGGCGCGACCGTGCGCGGCCGCGAGGCGCGCGATCGCGGGCTCGAGGATGAGCCGCACGTCGAGCGTCGACGTCGGGCTGAAGTCGGCATCGGGCGCGCCTTGCGGGTCGCCGCGCTGCGCGAGTACGTCGAGCGGCGCCGGCACGACGTAGGTGCCCGAATTGCGCTTCGTGAACACCAGCCCTTCGTTCTGCAACGCGCCCAGCGCCTCGCGCACGGCCGGCCGGCCAACCTGGAACAGCGCCGCGAGCTCGCGCTCCGACGGCAGCCTGGAATCGGCCGCGTAGCGCCCCGCGCGAATCTCGTCGCGAATCCTTTCGGCGACCTGTTCGTAGATCTGCAGCGGCCGGAAACCGGCTTCGAGCGATTCGGGACGTGCGGACATCATCTGGGGCTCCTGCCCGGTCGGGTGGGGATCGGGAATGCGTCGCACTATACCGGAGCGGTACCGGCGCCGGTGCGCGCGACGCCCATCTGGACGGATATTAGAACCAAAATCGGCCGTCCGCTGGCTTTTCCGGCTTGCCGGGTGGCCGGAAACTGGTATAGATTTGATCCAGACCGCCTGCCGCCGCGACAGCCGGCCGCCTCCGTGGCGAGCGCGCGATGCGCCCGTCTCCCACGCCCACCGCCCCAACCGACCGACACGATGACCGCCCTCTCCCGGATTCCCTCTTTCGACGCCGCCGAAACGGCCGCGCTGCTCGACTACCCCGCGCTGCTCGCGACGCTCAGGCACACCGTCGCCGAATACGCGGCGGGCGAAATCGTCAGTCCCGAACGCCTGGTCGTGCCGCTGCAGGCCGGCGGCGTGATGCTGTCGATGCCGTCGAGCGCGCGCGACCTCGCGAGCCACAAGCTCGTGAACGTGTGCCCCGGCAACGGCGCGCGCGGGCTGCCGACGATCCTCGGGCAGGTGAGCGCATACGATGCGACGACCGGCGAGCTGCGCTTCGTGCTCGACGGCCCGACGGTCACCGGGCGCCGCACGGCGGCCGTTACCGCGCTGGGCATCCAGGCGCTGCACGGCGCCGCGCCGCGTGACATCCTGCTGATCGGCACCGGCAAGCAGGCGGCCAATCACGCGGAAGCGCTCGCGGCGATCTTTCCGGACGCGCGCCTGCGCGTGCGCGGCTCGCGCGCCGACAGCGCGGCCGCGTTCTGCGCCGCGCACCGCGCGCAGGCGCCGCAGCTCGCGCCGCTCGACGGCGATGCGATTCCCGATGCGATCGATGTCGTCGTCACGCTGACGACGAGCCGCACGCCCGTCTATCGCGAAGCGGCACGCGAAGGCCGCCTCGTGGTCGGGGTCGGCGCGTTCACCGCGGATGCCGCCGAAATCGACGCCGATACCGTGCGCCACAGCCGGCTCGTCGTCGACGATCCGGCCGGCGCGCGCCACGAGGCCGGCGACCTGATCGTCGCGCAGGTCGACTGGCAGCAGGTCGCGTCGCTCGCCGACGTGCTGCGCGGCGCCTTCGCGCGCAGCGGCCCGCTGCTGTTCAAGACCGTCGGCTGCGCCGCATGGGATCTGGCCGCGTGCCGCACGGCACGCGACGCGCTGGCCGCGCGCCGGCACGGCTGATTCGACGGCGGCGGCGGCGACCGGCAACCTTGCACCACGCACGCCAGCCAGCGCGGCTCGGGCGTCGCCGCCGCCTTCCCGTACGCGTTGTAGGAATCGCCCTACAACACGTCGAAGCGGCCTACACAAACTTCCAGTTCGGCCGATTTCATTTTTGGCGGCGCAACACGATACTGCCGGCATGAATGCCAGCCTGTCACCCGCCGTCGCGCTCAGGGTGTTTCTCGTCGATCACGCCATCGCCGTCCGGCAACGGATCGCGCTGCTCGTCGGCGCGATCCGCGGCGTCGCGGTCGTCGGCGAAGCGGAAGACGGCCAGGACGCGTGGATGCACATCCGCAGCAGCCACGCGGACGTCGTGATCGTCGACCTGCGGCTCGCGGACGGCAGCGGTCTCGACCTGATCGGGATGCTGTCGAAGGCCACGCCGCGCGTCATCACGATCGTGCTGACGAACCACTCGGCGGCGGCATTCAGAGAGGCATGCGCGGCGGCCGGCGCCGATTATTTCTTCGACAAGACCGCCGAATTCGACGCCGCATGCCGCGTCATCGAATCCCTGGTGCACGCTCGCGCGCACCACCCCTGATCGAGCCGGAGTGACTCATGTCTACCGCCACTGCCTGCGCCACCGCCCCGCCCGTCGTGCCTCGGCCAACGACTCCGCTTCGTGCGGTCGCGCGCACCGACGCCGTCAAAACCCCGGCCGCGCGCTGCTCGGGCTGCGCGATGCGCTCGATGTGCCTGCCGCCCGACCTGACTGCGGACGAGTACGGCCGCCTCGACGCGATCATCTGCTCGACCCGGCAGGTTCGCCAGGGCGACGCGCTGTTCCGCATCGACGACCCGTTCCACAGCATCTATGCAGTCCGTGCGGGCTCGTTCAAGACGGTGATGATGCATCGCGACGGCCGCGAGCACGTGACCGGCTTCCAGATCGCCGGTGAAACGCTCGGCATGGACGGCATCGGCAGCGGCCAGCACTGCTGCGACGCGATCGCGCTCGAGGACAGCGTCGTGTGCATCATCCCGTTCGGCGCGCTCGAGGCGGCGTGCCGCGAGATGAAGCCGATGCAGCATTTCCTCTACCAGATGCTGAGCAGCGAGATCGTCCGTGAATCGAGCCAGATGCTGCTGCTCGGCACGATGTCGGCCGAGCAGCGCGTCGCGCAGTTCCTGCTGAACCTGTCGGCGCGCTTCGAGGCGCGCGGCTATTCGGCATCGGAATTCAACCTGCGGATGACGCGCGAGGAAATCGGCTGCTATCTCGGCATGAAGCTCGAGACCGTCAGCCGGATGTTCTCGCGGTTCCATCGGGATTCGCTCGTCGAAACGCGCGGCAAGCGCGTGCGGATCCTCGACGCGCAGGCGCTCGCGCAGGTCTGACGCCCGACGCGCGGCCGGCGTCATTGCGCGGCCGCGCCCGTCGTGGCCGCATGCCGCGCGACCGCTTCGGGTTCGCCGGCCTGCCAGGCGGACAGCGCCTGTTCGGCTTGCGCGAACACGCGCCGGATCGTCTCGTTCACGTCGTCGCCGCTGCTGCCCGGCAGCACCGCCGGCGCGCGATCATGCATGAGCAGTTCGAGGCGCACGTCGTAGGTCCGGCCGCCGTCGCCGGTCGTGCGCGACTCGATCGCCAGCAGGCAATCGTCGAGCCGCGCGCGGAATCGTTCGAGCCGCACCAGCTGCGCCCCCGCTTCGCCTTCGAGCGCGGCGGAACCCGCGAATCCGACGCAGACGATCTGCATGCCCACGCCCATGTCGTTCCTCCTGACGCGGTCGCCGCTCGTCGACCGGATTGCCTGCCCCATGTTTCCCTGCCCTGCCCGCCGCGGAATCCGCCCGCACGCATGTCGCGCGGCGCGACGACCGATGCGGCGATCACTGCCGTGGCAGCATTGCCTCCGCGCGCCGTCGGCGCGAGGCGGTTCACATGCTGAACGTCTGCGACGCCTTCATTTCGATCCACGTCATCCCGGCCCGCAACCCTTCGATCGCGGCCTCGTGCTCCGTGGGATACGCATGACTGTGCTCGAACGTGTGGTGAAAGCGCGCCGGCCCGGTGCCGTGCTCGACCGACACACGGCAGCGGAACTCGCCGGATTCGCACTGTCGCGTCTCGATCTCGACCGACCAGTCGCGTTCATGAATCGTGCCTTGCAGTGTCATGCGTCCTCCTGCGGAATCAGCCGTCCATCCGGAAGTGACCACTGTGCAGCAACACCGGCCGGCCGCCGATTTCGTCGAGCATTTGTCGTGCCTTCGCCTCGATCGCCGACCGGTGCGCATCGAATGCATCCAGCAAATCCCGTTCCAGCAGCGACGGCGCACCGAAATGGTCTTCCAGTGCTTCGGCCGTGATCGCGCACTGCACGCAGCGGCCGTCGACCAGCGCCGAAAACGCGACGACCAGATCGCGCGCGCAATATTCGGGCGGTTCGGGTGGAAAGGCAATCTGCATCTGTCCGCCTGTCATCGTCGGGGCAATTCATGACATGAGCATAGCGGCCCGCGGCACCGCACGCTTGACCCACGTCAACCGGTTCGCTGCGCCGCACGAAGCGCCGCCCGACGGGCGCTTAGCCCGCTTCCGCGTCGATCGACGCGCCGCGCTCCGCCAGCAGTTCGCGCAGCACGCTGCGATGGCAGCGGCGCTCGTCCTCGCAATAGCAGCCGATCGAGAACGCGCTCGTCGCCGACAGCGCGGCGAGCAGGTCCAGCACCTTCGGTGCGTCGCCGTGCGCCATTTCCGCGCGGAAGTGGCGCGTGAACGCACGCCATTCGGCGTCGGTTTCGGCAGCCTGCGCCTGCGCGACCAGCTCGGGGCTCGGCGACAGCGTCGGCAGCCACACATCATAGTAGTTGCGCGATGCGAATTCCGCCTTGGGTACCCCGCGCGGCGGCCGCCGCACCGTGCCGATCCTCAGGCCCTCGCCGGCCGCGCGCGGCGTGCCGAGCCGTACGATTCGAATTGCCATGCCGCTCCCTCGTCTTGCGTTCGATCCGCCATCGTACCGCCGCGCCGCCGCCGCGCAAGAAAAAACCGGCTGCCTCCGCGGGGGAGACAGCCGGCTCATGCGATGCGATCGGGCGCCCGGGGGGCGCACCGGTCAGACGCCGCTCTTCAGCACCTTGCCGATCGCATCCGCGACGATGCCGACGTTCGAATCGTTCAGCCCCGCGACGCACATGCGGCCCGAACGCAGGATATACACGCCGTGCACTTCGCGCAGCGCATCGACCTGCGATTCGGTCAGGCCCGTGTACGTGAACATCCCGCGCTGCTTCACGTAGCGCGTGAGGGCTTCGCCGCTGACGTAGTCGCGCAGGCCGTCGTGGATCGACTGGCGCATCCGCGCGATCCGGCGGCACATCGCGGCGAGCTCCTCTTCCCACTGCTTGCGCAGCGCGGGCGTGTTCAGCACGGTCGCGACGACCTTCGCGCCGTAGGTTTGCGGGTTGCTGTAGTTCGAGCGCACCGCGCCGGCCAGCTGGCCCAGCACGCGCTCGGCCGCGGCCGCATCGTCGCAGACGACGCTCAGGCCGCCGACGCGCTCGCCATACAGCGAGAAGTTTTTCGAGAACGAGTTCGCGACGAGTGCCGGCACGCCGCGGCGGGCCAGTTCGCGCACGGCGAACGCGTCCGCGTCGAGGCCAGCGCCGAAGCCCTGGTACGCCATGTCGACGAACGGCAGCAGCCCGCGCGCCTCGATCACGTCGATCAGCTTCTCCCACTGGCCTTCGTCGAGATCGACGCCGGTCGGGTTATGGCAGCACGCGTGCAGCAATACGATGCTGCGCGCCGGCAGCGCGTCGATCGCCGCGAGCATCGCGTCGAACTTCAGGCCGCCCGTCGCTTCGTCGTAGTACGGGTACGTGTTCACCGTGAAACCCGCGCGCTCGAAGATGAAGCGGTGGTTTTCCCAGCTCGGGTCGCTGAGCCACACCTGCGCGTCCGGGAAGTAGCGCTTCAGGAAATCGGCGCCCACTTTCAGCGCGCCCGAGCCGCCCAGCGTCTGCACGGTCGCGATGCGGCCGGCCGCACGCGCCGGATGATCGGCGCCGAACACCAGCGCCTGCACGGCGTCGCGATACGCGGCGAGGCCGACCATCGGCAGGTAAGGCTTCGGGCCGAGGTCGCGCTGCAGCGCGGTTTCGGCTTCGCGCACGGCCCCCATCACGGGAATCCGGCCTTCGGCATCGAAATAGATGCCGATGCTCAGGTTGACCTTCTGATCGCGCGGATCTTTCTGGAAGTTCTCGTTGAGCGTCAGGATCGGATCGCCCGGGTACGCGTCGATGTGTTCGAACATGGCTATGTCGGTCTCGTTTGGAAGAATGGTCGGGATGCCCGTGTCAGCGCGCGGACGCGCCGTCGCGCATCACATAGTCCGCATTCTTCTGACGGAAGCGATACCCGACTGCGAGCACCGCGAGCCATACGGGAATCAGGTACACCGACAGGCGGAGATCCGGCGTCAGGTACATCACGACGAGAATGCCGGCCATGAACGCCAGGCACAGGTAATTCGTGAAAGGATAGCCCAGACTGCGGAACGAAGTCTGCTCTCCGGCGATGCGCTTGGCCTGGCGGAACTTCAGGTGGATCAGCGTGATCATCGCCCAGTTGATGATCAGCGCCGACACGACGAGGCCCATCAGCACCTCGAACGCCTTGCCCGGCATGAAGTAGTTGACCAGCACGCACGCGCCGGTGGCGAGCGCCGACGCGCCGAGCGCGGCGAGCGGAATGCCGCGCTTGTTCACCGAGCACAGCACCTTCGGCGCGTTGCCCTGCTTCGCGAGGCCGAACAGCATCCGGCTGTTGCTGTACACGCCGCTGTTGTAGACCGACAGCGCGGCCGTCAGCACGACCACGTTCAGCACGTTCGCGACCAGGTTGCTGCTCAGCGCGTGGAAGATCAGCACGAACGGGCTGCCGCCGGTGACGACCTTCTCCCACGGATACAGCGACAGCAGCACGGCGAGCGCGCCGATGTAGAAAATCAGGATCCGGTAGATCACCTGGTTGGTCGCGCGCGGAATGCTGTGCTTCGGATCGTCGGCCTCGGCCGCGGTGATGCCGATCAGCTCCAGCCCGCCGAACGAGAACATGATCGCCGCCATGGACATCACGAGCCCCGACACGCCGTTCGGGAAGAAGCCGCCGTGCTGCCACAGGTTCGCGACGCTCGCTTCCGGCCCCGCATGGCCGCTCGCGAGCAGCCAGCCGCCGAAGCCGATCATCCCGACGATCGCGGCGACCTTGATGATCGAGAACCAGAATTCCGTCTCGCCGTACGACTTCACGCTCGCCAGGTTCAGCAGGTTGATCGCGACGAAGAACACCAGCGCCGACACCCAGGTCGGCACGCCGGGCCACCAGTACTGCACGTAGATCCCGACGGCCGACAGCTCGGCCATGCTGACGAGGATGTACAGCACCCAGTAGTTCCAGCCGGACAGGAAGCCGGTGAAGTGGCCGACGTACTTGTCGGCGAAGTAGCTGAACGAGCCGGCGACCGGCTCGTCGACCACCATCTCGCCGAGCTGGCGCATGATGAAGAACGCGACGACGCCGGCCACCGCGTAGCCGAGCAGCACGGACGGGCCGGCCATCTTGATCGTCTGCGCGATGCCGAGGAACAACCCCGTGCCGAGCGCGCCGCCGAGCGCGATCAGCTGGATGTGCCGGTTCTTCAGCCCCCGCTTCAGGCCGTCCTTCTCGTTTCCAGAAACCATGTCTTCTCCATTTTGCCCGCCTCCGCCGGAAGCGGTGCGGCGCGCCTCGGTGTGCCGGGCGCTGTTTTGCTGTGCCGGCGGCCGTTCGTGGAGCCGCCGGGTTGGGGACTGCAATCTTCGCGTGGCGACCCCCGATTCCTGTCGGCGGGCCCGCCATACCGGCCGCCGACCGTCGCTCTTTCCGCCTTGCTGCAGGCGCACACGAAAATCCGGCGTCAGTTTAGCGTCGCGACAGCGAAATCGGGTTGCGTAACCGGCTCATGCAAACCCTACATTATGAGATAAGATTGCACGCGGGAGACAGATGAGGAAACAAAAATGCCTGAACCGGTTCTCGATCGCATCGATCGCCATTTGCTGTCGGTGCTGCAGGAGAACGGCCGTGCGTCGAACCTCGACCTGGCGAAGGCGGTCGGCCTGTCGCCCGCGCAGACGCTGCGACGCCACCGCCGGCTGGAGGAGATCGGCGCGATCCGCCGTTACGAAACCCGTCTGTGCCCCGACACGCTCGGGTTCGGCGTCACCGCGTTCGTGCACGTGACGATGGAGCGCGGGCATATCCGCGACCTGTCGAAGTTCCAGAAACTCGTGTCGGATCTCGCGCAGATCCAGGAGTGTTTCTCGGTGACGGGCGATATCGACTACGTGCTGAAGGTCGTCGCGCGCGACCTGAAGGGGCTGTCCACGTTCCTGCTCGAAACGCTGATGCGGATTCCCGGCGTGAGCGGCGTGCATTCGAGCGTGTGCCTCGACGAGATCAAGTGCACGAGTGCGATGCCGGTGGAAGGCTGATGCGGCGCCGCGCGACCGGCCGGGCGATGCCCGGTTCGGCAGCCGCGCTCAGCGCACCGCTTCGGACGCGCTGATCAGCAACGCCCCGCACGCAATCACCAGACACCCGCCGGCGCGACGCGGCGTCAGCCGCTCGCCGAGATAGACGCGCGCGATCAGCGCCGCGAACACCACGCTCGTTTCGCGCAGCGCCGACACCGGGCCCATCGGCGCACGCTCCATCGCCCAGATCACGATCCCGTATGCGAGCGCCGCGCACACGCCGCCGCATGCGGCCTTCGCCGTTTCACCGACATCCTGCGCGAGCCGCAGCGGCCCCGCCCGCAGCCGGTAGTACGCGGCCATCAGCAAGCCGGTCAGCACGAACATCCACGCCGTATAGCCGACCGTGCTGCCGCTTTCCCGCACGCCGATCCCGTCGACCACGCTGTACGCGGCGATCGATACGCCGGTGGCGAACGCAGTCGGCAGCACCTGCGTCATCCGGTGCCGCGCGCCGCGGCCGCGCTCCAGCCCGATCGCCATGATGCCGGCGCAGATCAGCACGAGCCCGCCTTGCGCACCCGCGTTCAGGCGCTCGCCCGCGAACGCCGCGGCGCCCAGCGTGATGAGCAGCGGCGCGGTGCCGCGTGCGACCGGATACGCGACGCTCAGGTCGCCGTGCTCGTAAGCGCGCACCAGCAGCAGCGTATAGACGACGTGGAGCACCGCCGACGCGACGACGCAGGCCCAGCTCGCCGGCGTGATCGGCACGGCGGCCGGCAGGAACAGCAGCGCGAACAGCCCGATCGCGATCTGCAGCACCGTGGCCGAGCGCAACCGGTCGCCGCTGCTGCGCACGAGCGCATTCCACGACGCATGCAGGAAGGCCGCGCACAGGACCGCAAACAGAACGGGAATCGGCACGTTGAGTCCTCGCTGACGGCCGGCAACGCGAAATCGTCGCCGCGGGCCAACCATCGTATGAATGCGTCACACGCTTGTCAAAAAAGAACGCGGCCCGGCACCCCACGAACCGGCCCGCCGCGCGCTGCCGCCCGCCCCGCGCGGCATGCGCGGCCGTGACCGTGCGCGCCGCCGAATGTGTCGCCCAGGTTGCATCCGCGTGGCCCCTTTCCGCTTTCTTTCGCGCCGCGCCGCGCCGTAATGGAATCGATACCGCGGCGCAACCGTCGCGAAACCGGTCCGCCCCCATATCTTCATACCGAACTGCTTCAATGCCGGTGCTTTATCGCGTTCCGCGCCGGACCGACACGGCGACGGGGCCGATCTTCACCGTCGAAAGCCTACCTGGAGTTTCCCGATGTTCCGTCAAGCCTTGCTCGTCACCGCCTGCGCAGCCGCGGCGCTTGCGCTGTTCGCCTGCGGCGGCAGCGACGATCCCACCTCGACGCCCGCCGTGTCGTCGCAGGACGCGCTGCAGACCGCCACGCCGATCAAGCACGTCGTCGTGATCTACGGCGAAAACGTGTCGTTCGACCACTACTTCGGTACCTACCCGAACGCGTCGAACCCGTCCGGCGAACCGGCCTTCAACGCGAAGCCCGGCACGCCGGCGATCAACGGGCTGACGGGCACGCTGCTCACCGCGAACCCGAACTTCACGAACACGGCCAACGGCACCGACGCCGCGAACCCGTTCCGCCTCGACCGCACGCAGGCCGCGACCGCCGACCAGAACCATGCGTACACGGCCGAGCAGCAGGCCGAGGACAACGGCCTCGCCGACCTGTTCCCGAAGTACACGGGCAAGGGTTCGTCCGGCGGCGCCGGCGCGTTCGGCACGAAGGGCCAGGTGATGGGCTACTTCGACGGCAACACCGTGACCGCGCTGTGGAACTACGCGCAGCGCTTCGCGATGAGCGACAACGCGTACACGACGGTCTACGGCCCGTCGACGCCGGGCGCGCTGAACGTCGTGTCGGGCCAGACCAACGGGATGCAGATCGTCAAGACGTCGAAGCAGCCGTCGACGCTCGCCGCCACCTCGTACTACATCAACGACGGCCAGGGCGGCTTCACGATGATCAACGACGTCGACCCGGGCTTCGACGTGTGCTCGAGCACGACCGACCAGGCGATGATGAGCGGCAAGAACATCGGCGACCTGCTGAACGGCGCGAAGATCACGTGGGGCGGCTTCATGGGCGGCTTCAACCTGTCGACGACCAACAGCAACGGCACGACCGGCTGCAGCCGCAGCACGGTCGCCACCGCCGTGAACGCCGCGACGACCGACTACATCCCGCACCACAACTGGTTCCAGTACTACGCGTCGACCGCGAACCCGCAGCACACGCGCCCGAGCGCGGTCGCGGCGATCGGCTCGAGCTTCGAAGCCGACGGCAAGACGGCCGAACCGGCGAACCACCAGTACGACACCGACGACTTCTTCGCGGCCGTGAAGGCCGGCAACTTCCCGTCGGTCAGCTTCCTGAAGGCGCCGGCCGCGCAGGATGCGCACGCCGGCTACTCGGATCCGCTCGACGAGCAGGCGTTCGTGACGAAGGTCGTCAACTTCCTGCAGCAGCAGCCCGACTGGCAGAACACGGCCGTGATCGTCACCTATGACGACTCGGACGGCTGGTACGACCACGCGTACACGGCACCGACCCGCGCGTCGTCCGACGCGGTCGACCAGGTGAACGGCAACGGCAAGTGCGGCTCGGGCGGCACCACCGGCGTGAACGGCGGCACGGTGAATGGCCGCTGCGGCCCGGGTGTGCGCATTCCGCTCGTCGTGATCTCGCCGTACGCGAAGCAGAACTACGTCGACCACACGTTGATCGACCAGGCGTCCGTCGTGCGCTTCATCGAGGACAACTGGCTCGGCGGCCAGCGCATCGGCGGCGGTTCGTTCGATGCGACGGCCGGCGACCTGCGCGGGCTGTTCGACTTCTCGTCGAAGCCGAACACGGCGCCGCTGTATCTCGATCCGGCGCAAGGCACCGTGCTGAGCGCGGCGCCGTCGATCTGACCGGCATCGCGTAACCGGTCGCAGCAGGCAACAGCAGGCCGGCGCATCGTGCGCCGGCCGTTTCCGTTTAACGCGCCGCTTTCACACGGTGCCCGATTTTCGACCGACAGCATGACAGCTCGTCCCGCGTTCCCGTCTCCCGACGCATCCGGCGGCGCCGCGCCGCGTTCCCCTGCCCGCGTGCTGCGCCGCGCGGCGTTCGTGCTCGGCGCGGCCGTGTTCGCTTATGGCGCATTCGCGATCGCGTTTCCGGCCCGTACGCCGGCGGCGATCGGCGACGTCGTCGCCGACTGGACGGGTGCGAATCCGCATCCGGTCGTACTGCAGCGCCCAGCCGCGCAGCCGTTGTCGGCGGTCGCACAGCTCGGGCGCGCGCTGTTTGCCGATCCGTCGCTGTCGGCATCCGGCAAGCAGTCGTGCGCGTCGTGCCACAGCCCCAATCATGCGTACGGGCCGCCGAACGGGCTCGACGTGCAGCCGGGCGGCCTCGCGATGACGCAGCAGGGCTACCGCCCGCCGCCGTCGCTGATGTACCTGTATCGCCAGCCCAACTTCAGCATCGGCCCCGATGCCGGCGAAAACGACGCCGCGCCGAGCGTCGCGCAGCAGGCGGCATCCGCGGCCGGCGTAGTCAAGGCGCAGAAGGTGGCCGGCACGTCGGCCGCGCCGCAGCTCGTGCCGCAAGGCGGGATGTTCTGGGACGGCCGCGCCGATACGTTGCAGCAGCAAGCGTTCGGGCCGCTGCTGAATCCGGTCGAGATGGCCAATGCGAGCATCGACGACGTCGTGCGCAAGCTCGCGCAGTCGCCGGATCGCGCGCAGTTCGAGCAGCTGTTCGGGCCACGCGTGTTCTCCACGCCGCAGCTCGCGGTGTCGGAGGCGATGTTCGCGATCGCGCGCTATCAGGTCGAGGATCCGTCGTTCCATCCGTACAGCAGCAAGTACGATCGCTGGCTCGAAGGCCGCGCGCGCCTCACGCAGGCCGAGTTGCGCGGGCTGAAGCTCTTCAACGATCCGGACAAGGCGAATTGCGCGGGCTGCCACCTGTCGAAGCCCGGCAAGGACGGCTTGCCGCCGATGTTTACCGACTACCAGTACGAGGCGCTCGGCGCGCCGCGCAACAAGGCGCTCGCGCAGAACCGCAACCCGGCGTTCTTCGATCTCGGCGTGTGCGGGCCGTTCCGCGCGGACCTGAAGGACCAGACGCAATACTGCGCGATGTTCCTCACGCCGACGCTGCGCAACGCGGCGACGCGCCACGTGTTCTTCCACAACGGCGTGTTCCATACGCTCGACCAGGTGATGGCGTTCTACAACGAACGCAGCATCTCGCCGCAGAAGTTCTATCCGCGCGGCGCGGACGGCAAGGTCGACGTGTACGACGACATCCCGGCGAAGTACCGCGCGAACGTCGACGTGACGGATGCGCCGTTCGATCGCAAGCCCGGCGACCAGCCCGCGATGACCGAGCAGGACATCAAGGATATCGAAGCGTTTCTCGGCACGCTGACCGACGAGCCGGCACGCTGACGGCTGGCCCGCCGCCGCTTTTGGTCAGCGCTGCGCGCGGATGCAGAGGAACGCCGGCGCCAGCGACAGCTCCGCATGGAGCCGCTCCGACACGGCCTTCATCTCGGGCAGCGGCGTCGGTTCGACGAACCGGTCGAGCCGCCAGCCGGCGTCGGCGAGCGCGTTCAGGATGTCGGCAAGCGGCCGGCGCCACGCTTCGACATAGGGCTTCGGTTCGCCGAAACCCGACCAGTGGAAGCCGAAACGGCTCGTATCGAAGTACGTGGCGCCCCCGCGTGTACGCTCGTCCATCCAGTCGCGCATCGGGTGCGCCATCGAGAACACGAGCGTCCCGCCGGGCCGTGCGACGCGTCTGAATTCACGCAGCGTCGGTGCGAGGTCGCGCACGTAGTCGAGCGCGAGCGAGCACAGGATCTTGTCGAACGACGCGTCGGGCAGCCACGCGAGCGGCACCTCCAGGTCGCCCTCCACGACGTCGACCGTGAGGCCTGCGCAGCGCGTTTGCGCGAGCGCGACCATCTCGGGCGTGATGTCGAATGCGTGGACGGTCGCGCCGTGGCGCGCGAGATGCGCGCTGCAGATGCCGGGCCCGCAGCCGGCGTCGAGCACCGTCAGGCCGTCGACGTCGCCGAGCAGCGCCATCGTTGCCGGACGCTCGTAGAGTGCGTTGTGCGCCTTGGTCGGCGCGATGTCCGCGTAGCGTTGCGCGAAGCTCGCGTAAGCGCGGCGGGCGGGAGGTTCGGTCGGGTCGGTCATGCGGCGTCCGTCGGGGGAAAGGCGGCAGGCCGATTCTGCCCGATCGAACGATGGATGGCGACCCGCCCCTCGCGCCGGCGTCAGGACAGGCTGTCGAGCAGACGATACCAGGCGACCCCGGCCGCGATATAGAAGCGCTGCAGCCCGTGCAATGGAATCGGTCGGATCGGCGTGACCCGGAACGGCAGCGGCAGTTGCGCATCGCCCGACAGATGCGCGGCCAGATGTTTGCCGAGCGTCGTCGCCATCGCGATACCGCGACCGTTGTAGCCGAGCGCGATCGTCACGCCCGGCGCGGGCTCGTGCACGTGCGGCAGGAAATCCGCGGTGATCGCGACGCGCCCCGCCCAGCGGTATTCGAACCGGACGCCCTTCAGTTGCGGATAGAGCAGCGTCGTCGCGCGCTCGAGATGGCGCCAGTCGCCCGGCGCACGCGGTTCGGCGAACGGGCCGCGGCCGCCCATCAGCAGGCGCCCGGCGGCGTCACGGCGGAAATACAGCAGCAGACGCCGCGCATCCGATGCGACTTCGCCGCCGGCGAGGATGTCGCGACCAAGCTCCGGCGCGAGCGGTTCCGTCGCGACGATGAAACTGTTCGCGGCGATCACCGACTGGCGCAAGCCGGGCCACAGCCCGTCCGTGTAGCCGTTGGTCGCGATCACGACGCGCTGGGCGGACAGCGTCGCGCCGCCCGACGTCGCGATCCGCCAGCGGCCGTCGACGCGCGTCAGCCCGACGGCGCGGGTCGAGCCGTGCACGACGGCCCCGCTCGCCTGCGCGGCGCGCACCAGGCCGCGCGTATAGCTGAGCGGCTGCACGCTGCCCGCGCGGCGATCGATCCAGCCACCCGCATACGCATGCGTGCCGAGCCGTCGCGCGACGTCGTCGCGGCCGAGCACCTCGACCGGTGCACCGCGCGCGGCCCATTGCTGCGCCCGGCGTGCGACCGTGTCGAGCATCGCGGCGGTCGGCGCCGGCTGGATCCAGCCGTGGCGACGCGCATCGCAGTCGATCGCATGCCGCGCGATCAGGTCGAACACGGTGTCGGCCGCGCCGCCGACGATGCCGGCAAGCTGCTCGCCGGCCGTATCGCCGAACCGGCGCACCAGTTCGTCCGGGTCGTATTTCAGCCCGGGAATCACCTGCCCGCCGTTGCGGCCCGACGCGCCCCAGCCCGGCTGCGCGCCGTCGATCACGCGAACGTTCACGCCGCGCTCGGCCAGGTGAAGTGCGGTCGACAGGCCCGTGAAGCCGGCGCCGACGATCGCCACGTCGCACGACACGGACGCGTCGAGCGCGGGCGTATCGGGTGCCGGCGCGGCGGTCGCCGCCCATAGCGAATCCGGCCACGGCGAGTCGGGCCGTCCGGGTGCCGCGTTCGTTGCACTCATGTTCGATCCGGGTTGTCGGCGCCGTCCGACGCCAGCAGGCGGCGCAGGAATTCCTGCGTGCGGGGATGCGTCGGCTGCGTCAGCACGGCGCGCGCCGACCCGCTTTCGCAGATGGTGCCGTCGTGGAGGAAGCACACGCGATCGGCCACCTCGCGTGCGAACGCCATCTCGTGCGTGACGACCACCATCGTCATTCCGTCGCGGGCGAGCCCGCGCATCACGCCGAGCACTTCGCCGACGAGTTCGGGGTCGAGCGCCGACGTCGGCTCGTCGAACAGGATCGCCTGCGGCTCCATCGCGAGCGCGCGTGCGATCGCGACGCGCTGCTGCTGGCCGCCCGACAGCTCCGACGGATACGCATTCATCCGGTGCGCGAGCCCGACCTTGTCGAGCAGCGCGCGGGCCTGCTCGCGCGCTTGCGCGGCCGGCCTACGACGCACGTGCACCGGCCCTTCCATCACGTTCTCGAGCGCCGTGCGGTGCGCGAACAGATTGAAGCGCTGGAACACCATGCCGACGCGCATCCGGAGCTCGTGGATGCGCTTCGAATGTGCGTCGACCTTCACGCCGTCGATCGTGATCGACCCTTCGTCGTAGGTCTCGAAACCGTTGATACAGCGCAGCACGGTCGACTTGCCGGAACCGGACGGCCCGATCAGGCACACGACTTCACCCTGCTGCACGTCGAGGCTCACGCCCTTCAGCACCGCGTGTTGCTGAAACCGCTTGTGTATCGAATCGATCGTGATCATGCGCCCCTCCTCAGTGCGAGCCGCTTGCCGAGCCGGTTCACGCCGAACATCAGCGGCAGGCCGAGCGCGAGATACAGCAGCGCGACGAGCGTGTAGACGCTCATGTTCTGGAACGTCGACGACGCGATCAGTTGGCCGGCGCGCGTGATTTCCGCGACCGTGATCGTCGACGCGACCGATGAATCCTTCAGCAACATCACGAGCGTATTGCCGTACGGCGGCAGCGCGATGCGGAACGCCTGCGGCAGCACCACGCGCCGCATGATCATCGGGCCGCGCATGCCGATTGCGTGCGCGGCTTCGATCTGGCCGCGATCGATCGCCTCGATGCCGGCGCGGAAGTTCTCGGCCTGGTACGCCGAATACGCGATGCCAAGGCCGAGCACGCCGGCCTGGAACGCCGACAGTTGCACGCCGAGATCGGGCAGCACGAAGTACATGTAGAACAGCTGCACGATGATCGGCAGCCCGCGGATCACGTTGACGATCGTGCTGCCGGCCGTCGACACCGCCCGGTTGCGCGACACTTTCATCAGCGCGAGGATCAGTCCGAGCACCGAGCTGAGCACGAACGCGCATGCCGTGATCTCGACGGTGATCACCGCGCCCTTCAGCAGGATCGGCAGGAAATCGATCGCGTTCTGAAAAAACATGAGGTCTCCTATGCGACGCCCGAACGGCGCGCCGCGGTGGATGCCCGCGACGCGCGGGCGATGCCGGACGGGAATCGGGCGCCGGTGCTCAGCTCATGTGCCACTTCTGCAGGATCTGCTGCAGCGTGCCGTCGCTCTTCATCTTGCGGATCGCGCCGTTGAGCTGTTCGAGCGTCGCGGTGTCGCCTTTGCGCACGATGAAGCAGACCTGCCCCTTCACCACGCTCTGGTATTCCGGCACGAGCCGCACCTGGCGATTGACGCCGTGCTCGATCTGGTACGCGACGATCGGCTGGTCGGCGAAGCCGGCCTTGATGCGCCCGAGTGCGACGTCGCGCATGATGTCGGCGATCGAATCATAGGTCCGGACTTCCTTGAAGATGCCCTTCTTGTTGAGCGCATCGACGAACGCGGTGCCGACCTGCGCGCCGACCACCTGCCCGTTGAAATCGTCCATCGACGTATAGCGGCCCGGATCGTCAGCCTTCACGATCAGGCCTTCGCCGAACGAGTAGACGGTGTCGGAGAAATCGACGACCTGCTGGCGCGCCGGCGTCTTCAGCATCGCGGCCGAGATGATGTCGATCTTCTGCGTGGTGAGCGACGGGATCAGCGCCGAGAACACGGTCTGCTGCACGTCGACGCGAAACCCGGCCGACTTCCCGGCCGCGGTGATCGCATCGACCATCATCCCCTGGATCGAATTGCTCTTGACGTCGAGAAACGTGAACGGCACGCCGGTGGCCGTCGCGCCGACCTTCAGCGTGGGCTCGGCCGCAACGGCGCTCGCAGAAGCCGTCGAGAGTGCGATACAGGTGGCGAAACCGGCGGCCAGTGCGCCGAACCGCTTGATGAACGAAACCATGACGTCTCCTTCTCGATTAACCCGGTGCGTCGGCCGGCCGCTGATCGACACTGCGACGATGACCCGATCTTAAAACGAATCAAAAATATCGCGAAAAGATTTTTGTGTATCGATATTCGATACGATAGGATGCGATATCGAATCGATCACGCCCCTCGCCATGGAAACGTCATCCGATCAATCAAACGATCTGCTGTTCAATCAGTCGCTGGAAAAAGGGCTCAACGTGCTGCGCGCGTTCAGCGCGAAGCGGCGCACGATGACGCTGGCGGAAGTGGCCGACGCGGCAGGGATCACGAAAAGCTCCGCGCAGCGGATGGTCTATACGCTCGAGCAGCTCGGTTACATCCGCAAGCATCCGATCACGCGGCGTTTTCAGCTCACGCCGCACGTGATGCGGATCGGCTTCAACTATCTCGCGGCCGATACGTTGATCGACGTCGCGAATCCGTTCCTGTCCGAGCTCACGAACCTGACCGGCGAGACCACCAATCTCACCGAGCCGGACGACGACGAAATGGTCTACGTCGCGCGTTTCGTATCGACGAAGTTCGTGCCGATCCACATGCCGATCGGCAGCCGTATCCCGATGTACTGCACTGGCAGTGGCCGTGCGTTCCTGAGCGCGTTGCCGCCGGAAGAAGCGCGTGTGCGGCTCGACGGCATGGTGCGTACGCCGCATACGCCGCGTACGGTCACGGCGCTCGACGAGCTCGTCGCATTGCTCGACGGTGCACGGCGCGAAGGCTACGCGACCAACCAGGAAGAACTGTTCATCGGGGACATGTCGATTGCCGCGCCCGTGCTCGGCAGCCAGGGGCAGCCGGTCGCGGCCGTGCACGTGGTCGCGCCGACGAGCCGCTGGACGTTCGACGATGCGCGCCGCAAGCTCGCGCCAGCGGTGATCGACTGCGCACGCGGAATCAGCAATTCGATCCGGACGCTTGAATAGCGTCGGCGAAACGGCATACGGCGCGCCGTTGCATTGCGCAACGGCGTCTTATCGCTACTGCGGCTTCGGCGAATGCTCGATCCGATAGGTGCTGTTCGGGCGTAATACGTGCTGCTTCGCGGCGGCGTCCCGTTCCTTGCCGTGATATAGATCGATGCACTTCAGCGGCGCAGCCCGCGCGCCGCAGCCTGTGCCGAGGAGGGCTACCGGGTCGCCGTCACCGGCGTGGCGACGGCCGCGACCGCCCCCATCCGCCCCTCCACCACCCACTGCGCGAACCGGTACGCAACCAGCGAGCCCGCCACGGCCAGCAGCATCGGCACCAGGCTGTCGTGATTCGCGCGCGTGAATTCGAGCAGCAGCACGACGGCCGTGATCGGCATCTGCATCGACGCGGCGAGGAACGCGGTCGCGCCGACCAGCGCGCATCCGCCGATCGACGCGCCCGGCCACACGAGGCTCCACAGCCCGCCGAGCACGACGCCGAGCAGCGCGCCGTTCGCGAGACCGGGCGTCAGCAGCCCGCCCTCCGCCCCCGCGCGCAGGCTGCCCGCCTCGATCGCCACCTTCAGCACGAGCAGCGTCGCCGCGAGCCCGATCGTCAGCGTGCCGTCGAAGCCCATCGAAGCCGGCCCCTTGCCGTTGCCGAGCAGTTGCGGAAAGCGCATCGCCAGCACGCCGATCACCGCAAAATTGACCAGCGCGAGCACCGGCAGCAGCCGGCCCTTCGGCGCATCCGCCCGTGCGCGGCTCGTGAGCCGCACGAAGCCGTACGCGGCGAAACCGAACAGCGGTCCGCAGACGATCGACCACGCGACGAGCGGCGTGCTCAGCACGAACGCAGGCACCGTGTACTGATGTTCGTTGCCGAGCCCGATCCATGCGACGGCCGCCGCGATCGCCGACGTGACGACGGCGACCACCAGCGCGCGCAGTTCGAACGTGCCGAGCAGCACTTCGAGCACGAACACCGCACCGCCGAGCGGCACGTTGTAGACGGCGGCGAGCCCGGCACCCGCACCGCACGCGACCATCAGCCGGCAGTCGGCGGGCGTCAACCCCGCGCGGTGCGCGAGCTGCCCGGCCAGCAGCGAGCCGATCTCGCGCGGCGCGACTTCGCGGCCGAGCGGCGAACCGAGCGCGACGGTGACGATCTGCAGCAGCGCGTGCACCGTCGTGCTGACGAACGGCATCCGCGGATCGGCGGCACGCACCGCACGGCGGATGCTGACGAGCGGCCGGCCATAGCGGTACAGCGCCCACCAGCCGCCGCCCGCGACGAGCCCGCAGACGACGAGCACCGCGAGCCGGCGCTGCGCGTCGGCCTGGCTCACGCCGGTAAGGAAGCTCTCGGTGCCGACCACGTGCGCGAGGCTGTAGCCGTACGCGACGTGCTGGATCGCGTGCAGCAGCAGCGCGAGCAGCATCCCGCCGACGCCCGCGCCGACGCCGGTCAGGATCGTGACGGCAGCCATCCGCGCGAACGGACTGGCGGACGGCGAGGAAGACACGGGAGCAGACGGGAGATCGAGGCGCATGAGGTCGGCGGACGATGATCGACAAGACGGCGCGCACCATGCACGCCGCCGTCAGGACCGCATCGTAGGCGTCGATCTCTCATGAGACAAACGTATTTTTCTGATCAACTCATGCATTCAGCGCATACAAGAAAGACGGCAGTTCCCGACGGGGCGTGCCGCCGTGCGCCGCCGTCGCCGCAGCCGCGTCACTCCGGATACGTGACGCGCTCCGGCTCGCGCCGCATGATCACCTTCCCGTGGCGCACCGACAGCGTGGCCTTCACCTGCCGGCGCACGGCTTCATAGTCGCTGTCGGCATCGAGCACGACCAGGTTCGCCGGCCGCCCGACCGCGATCCCGTAGCCGTCGCCGAGATGCATCGTCGTCGCGCTGTGATCGGTCACGAAGTCGAGGCAGCGCTGCAGGTCCTGGTAGCCCATCATGTGGCAGATGTGCAGGCCGGCGTCGAGCACGCGCAGGATGTTGCCGTTGCCGAGCGGATACCAGGGATCCTTGATCGAATCCTGTCCGAAGCACACGTTCAGGCCCGCGCGATCGAGTTCCGCTACGCGCGTGAGCCCGCGCCGCTTCGGAAACGTGTCGAAGCGCCCCTGCAGATGAATGCTCTCGGTCGGGCATGACACGAAGTTCAGGCCCGCGCGCTTCAGCAGCCGGAACAGCTTCGAGCAATACGCGTTGTCGTACGAGCCCATCGCGGTCGTGTGGCTCGCGGTCACGCGCGCGCCCATGCCGCGCACGCGCGCCTCTTCCGCGAGGACTTCCAGAAAGCGCGAATGCGGATCGTCGGTCTCGTCGCAGTGCACGTCGACGAGGCAGCCAGTGCGCTCGGCCAGCTCCATCAGGAAGCGGATCGAGCTGACGCCCTGCTCGCGCGTGTTCTCGAAATGCGGGATCCCGCCGACGACGTCCGCGCCGAGTTCGATCGCCTGCGCCATCAGCGCGCGGCCGCCGTCGAACGACTCGATGCCTTCCTGCGGAAACGCGACGATCTGCAGGTCGATCAGCCCGCGCGCCTCGTCCTTCACTTCGAGCATCGCCTTCAGCGCGGCCAGCGTCGGATCGGTGACGTCGACGTGGGTGCGCACGTGCTGGATGCCGTGATCGCGCAGCATGCCGATCGCCGCATGCGCGCGCGCCTTCGTGTCCTCGTGCGTGATCGTCGCCTTGCGCTCGGACCAGCGCTCGATGCCCTCGAACAGCGTGCCGCTCATGTTCCAGGCCGGCTCGCCGGCCGTGAGCACCGCATCGAGATGGATATGCGGTTCGACGAGCGGCGGAATTGCGAGACGGCCGCCCGCATCGACATCGCCGGCGCCAACCGATGTGACCGGCGCGGCCTGCGCGTCGATCCGCGCGATCCGGTCGCCGTCGATGCCGATCGTGAACAGCCCGTCGCGGCCGCGCAGGCGTGCATTGAAGAGGTTCATGGTGGGTCCAGGCGTCATGCGGCGTCAGCGCGCCGCGTGGTGGGGAAAAACCGGCTCCTGCGATGCGTGCCGCGCTTATTTGAAAGCCTCGATCGCCAGGCCGGTCGCCGCGCTCATCTCGTCGTTCGTCACGTCGCGCACGTGCTTGCCGAACGTCCACACGTGCCGGCCGGGATCGCGCGCGCGATACATGCGATCGCCGTAGAACTGGTCGGCCGGCGCCTGCAGGATCTCCGCGCCGGCCGCACGTGCGCGTTCGCAGTGCGCGTCGATGTCGGCGTCGTCGGGAAGATGCACGTGGACGTGCTGCGTGTTCCGGTCGCCCGTGTCCTGCGGCGACGCGATGAAGTCGGCCCACGCGCCGCCGATCATGACGAGACCGTCGCCGAATCTCATTTCGGCGTGCGCGATGTCGCCTTCCGGCGTGGTGACGACCAGCGCGCGCTCGAAGCCGAATGCGCGTTCGAGCCATGCGAGCGCGGCATTCGGGTCGCGGTAGCACAGCGCGGCACTCAAGGAAGGACGGCGCGGCGTGGTCATCGGGGGCTCCGGATCTCGGCAATGGTCTGCCCATTCTCCACGCGCGCGGCGCGGCGATCAACTCCCGCGCCGGCGACGCGCGTGTTGTCAATGCGCGACACGGCATGCGCGGCCGCCCGACCGCTCGCGTCGCGCCATCGGCGAAAACGCACGCCGTCCGGCCTCCGGACCGATTTGTGAACGCCGTGTGACGCACTCTTGCGCAGCTCGCAACGGTGTACTCGCGCGCCTGCGGCCGGAATCGCGCGACCCCGCCACTACACTTGCGCCGAACTTTGGTCACCCGTCCCACACAGCAGGAGCTGTTACATGCACAAAACGAACAAAACCCTGATTGCCGCCGCATCGGCCGCCGCACTCTTCGCCCCGCTCGCGCACGCCCAGAGCTCGGTCACGCTGTACGGCCTGATCGACGCCGGCATCGCGTACACCAACAACGCCGGCGGCGCATCGCTGTGGCGCATGACCTCCGGCACGGTCAACGGCAGCCGCTTCGGCCTGCGCGGCACGGAAGATCTCGGCGGCGGCCTGAAGGCGCTGTTCGTCCTGGAGAACGGCTTCAACGTGAACAACGGCGCGCTCGGGCAGGACGGCAAGCTGTTCGGCCGCCACGCGTATGTCGGCCTGACCAGCAGCGGCTACGGCACGCTGACGCTCGGCCGCCAGTACGACACGATGGTCGACTTCGTCGCGCCGCTGTCCGCGACGGCCGGCGACTTCGGCGATACCGGCTTCGCGCATCCGTTCGACAACGACAACCTGAACCACTCGGTGCGCATCAACAACGCGGTGAAGTACACGAGCGACACGATCGCGGGCTTCAAGGTCGGCGCGCTGTACGGCTTCTCGAACTCCACGAACTTCGCCGGCAACCGCGCGTACAGCGTCGCGGCGAGCTACACGAACGGCCCGCTGAAGCTGGCCGGCGCGTACCTGCAGATGAACGGCACGAAGGGCTCGACGAGCGCGAGCCCGGGCGCGACCGACGTGGCCGAAGCGAAGAGCGTGAGCCAGGGCGGCTGGTCGGTGGGCGCGGACCGCATGCGCTCGTACGGCGGCGGTGTCAGCTACGTGTTCGGTCCGGCGACGGTCGGCTTCGTCTATACGCGCTCCCAGTACGACAACTCGGGCTCGTTCGGTTCCACCGGCCAGGTCGCGTTCAACAACTACGACGTGAACGTGCGCTATGCGGTGACGCCGGCCGTCAGCCTCGGCGCGGCCTACGTGTACACGGACGCCAGCGTGTCGAACCCGGACAGCAAGCACGGCACCGATCCGAAGTGGCACCAGGTCGACCTGCAGGCCGTGTACAAGCTGTCGCGCCGCACCGACCTGTACGCGGAAGCGATGTACCAGCACGCGTCAGGCCGCGGCTACCACGCCTTCATCAACACGTCGGGCGGCGCCTCGAGCACCGCGAACCAGATCGTCGGCACGATCGGCATGCGCACGCGGTTCTGAGTTCCGCGCCGCGTGAGCGCCCGTCGCCCGTCCGCCGGGACCCTGTCCTGGCGGACGGGCGACGGGCGCTGTGGGCGACCTGCACCAATGTTGTTCCATCTGGAAAGCTGCCTGCCCGGAATCGGGGTTTTTGTGCGCGCGTGTGCTGCATAGACTGGCATCGACGGTTCGGATCGCGCGTCGATCACCGGACCGGCCGCACACCCCGTCTACTGGAGAACATCGTGAAATCGCTCGTCGTTACCGCCGCCGCCGCCGTCCTGCTTGCCGCACCGGCCCTGTCGTTCGCTCAGTCCGCCAAGGCGCCCGTCACGCGCGCCCAGGTGCTGCAGGAGCTCTACGACCTCGAATCGGTCGGCTACAACCCGTCGCTCGGCGACGCCGGCAACTATCCGGACGACATCATGGCCGCGCAGGAACGCCTGGCAGCAAAACGGCTCGCCGAGCACAAGGCCGCGCAACGCGCATATGGCCCGGCCGGTGCGGGCGCAACGGAATCGGGCGTGGCGGCAAAGCCCGCGCTGTGAAGACACGCAGCAACGCCGCACCCGCGTGACATGTGTCCTGCGGGCGCGGCGGAAATCGCGCGAACCGGTCCGTCACGATGGATGCGGCCGGACAGCGTGCCGTCCGGCACGCGGCCATCTCGTCTTGGATTCGCGCTCGGGCTGCCTGATCAGGCAGCCTGCGGCTCGCGGTCGATCGCGTTCAGCATCTCGACGTCGCGGGCAATCATCCCCGGCACCTGCGCACGCAGCATCTCGACCCAGGTGCGCACCTTCGCGTCGATGAAGCGGCGCGACGGATACAGCGCATACACGTTCATCTTCTGCAGGATGTGCCCGGGCAGCACCCGCACGAGCGTACCGTCCTGCAGCGCGTCGATCGCCGCATACAGCGGCAGCATGCCGATCCCGATACCGTCGCGGATCGCGAGCGCGAGCGACTCGGCCGTATTGGTCTGCACCGGCCCGGTGACATGGATCTGCTCGATGCCGTCGGCGCCTTCGAGCACCCATTCGTGGGTCGGGAACGCCGGCGTGCAAAGTGTCAGGCACGCGTGCGCGCCGAGATCCTGCGGGCGGACCGGCGCGCCGTGGCGCTTCACGTACTCGGGCGACGCGCACAGGATGCTGAAGGTCGAGCCGAGCAGGTGCGACACGAGCTCCGAGTCGGGCAGCGACGATGCGGTCACGACCGCCATGTCGCTCGTGCCGTCGAACAGGTCGGGCATGCGCTGCGACAGCGACAACTCGATCGACACGTCCGGATATTGCGTGTGGTAGCGCGTGAGCGCGGGCATCACATAGTGATGGCCGACGCTCGCGAAGCTGTGCATGCGCAGCACGCCGGACGGCCGTTCGTGCGCGCAACTCGCCTCCTCCTCGGCGCGATCGACGTCGGCAAGAATCTGGCGGCAGCGCCGCAGATAGCTTTCGCCGGCCGACGTCAGCGCGAGGCGGCGCGTCGAGCGATTCATCAGACGGGTGCGCAGGCGCGCCTCGAGTTCCGACACCGCGCGCGACATCGCGCCGGTCGTCGAATTCAGCGATTGCGCGGCCGCGGTGAAACTGCCCGTCTCGACGACGCGCGTAAACACCCGCATGTTTTGTAGGGTATCCATTCCTGTGAGCCACCTGTAGCGGAGCCGCTATTTTCCTCCAGCGGGTGCGACAGATTGTTACGCGGCCTGCAACTATCGTTTCCCCGTAGCTGCGTTAATGCCCGCGCGCCGCACTCCTACAATCGGCGCCTCACCAGTCGAACGGACCCGTCCGGACGCGCCGCGGCACCGCACGCGCCCCGCTTTTTTTCATGAAGCCACAACCTGCGATCGAGCGACCTGCCATCGAACCGGCACGATGGAGAACCTGGCTCGATCCGCTCGGCGGCACCGCGCGCGACTGGGCCGCGACCGACGGGCTGATCTGGCTGCACCTCGCCAAGACCGTGCTCGCCGCGCTGCTCGCGATGGGGATCGCGATGCGCCTCGAGATGTCGCAGCCGCGCACGGCGATGACGACCGTGTTCGTGCTGATGCAGCCGCTGTCGGGGATGGTGTTCGCGAAGAGCTTCTACCGCATGCTCGGCACGGCGGCCGGCCTCGTCGCCGCGCTCGCGCTCGGCGGGCTGTTCGCGCAGCAGCCGGAGCTGTACATGGCCGGCATCACGCTGTGGGTCGGCGGCTGCATCGCGCTCGCGGTGCGCAACCGCCATTTCCGCTGGTACGGGTTCGTGCTCGCCGGCTACACCGCCGCACTGATCGGCCTGCCCGCGGTGATGACGCCGCAGACGCTGTTCCAGTCCGCGCTCACGCGCGCCGCGGAAGTCGCGCTCGGCATCGCATGCTCCGGCGCGGTCAGCGCGCTGATCCTGCCGCTCAGTTCCGCGAAAGCGCTGATGCGCTCGCTGAGCGCGCGTCATGTGAAGTTCGCGGCATTCGCGGCCGGCGCGCTGTCGGGCGACCTCGCGCGCGGCGACTTCGAGCGGCGCTTCGCCGATTTCGTCGACGAGATCGTCGGGTTCGAGGCCAACCGCGCGTTCGCGTCTTTCGAGGATCCGCACATTCGCGCGCGCAGCCGCCGGCTCGCGCGGCTCAACAGCGAGTTCATGAATGCGTGCACGCGCCTGCATGCGCTGCACCAGCTCGTCAAACGCCTGCGCGCAAACCGGTCGGACGCGGTGCTCGACGCACTCGCGCCGCACATCGATGCGCTCGCGCAGCGGATCACCGCATTGCGCGACGAGCGGCAGCGCGGCATCGCGTCGACCACCGGCGCATTGCTCGAACTGCGCCGCTTTCACGCCGCGTTGCCGAAGGCCGCGCGCGCATCGCGTCGCGCGGTCGAGGATCACGCGGCCGGCGGCCTGCTCGACTTCGATACCGCGATCGAGCTGATGTATCGCTTCATCGGCGAGTATCTCGGCTACGCCGACACCAACGCGTCGCTCGATCGCGACGATCACGCGTTCGAACGCTCGGTCACGCACTACGCGGTGAAGACCAATTCGTTCTTCGTCGGCTTCGCGTTCCTGCGCACGCTCGTCGCCGTCGGCGCGATGAGCGCGTTCTGGCTCACGTCCGAATGGCCGAGCGGCTCACTCGCCGTGATTGCCACCGCGATCGCGTGCGCGCTGAGCTCGACGTCGCCGCGCGCACCGAAGTTCGTCGCGCAGATGGGCGTCGGCGCGGCGTTCGCGACGGCCGTCGGCTACGTGTTCCTCTGTTACGTCTATCCGAACATCGACGGTTTTCCGCTGCTGTGCGCTGCACTCGCGCCGGTGCTCGGCCTCGGCGCGTTTCTCGCGATGCGCCCGGGCCTGTCGGGCTACGGGATCGGCTTCGCGGTGTTCTTCTGCCTGCTCGCGGGCCCCGACAACGCGATCGCGTATACGCCCGAGGTGCTGATCAACAACGGCTTCGCCGTCGTCGTCGCGATGCTCGCGTGCTCGATCGTGTTCGCCGTGGTGTTTCCGACCCACATGCCGTGGCTCACGTCGCGGATCGCGCACGACCTGCGCCGCCAGGTCACGTTCGCGTGCGAAGGCGCGCGCGACGGGCTCGCCGCGCGCTTCCAGTCGAGCACGCACGACCTGATGGCGCAGCTGCGCACGCTGCTCGTCAAGCGCACGCGGCAGCATCGCGACGCGCTGCGCTGGATGCTGTCGACGCTCGAAGTCGGCCATGCGGTGATCGACCTGCGCGACGAGCTGCACGGGTTCTGCGAATCGAAACCGCCGCAGACGCTGCGCTGGACCGCCTCGGTTGACGCGGTGCTGCACGAGCTGCCGCGCTTCTTCGACGATCCGACGCCCGGCCATCATGCGCGCACGCTCAAGTCGGTGAACCTGTCGATTCGCGCCGCACAGCACACGCTGCACGCATGGTACGCGGTGCCCGACGAACGCCACCGCATGCAGCGCATCGTCGGCTGCCTGCACTTCATCCGCAGCGCGCTGCTGGACAAGGATGCGCCGTTCAACCGCCATCGTCATTGAGCGCCGACGAGGGTCGGCGGGAGATCGATGCGTACGCAACGTCACCCTTGTTCCGATTGGAAATAAGCTCTGCACCCGCGGTGATTAATTTCCAGGCAGTGCGAGCCTATAGTTTCCTCACTGCCAGCGAGACTGGCACTGACCCAGGAGAAACCGAAATGAAGCCGCTGCACCTCGCCCTCGTTGCCCTGTCGCTCACCGCCGCCGTCGCGCACGCCCAGAGCGCGCCGGCCGACGTCGCGCAACAACCGGCGAACCGCGCCGAAGCCGTCCAGGCCTCGGGCCGCGTCGATCGTGCGCAATCGAAGCAGGAAGATCCGAACGCATGCGTGGGCCCCGTCAGCTTCTGCAACGTCTACTTCGGCAGCTGAGCATGACGCCGCGTCGTCACGGCCGGGCCCGCCGCGCCCGCATCGCACGTATCGCCTGCGCGCGTGCACGACGAGCCGGCCGATCGCCGCAACGACCCTGCCCGCCACGCCGCTTCGATTGAAGCGGCGCATGCCGTTTCAGGCGCCGCGCCCCGGCCGCCACCCCACTTCGCGCAACGCATCCAGCAAGCGCGCCTGCCCCAGCCCTTCGACCCGCGCGCCGCGCGACTCGACGTCGCTCCCGGCGACCAGCGCATTCACGATCGCTTCCTCCACAGCTTCCGCCGCGGCGACGAACAGTGCGGAGATGTGGTCGTTGTTCACCATCTTCACGGCCGTCGTCGGCGCGCCCTTGCTGCCGTAGTTCGCGGCGGGCAAACCGTCGTTCCCCGTTGCGAACGCAAGGAAAATGTCGCCGCTCGAATCCTCGGTGCCGCCGCCGACGCGTGCCAGCCCGACGCTCGCACGCTGCGCGAGGCGCGTGCATTGATGCGGCAGCAGCGGCGCGTCGGTCGCGATCGTGACGACGATCGAACCCATCCCGGCCTCGCCCTGCCCGTCGGGCGCGCGAAACGGCGAAGGCACGTGCCGCAGCACGTCGCCGACCGGATAACCAGCCACGCGCAGCATCTCGCGCACGCCGTAGTTCGCCTGCACGAGCGCGCCGACGGTCCAGCCGCCCGCGTCGGCCGTCACCACCCGCGACGCGGTGCCGATGCCGCCCTTGAACTCGTGGCAGATCATGCCGGTGCCGCCGCCCACGCCGCCTTCGGCGACCGGCCCCGACTGCGCGGCGGCCAGCGCGCGCAGCACGTGCTCGGCACGCACGTGCTGCCCCCAGATGTCGTTGAGCAGGCCGTCGTAGGTTTCCATCACGACCGGCATGCACCAGTAGACGCGCCCGGCCGCCGCCTCGCGTTCGTTCGCGACCAGCGCATCGCGCACCGCGCCGACGCTGTGCGTGTTCGTATAGGCGATCGGCGTCGTCAGCAGGCCGGCTTCGCGGATCCATTCGAGCCCGGTCGCGTCGCCGTTGCCGTTCAGCACATGGACGCCCGCGAAGCACGGCGAATCGTGCGCGGCACCCGCGCGCGGTTCGATGACAGTCACGCCGGTGCGGATCGATGCATCGCCGTTCTCGACGTTCAGCGTGCAATGTCCGACCCGCACGCCCGGTACGTCAGTGATCGCGTTGAAGCGGCCCGGCGTGCCGAGTCCGATGCAGATGCCGAGATCCCTCGTGCGCATGATGCAATTCCTCCAGTCTTTCAATGGTTCGGTGTGCGAGTGGTTCAGAGCGAGCGGAACGCATCGCTGTGGCGCGCCCAGACCGCATACATCGCGAGCGCGGCCACCAGCAGAGCGCCGATGATGATCAGGTCGGTCGGCTTCGTCGCAGTCGCGAGCGTCGTATAGAGCGTGTATGCGGCACCCGCAACCGCGACGAGCGGCGTCACCGGCCACAGCGGCATCCGGTAATGATGCTCGACGTCGCGGCGCACGAGCCGGCTCGCGAGCGCGGCCAGCCCGACGACCAGGTAGATCAGCAGCAGCAGGTCGACCGTGAACGCGGTCAGCTCGTCGAGGCTCGACACGAACACCAGCCCCGACGACGGCACGGCGAGCGCGAGCGTCGCGAGCCACGGCGATTCGAAGCGCGGATGGATCGTCGAGAACGCGCGGTTGCAGGTGCGCGACCAGAGCGCATGGCGGCCGCTGCTGTACAGCAGGCGCCCCATCGTGATCACGATCGCGATGATCGCGTTGAATACCGACAGGAAGATCCCGCCGCTGACCGCGCGCGACACCGCCGGGTTGCTCAGCGAGCGCACGACATAGCCGATCGGGTCGGCGCTCTTCGTCAGTTCCGTCAGCGACGGCGCGCCGAGCACGATCGCGGTGAGCGGAATCAGTTCGACGACGAGGATCACCAGCAGCGAGTAGATCACCGCCTTCGCGACGTTGCGGTTGCCGCCGCGCAGGTCTTCCGCGAGATAGGCGGCGGAGCCGAAGCCGTTGTAGCAGAAGATCGCCGTGCCGATCGCGGGCACGATCGCCGCGAGCGTGGCCGGCACCAGCGCATTGCCGCTCGCGACGACCGGCGCGACCAGTGCGTCCGCGCCGCGATGCGGCGAGCCGAAGCCGAGCCCCGCAATCAGCATCAGCACGCCGATCTCGACGACGAGAAACGCGCCGGTGATCCATGCGTTCGTCTTGATGTTCAGCATGCCGAGCACGTAGCTGAGCAACACGATCGTCAACGCGACCGACTGGTTGCTGAAGTGCGTGCCGAGCGCGTTGTTCAGGTAGGGCGCGGCACCGCTCGCGAGCACCGCGGGAATGAACACGCTGACGGACAGCACCGTGATGAAGGTCAGATAGCCGGGCAGCGTGCCGAACACGCGTTTGGCCATCACGTATTCGCCGCCCGCGCTGCGGTGCGCGGCGCTGAGCTCCGCGTAGCAGAGCGCGAACGCGAGCGCGAGCACGCCGCCGAGCAGGAACGACAGCACCGCGCCGCTGCCGGCCTGCTGGATCGCGAACGGCGCGATCACGAAGATCGAGCTGGCGGGCGTCACACCCGACACGGTGATCATCACCGCGTCGCGCACGCTGAGCGTCTGCGACAACGCGCGCGGCGCGCCTTCCGTGGCAGGCGTCGCTTGCAGCGTGCCCGTCGATTCCGACATCATCGCCATTTCGTTCTCCTGTTGCTTCTGTCCTGCGCTTTTTTGAACACCCATACTCGGGCCCGATTGATTGCGTGGCAGTCTAGGAAGCCAATTTCAGGACCGCTATTCCCCCTTCGTGTTACACCCTTCGGTGGTGATATGGATCGACTCTTCTCCGAAATCGCGATGCACCAGGCGCTCGGCCGCGCGATCGATCATCTCGGCCAGCCGCGCTTCTGGCGTTTCCTGGTGCTGCTGCTCAACGAAATGGTGCCGTTCGACAACGCGCTCGCGACCGCGATTGGCCGCGACGGCGTGCCGCTCGTGCTCGACGAATACGACACGGGCGGCACCGACAGCGCATCGCCCGTGCCGCTTTACCTCAACGGGTTATATCTGCTCGATCCGTTCCTGCAGGCCGCGCACGACGGGCTCGCCGACGGCTGCTACCGGCTCGAGGAGGTCGCGCCCGACCTGTTCCGGCAGAGCGAGTATTTCCTGAACTACTTCCGCCACGCGGTCGGCGACGATGAAATCCAGATCCTGCTGCGGCCGAACCCCGACCTGCTGCTGTCGTTGTCGCTCGGCGCGGCCGCGCGCTTCGACGTCGAACCGCTCGGCAAGCTGACGGCCGCGATGCCGTGGGTGCTCGCGACGATCCGGCAGCACTGGCGGCTGGTGGGCGATGCCGCGCGCGTGACACCCGACGACGATCTCGGCGCGCGCGTCGAGCAGGCGCTCGCGCGCTTCGGCGCGGGCGTGCTGACCGATCGCGAGATGTCGATCGCGCGAATGGTGCTGCGCGGCAATTCGTCGAAGGCGATCGCCGAGCGGCTGGCGATTTCACCGGAAACGGTGAAGGTGCATCGGCGGCATCTTTACGCGAAGCTCGGGATCTCGTCGCAGCCGGAGCTGTTTTCGCGGTTCATTCAGGCGCTTGGAGAGGATGCGGCGGGGTAAGCGCGACACGCCGCCGCGTTACGACAATGCGACGTCCGCCGCCAGCCCGGTCGGCGCGATCGCCACGTGCAGGGCGCGCTCGGGCCGCAACGTCACGTTCAGCGCCGCGCGCGGCGCCGCCATGCCGGGCGGCACGGACAATTCATGGCGCTGCAGGATCATCGCCGCCACCACCGTCATCTCCGTCATCGCCAGATGCTGCCCGAGGCACACGCGCGGCCCCGTGCCGAACGGCATGTAAGCGCCGCGCGGAATCGCCGGTGCGTCGTCGGCGAAGCGCTCGGGCCGGAAGGCCCGCGGTTCCGGAAACCATCGTGCATCGTGATGCATCAGCTGAATCGGCAGCATGAACAGCGTCCGCGCGGGAAACCGCCATGCGCCCAGCGCGACCGGCCGCAATGCGCGACGGCTGATCAGGATCGGTGCCGCCGGATACAGGCGCATCGTTTCCTCGAGCGTCTGCGTCAGGTAGCGCAATGCGGGGCGCGTGTCGGCGGTCGGCGCACGGCCGCCCAGCACGCGCACGACCTCGTCGCGTGCGGCGGCCTGCGCGGCCGGATTCGCGGCCATGTTCCACACCCACCAGGTCAGCGTGGCCGCGGCCGTCTCGTGGCCGGCCAGGAATGCCGTCATGCACTCGTCGTGCACGGCCCGCAGCGGCCATGCGTGCCCGTCGGCGCGGTGCAGCCGCAACAGGCGCGACAGCAGGTCGTCCGGCCAGCCGTGCTCCGGCATGTCGAGACGCGCACGCAGTTGCCGGTCGATCAGTCCGTTCAGCACCGCCAGCGCCCGCGCCTTGCCGCGCTTCCACGGCATCCAGTCCGGCGCGCTGGCCGGCTGGTAGAACTCCGCGTTCGCCGCCGCGCCGACCGTGCGCACGGCCTCTTCGGCAACGCGCGCGTCCGCGCCGATCGCATCCGAGAACATCGTGCGCATGATCACGTCCATCGCCAGCGACGTCAGCGCGCTCTCGACCGGCCAGTGTGCGTCGCACGCGGGCCACTGCGCGAGCGCACGACCGGCTGTCGCGGCGATCGACGGCACGAACGCCTGCACCGGCTTCGGCGCGAAGTTCGCCTGCAGCGCGTGCCGCTTGTCGCGCCATGCGTCGCCCTCGGCGACCAGCACGCTGTGCCCGTGAACCCGCGAGAACACGCGGATGCCGCGTTCCCAGCGCACGAACGCATCGTGATGCGTGACCAGCAGCTCGCGCACGAGCGCGGGATCGGTCACGATCACCGCATGTTCGGGCCACATGCGCAGGTGCACGACGTCGCCATGCGCACGCTGCCAGCCTGCGAGCGCGCCGGTCAGGTCGCGCGACATCGCGCGCAGCAGCGGCCACCCCGTCAGGCCGGCTCGCGGCCCCGGCGGCCATACGCCGGGCGGGTGAAGCACGGGCGACGCATCAGCGGCGTCCGCATGAAACGGGCATCGGGAAGAGGATCGTGGGTTCATGCTCCGGATTGTCCGGATCGACACGCTGCCGGTCTTGAACGCAAACGACATCGACACGTGCGGCGCCGGTCCCTATACTCCGGCGTCATGCCCTCCGGTCCGTCTCCGAATCCGTCGCCGTGTCCCGATCCGTACGCGCGTGCGCCGCGCGTGCGGTGCGACGGCCGATCGCCGCCCACGCGGCTGTATCCGCCGCCGGCCGCGCTGCGAGGCGCGGTCGTCGCGATCGTCTGCCGCGACACGCGCGGCTTCACGTTGAGCGACGCGCAGCGGCTCACGCATTTCCCCGCGTCGCCGATCGTCTGCCTGTCGTGGTATCGCGGCTTCGACGTCGGGCTCGTCCGGCCCACGGGCGACGGCCCCGTATGGCGGCCGTTCGGCGCATCGGCGACGCTGTCGGGCAGCCAGTCGATGCCGGTCGCGAGCTGGGCGCCGACGGGCGGACAAGGCGGCATCGTCTGCCTGCATGCCGATGCTGCGCGCGCGCTGTTCGGCGTCGCGCTGCCGACGATCCACGACACCTTCGTCGACGCACATGCATGCCTCGACGACAGCTGGCGGCCGCTGCTCGATGCGCTCGCCGGTGCCGAGCACGACGACGACGCACTGGCCGCGCTCGACCGACACCTCGCGCCGCGCTGGCATGCGCTGCGCGGCAGCGTGTCGCCGCTGTGGTCGCTGCGCGATGCCGGGCGCAGCTGGGTCGGGCGTCTCGCGTCGATCGCGCGCGAATGGCGGCACACCCACAGCCCGCGCCAGGTGGAACGGCGCATCAAGGCGTACAGCGGGCGCTCGTTGCGCGACTGGCAAATGCTGGTGCGCACCGAAGGCGTGTTCTTCGCCGCGCGCGACCGGCAGGACGCCGGACAACCGGTCGACTGGGCCGCGCTCGCGCTGGACGAAGGGTTCGCCGACCAGGCGCACCTGAGCCGCGCGACGCGGCGCATCACGGGCTTCTCGCCAACCGAGTTCGTACGGCGCTTCGCCGAGGACGAATCGTTCTGGATGTACCGGCTCTGGGTGTGACCTGCCGCTGCACGTCGCGCGTCAACCGCCCGATTCGATGAACCCGCCATCGGGCGCCTGATGCGGCACGTACCAGCCGAAATACACCTCGGCCTCGACGATCCGGCCGTCGCGGACCCGCAACCGCTCCGCATTCCGGAACCGCCGGCCGGCGGTCGTCGCGGCTTCGTACACGACGAACACGTATTCGCCGTGCACGGCGACGTCGACGAACTCGAAACCGGCGAGCATCGCGCTGTTCGGCCAGCAGCGCGCGAGATACGCGTCGCGATCGAGCCGGTTGTCGAGCGGGCTCGTGAAATGGAAGTCCGGCGCGATCAGCGCTTCGATCGCATCGCGGTCCTTGTCGACATACGCGCGATAGCTGGCGCGCGCAACCTCACCGGGGTCCTCTGGCATCGTCGTTACCTCCGCAAAGAGTCGGGGCGACGCGACGGCACGCGTCGCCCCGAGGTATCGATGAAACGCGGGCGGGCGGCACGCGCGAGCGCGGCCCATCCTGCGTTCACAGATGAGCGCGCCGGCCCGGCGCGATGCCATTCGCGAAAACCCGCACCGGCCGGTCCGCACGCGACGCACCGCGCGTTCTGCCGCAGGCAGCCGCATTCAGCCGCATTCAGCCGTAGGCAGCCGATGCCGCGGTTGCCCGTTTCCGCACGCGCGGGCATGATGTCCGGCAGCGTGCCGGCCGCACCCGTCCGCTTCGGCGGCCGTCGGCGGCGTCGGCGGCGCAATCGGCACGTCGCCCCTGCACCGCCTCCGGCATCATCGAGCAATCCGCGTGCCGGTCCCGGCCGCCCCTCTCACCGAGCCCATGTCACTACGCGCATTCAGAACCCTGGTCGCGATCGCCCGATACCGCACCTTCGCGCGCGCCGGCGAAGCGATCGGGCTCACGCAGTCCGCCGTGAGCCTGCAGGTCAAGACGCTCGAAAGCGAATACGACGTCCGGCTGTTCGACCGCTCGCGCCGCCAGCCGGTACTCACCGAAGCCGGCAAGATCCTCGTCGCGCAGGCCGAGCAGGTGCTCGCGATGGTCGACCGGATTCCCGATGCGCTCAGCGACGAGAAGAAGCTCGTCGGCCGCCTGCGGATCGGCGCGATCCATACCGCGCTGTCCGGCCCGCTGCCCGATGCGCTGCTCGCGCTGCGCGATGCACACCCGTCGTTGCGCGTGCACGTATCGGCCGGCATGTCGGCCGAACTGGCGAACCGCGTCGCGGCCGGCGAACTCGACGCGGCGATCACGACGCGCCCGGTGCGCCCGCATCCGGCGGAACTGACGTGGACCACGCTGTACGAAGACCGCTTCTGGCTGCTCGCGCCGCCACACTACGCGGAGCGCGACGCGGGCACGCTGCTCGAGGCGCTGCCGTTCATCCGCTTCGACGCGCAGGCGTGGGCCGGCCGGATGATCGCCGCCGAGCTGCGCCGCATCGGCGTGCGCGTGCGCGAGGAGATGGTGCTCGACAGCGCGGAGACGATCGCGCGGATGGTGGCGCGCGGGCTCGGCGCGGCGATCGTCGCGCTCCCCGACGCGACGCTCGCGCGGCTGCCGCCCGTCACGCGCTTGCCGTTCGGCCAGCCGCAGATGGGCCGCGCGGTCGTGCTGCTCGAACACCAGTCGCGTCCGGCCGAGCGTTTCGCACGTGCGCTGGCCGCCGAAGTCAGCGCATCATCGATGAGAATTTCTCATTGAACACCCGATAATTCACCATTATTCCTGCTGCTTGCGCGTGTTAACTTGGCGGCATCGTCACTCTTTCGATTGCGTGCCGCCATGTTGCCCGCCGGATGGATTCCCGCTTCGTTCCGATGCGCCGCCCGCCGGCCGTCCCGCCCGCGTCGCCTGAAGGCGCGTCGATGATCGGCCCGATCGTGCTCGCGCTCGCGCCGGTCGCGCTGCTGGTCGCGCTCGGCCACGGCCTGCGGCGCACGGGCTTCATCGCCGATGCGTTCTGGCCGCACGCCGAGCGGCTTTGCTATTACGTGCTGCTGCCCGCGCTGTTCGCGCACGGTCTCGCGACTGCGCGGCTGCAAGCGCTGCCCGTCTTGCCGCTCGCGGCGGCGCTGGTCGGCTCGACCGTGCTCGTCGCGGCGCTGCTTCTGCTGATCCGCCGGTTCGTGCAGGTCGACGGCGCCGGGTTCACGTCGGTGTTCCAGGGCGCGGTGCGCTTCAACAACTATGTCGGCACCGCCCTCGCCGCCGGACTGTTCGGCGCGCACGGCATCGCGCTCGCGGCCGTGTGCGTCGCGGCGATCGTGCCGACCGTGAACCTGATGTGCGTGCTGGTGTTCGCGCGCTACGGCGACACGCGGCTCGGCGCGTGGGCGCTCGTGCGCCAGATCCTGTCGAATCCGCTCGTCGTCGGGTGCGCGCTGGGGATCGCGATGCAGGCCGCCGGCCTCGCGTTCCCGGCCGCCGTCGAACCGGCCGTGCGCGCGCTCGGCGCCGCATCGATGCCGCTCGGCCTGCTGTGCGTGGGCGCGGCACTGAAGTTCGACGCGGCGCGCGGATGGATGCAGCCGATGTGCATCGCGTCGGCGTTCAAGTTCATGGCGATGCCGCTCGCCACGCTCGCGGCCGGCCGCCTGTTCGGGCTCGGCGATGCCGCGCTGACCATCGCGCTGCTGTTCCAGGCGCTGCCGACTTCGTCCTCGTCGTACATCATGGCGCGCCAGCTCGGCGGCGACGCGCCGCTGATGGCCGGCATCACCGCGTTCCAGACGATCGCCGCCGCGCTCGCGATGCCGGCCGTGCTGACGGCGCTCGCGTCGGCGCCGGTGTTTCGCTGACGGCGTGGCACCGTTGCCGAATGCAACGAGATCGGCAATCGCGATTCAACAGCCACCGGACCGACCTGAATCCGCCCGTCGCGGAGTCGATATCGTACGCCGCGATCGCACAGGCATCGCCGTCGCGCTGCCCGGCGAGCCGTTGTCCGAGTCGATGCTCGCCGACGGCGCGCGTGATCGCGGGGCGTCGCACCGCCCCATCGCGCGCGGCGTTGATGCACGGCAGCACCTGCGGCACCACTTCGCGCCGCTGCGGGGACGGATGTCGAATACCGCTGCGCGCGCAACCCCCGCGACGTTGCGCGACGCCTACGCGCCGCCGATGCGCCCCCGGTTCTTCTCGCAGCCCCGCGAAAAACCGCCTATGGTGAATGAAGCGGGTCCGTTCCGCCGTCATTCGACTTCGCGTCGCTCGCACCGGCGGCCACGGCGCCGCGTTCCGGCACCATTCCCCGCGCTCGCGCGCACGCCCGGCCGTGCGCGCGAGCGCGCCGCCCACCGGACTACAAGGAGGTAATCATGAAAGCCGTGCTGCTCGTCAGCTCCGCCCTGCTCGCCATGGCGTCCGTTTCGGCCTCGGCGCAAGGCTCGATCACCAAGGTCGAAAACGGCGCGCTCGTCGCCGCGAACGGAATGACCGTCTACACCTTCGACCAGGACAAGCCCAACGCCGGCACCAGCGCATGCAAGGGCCAATGCGAGTCCTTCTGGCCGCCGTACAAGGCCAGCGCGACCGACGTCCCGGTCGGCCCCTACACGATCGTCAAGCGCGACGACGGCAGCCCGCAATGGGCCTACAAGGGCAAGCCGCTGTACTTCTTCGCGAAGGACATGAAACAGGGCGACCGCAACGGCGACAACTTCAAGAACATGTGGCACGTGGTCGCGCCGTAAGCGTTCTTTCCCCGTCTTCAGCGTCGGCACGACCGCCGCACATGTAAAAAGGCCCGCCCCGATCGTCGACCGGGGCGGGCTCGTGCGCTCTTGCGCGGGCCGCGTGGCGACACACGCCGAGCGGCGCGCGTCGCGTTGCGGCCCGATCGCGCGTCAGCGCGTCAGCGGTTCGACGGGAAGCTGAACACCGTCCCTTCGCGCACGCCGGCTGACGGCCAGCGCTGCGTGATCGTCTTGCGCTTCGTATAGAACCGCACCGCATCCGGGCCGTACGCGTGGAGATCACCGAACAGCGAGCGCTTCCAGCCGCCGAACGAGTGGTACGCGACCGGCACCGGCAGCGGCACGTTGATGCCCACCATGCCGATCTGGATGTTGTCGCTGAAGTAGCGCGCCGCTTCGCCGTCACGCGTGAACAGGCACGTGCCGTTGCCGTATTCGTGCGCGTCGATCAGCGCCATCGCCTCGTCGAGCGACTTCAGGCGGATCACGCCGAGCACCGGCCCGAAGATCTCGTGCTGATAGATCGGCATGCCGGGCTTCACGTTGTCGAACAGGCACGGGCCGAGGTAGTAGCCGCCGTCGTGGCCGTCGACCTTCACGCCGCGGCCGTCGACGACGAGCGTCGCGCCGGCCGCCACGCCCGCCTCGACGAAACCCGTCACCTTCTCGAAATGCTGCTGCGTGACGAGCGGCCCCATGTCGACGCCGGCCCCGTTGCCCGGGCCGACCTTCATCTTCGCGATCTCGGCCTGCAGGCCTTCGACCACCTTGTCGCCGGTTTCCTCGCCGATCGCGACGACCAGCGGAATCGCCATGCAGCGCTCGCCGCACGAGCCGTACGCGGCGCCCATCAGCGCGTTCACCGCGTTGCCGATGTCGGCGTCGGGCATCACGACCGCGAAGTTCTTCGCGCCGCCGAGCGCCTGCACGCGCTTGCCGTGCGCACAGCCGGTCGAGTAGATGTATTCGGCGATCGGCGTCGAGCCGACGAAGCTCACCGCCTTCACGCGCGGGTCGGTCAGGAGCGTGTCGACGGCTTCCTTGTCGCCGTTCACGACGTTCAGCACGCCCGGCGGCAGGCCGGCCTCGAGCGCGAGCTCGGCCATGCGCAGCGTCGACGACGGCGTGCGCTCGGACGGCTTCAGCACGAACGCGTTGCCGCACGCGACGGCCATCGGCCACATCCACAGCGGCACCATCACCGGGAAGTTGAACGGCGTGATGCCGGCGGCCACGCCGAGCGCCTGGAATTCGCTCCACGAATCGATCGCGGGGCCGACGTTCTTGCTGTGCTCGCCCTTCAGCAGCTCGGGCACGTAGGACGCGTATTCGACGTTCTCGATCCCGCGCTGCAGTTCGCCCATTGCGTCGGCGAGCACCTTGCCGTGCTCGGCGGTAATCAGCGCGCACAGTTCGTCCGCATGCTCCTCGAGCAGCGTCTTGAAGCGGCTCATCACGCGCGCGCGCTTCAGCGGCGGCGTATTGCGCCACGCCGGGAACGCGGCCTGCGCGGACGCGATCGCGGCTTCGACGGTCAGCTTGTCGGCGAGCGCAACGCTCTTGTGCGATTCGCCGGTAGCCGGGTCGAACACCGGCTGGACGCGGCTGCCGCCGTCGACGCGCTTGCCGTCGATCAGGTGGCCGAGGGTGGAGGTCACATTGCTGTCGTGTTTCATCGTTCAGGCTCTTTCGTGAATTCGGTTGTCGCGGGAAAAGGGCCGCGGCTCAGTCCACTTCGTTCAGCGCGTCGGACAGCGCGTTCACGAGGTTGTCGATCTCGCGCTTCTCGGCGATGAACGGCGGCGCGAGCTGGATCGTGTCGCCGCCGTAGCGCACGTAGAAGCCCTTCGCCCAGCAGCGCATCGCGATCTCGTACGGGCGCCGTGCCGGCTCGCCCGGCAGCGCCGCGATCGTCAGGCCGGCCGCCAGCCCGTAGTTGCGGATGTCGGTGATATGGCGCTGGCCCTTCAGCCCGTGCACGGCCGCCTCGAAATGCGGCGCGAGATCGCGCACGCGGGCCACCGCGTCTTCCTTCACGAGCAGGTCGAGCGCCGCGACGCCGGCCGCGCACGCGACCGGGTGCGCCGAATACGTGTAGCCGTGCGGGAACTCGAGCATGTACTCGGGGCCGCCCGCGGCCATGAACGTGTCGTAGATTTCCTTCGTCGCGATCACGCCGCCGAGCGGCTGCACGCCGTTCGTCACCTGTTTCGCGAAGTTCATGATGTCCGGCACCACGCCGAACGCGTCGGCGCCCGTCATCGCGCCGGCACGGCCGAAGCCCGTGATGACTTCATCGAAGATCAGCAGGATGTCGTGCGCGGTACAGATGTCGCGCAGGCGCTTCAGATAGCCCTTCGGCGGGATCACCACGCCAGCCGAGCCGGAGAACGGCTCGACGATCACGGCCGCGATGTTCGACGCGTCGTGCAGCGTGATCAGGTCGAGCAGGCGGTCGGCCAGGTCGGCGCCGTTTTCCGGCATCCCGCGCGAGAACCGGTTTTCCGCGAGCTGCGTGTGCGGCAGGAAATCGGCGTCGATGCCCTGGCCGAACAGCTTGCGGTTCGCGCCGATCCCGCCGACCGAGATGCCGCCGAAGTTCACGCCGTGATAACCCTTCTCGCGGCCAATCAGGCGCGTTTTCGTGCCCTTGCCCTTGGCGCGCCAGTACGCGCGGGCCATTTTCAGCGACGTGTCGGCCGCTTCCGAGCCCGAGCCGGTGAAGAACACGTAGTCGAGGCCGGCCGGCGTCAGGTCCTTGATCTTGTTCGCGAGCTCGAACGACTTCGGATGACCGAACTGGAACGCCGGCGCGTAGTCGAGCTGCGCGACCTGGCGGCTCACGGCTTCCGTGATTTCCGTGCGGCCGTGACCGAGGCCCGTGCACCACAGGCCCGACAGGCCGTCGAAGATCTTGCGGCCTTCGCCATCCGTGTAATACGCGTCCTTCGCCGACACGATCATGCGCGGATCGGACTTGAACTGGCGGTTCGCCGTGAACGGCATCCAGTGGGCGTCGAGCCATGCGGCGTCGGTGCGGAGGTTCGTCTCTTCCTGCTGCTTGGCGATGGTCGTATCGGTCATGTCGGTCGGCGCGGCGCGCCCCTCCTTCTTGTGTTGATGTTGCGCATTGTCGGGACGACAATTAGTCTCTTCAATATCGCAATATCAATGTTCACTTGCTCATCTATGCAAGCAAAGAAACCGAAGAGCCGCGCGCTGCTCGGGCAGCTCAGCGACATGGATCTGCGGCTGCTGCGGGTCTTCAAGGGCGTCGTGCAGTGCGGCGGGATGGCGGCGGCCGAACTCGAGCTGAATATCGGCATCTCGACGATCAGCCGGCACGTGAAGGATCTGGAAACGCGCCTCGGCCTCGTGCTGTGCCGGCGCGGCCGCGCCGGCTTCACGCTGACCGCCGAGGGGCAGACGGTGTACGAGGAAACCCTGCGCCTACTCGCGTCGATGGAGGCATTTCGCAGCAGGATCGACGGTATTCACGACAAGATGGGCGGAGAACTGCACGTCGCCGTGTTCGACAAGACCGCCACCAACCCGCAGGCGCGGCTCGGCGACGCGATCCGCCAGTTCGCGGACGAGGCGCCCGACGTCGCGCTGAACCTGCATGTCGCGTCGATCAACGAGGTCGAGCGCGGGATCATCGACGGCAGCTATCAGGTCGGGATCATCCCCGCGCACCGCAGCTCGGGCAGCCTCGTGTATTCGGAACTGTTCGACGAGCGGATGCTGCTGTACTGCGGCCGCCAGCACCCGCTGTTCGACGCGCCGCACGGCAAGCTCACGTGGACGACGATCCGCAACCATGCGTTCGCCGGGCTCGGCTTCCATTCGCCGAACATGGAACTGAGCCATCGCGCGAAGCTCACGCGCAGCGCGACGGCGTCGGACCAGGAATCGATCGCGACGCTGATCCTGTCCGGCCGCTATCTCGGCTTCCTGCCCGACCATTACGCGGAGAGCTTCGAAAACAAGGGGCTGATGCAGCCGATCGCGCCGCACCGCTTCAACTACCGGTGCCGATTCGTGAGCCTGCTGCGGCGCTCGCCGCGGCCGTCGCGGGCGGCGCTGCTGTTCCAGTCTTGCCTGGAAGCCGCGCATGCGGCGCCGCGACCGGGCGACGACAGCGCCGCCGCGTAGCCCGGTTCAGGCTTCGCCCGCGCTGGCGTCAGGCCGCGACCGTGGCAGCCGCCCGCTCGCGCTCTGCGATAATGCGCACTTCCCCGTTTCCGCTCTCCCTCCGCCATGACGCAGCCGTCCGCCCCGCTCTCCACCGACCTGCCGCCGATTTCGTGCCTGCCCGGCGACGCGCTGCCGTGGCTGCCGATGAGCGCCGACCTGCCGGGGCTCGCGATCAAGTATCTGCATATCAATGCGGCGGAAGACACGCTGACCGCGCTGCTGAAGATGCCGGCCGGCGGCACGCTGCCGCGCCATCGCCACGACGGCGAGGTGTTCGTCCATACGCTGCAGGGTGCGTGGCGCTACCGCGAGTACGAATGGGTCGCGCAGGCCGGCTCGACGGTGCTCGAACCGGCGGGGTCGGTGCACACGCCGGAAACGCTCGGCGCGCCCGGCGACGACGTGATCACGCTCAACGTGATGCGCGGCGACCTGGTGCTGCTCGACGACGACGGCCGCGAGACCGCACGCGAGAATTGCCGCGTCGCGCTGCTGCGCCAGCGCAAGCATGCGCGTACTGCGCCGCACGATGCGGCGCCGTTTGTTACGCGGTAAGTCATGCGATAAGACAGGCGATAAGACAGGCGGAATCGTCGCGTCACGATCCGCACGGTGCCGGCACGCGCCAGCGCGCGGATGGCCGCCGGCGCACTTCGCCAGCGACGCCGCCTCCCGGTGCCTTACCGAAAACGCCGGAAAAATCGGCGAATATCGCTGGCCAGCAGGTCCGGTTCTTCCATCGCGGCAAAATGCCCGCCGCTCGGCATGTCGGCCCACTGCACGACGTCGAACACCCGTTCGAGCCAGCTGCGCGGCGGGCGGCTGATTTCCTTCGGAAAGCGCGCGAACGCGACGGGCACCGCCACGCGTTCCCCGGCCGCGAAGCGCATCGGCTGCAGCCGGTTTTCCCAATACATCTGCATTGCCGAGCCGATGCTGCCGGTAAACCAGTAGAGCGAGATGCCGGTCAGCAGCGTGTCGTGCGAAAACCGCCGCGCGACGTCGCCGTCGCAATCGCTCCACGCGCGGAATTTCTCGGCGATCCACGCGGCCAGCCCGGCCGGCGAGTCGTTGAGCGCGACAGCCAGCGTCTGCGGCTTCGTCATGTGCACATGCGCGTATGCGCCCTCCAGCGCGGCCCACTCTCCGCGCTGCGTCACGAAGGCCCGTTCGTCCTCGGTGAGCGGCGAAGCCGCGTCGGCCGGAGGCTCGTAGCTGCCGGGCAGGTAGTTCAGATGAATGCCGTCCACCACGCCGGGATGTCGCGCGCCGAGCGCAATCGACACGCCTGCGCCGAGATCGCCGCCTTGCGCGCCGAAGCGGCGATATCCGAGCCCGGACATCAACGCCGCCCAACTGTCGGCGACCTGAAATGCCGACATGCCGGGCGCCGCGGGCGCGGGCGAGAACGCGAAGCCCGGAAGCGACGGCGCGACGACGTCGAACGCGTCGTGCGGATCGCCGCCGAATGCGGCCGGATCGCACAGGCGATCGATCAGCGCGTCGAACTCGAATACGGAGCCCGGCCAGCCGTGCGTGATGACGAGCGGATACGGCTTCGGCCCCGCCCCGCGCCGATGGATGAAATGCACGCGTTGCCCGCCCGCGTCCGCGACGAACTGCGGCAGCCTGTTCAGCGCGCGCTCCGCCGCACGCCAGTCGAAGCGCTCGGCCCAGTACGCGACCAGTTCGCGCAGCCACGCGCCATCCACACCCTGCTGCCACGGGTCGGCGGGCGTCAGCAGCGGTGCGCGCATGTCGCGCAGGCGCCGACGCAGGTCGTCGAGCGCGCGATCGGGAATCGCAATGTTGAACGGGGCGGCGTGCATGGTGTCTCCTCGCGAGGAATGCGGGAGATTCTGCGCGATTTCCCGGACGCGCGCTGGCGGCTCGCACCCGCGAACGTCAGGTCGATTCGCGCTCGTCCACCCGCGCGTCGCGTCGCACCGCCTGCGGCGGCACGCCGAAACCGCGCACGAACGCGTCGCGCAGGTGACGCCGGTCGCGAAAACCGTTCTCCTTCGCGATCACGTCGAGCGAGTGCCGGCTCTGCTCGATCATCAGTCGCGCGGCCTCGAGCCGCAGCCGCTCGATCGCCTTCGCCGGCGACTGCCCGGTTTCCAGCGTGAACACGCGGCTGAACTGGCGCGGACTCAGGTGGACGGCGTCGGCCAGTTCCTCGACGGTCAGCGCGCGGCCGAGGTTCTGCCGCGCATAGTTGAGCGCGTTCTGGATCCGGTCCGATTTCGGCGCGAGCTCCAGCATTTCCGAATGCTGCGACTGCCCGCCCGAGCGGCGCTGGTGCATCACGAGCTTGCGCGCGACCGAGCGCGCGGCGTCCGCGCCGAGATCCTTCTCCACCATCGCGAGCGTCAGGTCGAGGCCGGCCGTCATCCCGGCCGACGTCCAGATCGGGCCGTCGACGATGTAGATCCGGTCCTCCTCGACACGAATGTCCGGAAAGTGCTTCTGCATCTCGCGGCCGTACGCCCAGTGCGTCGTCGCGCGGCGCTGCGCGAGCAGCCCGGCCTCGGCGAGCACGAACGCGCCCGTGCAGATGCCGGCGACCCGCCGCGCGCGCGCGTTCGCGCGCCGCAGGAACGCGACGACGCCGGCCGGCGCCGGCGACGCGAGCGGATCGTTGACGCCCGCGACGATCCACGTATCGACGTCGACCCGGCCGCTGAGCGCGCGCGTCGCGACCGACAACCCGAGCGACGAGCGCACGTCGCCACCCTCGACGGAATAGTTGTCCATCACGTAGAACGGTTCGCCCGCGGCCAGGTTCGCGTACTCGAACACCGATTGCGTGGCGAGCGCCATGATCTGGAAGCCGTCGCTGATCAGAAAGCCGATGCGGTGCATGCGTGTCTCCGGTGGCGGGCGGCACGATCGGCACCCGATGTCCTGAATCATACCCATCTACGTCATTTGTGTCGCCGCGATTCGAGGCCAGAATGCCTTCACGCACTCACCCTTTCCTCGACACGGAGCGACATCATGACTGAAGCACATCGCGGTACCGCCGTCATCACCGGCGCATCGTCCGGCATCGGCGCGATCTATGCGGACCGCCTCGCGCGCCGCGGCTACGACCTGATCCTGGTCGCGCGCAACCGCGACCGGCTGGCCGCGCTCGCCGAGCGCATCACGAACGACACGCAGCGCAGCGTCGAGATCGTCGGCGCCGACCTCAACGACCGCGCGGCGCTCGCCGCCGTCGAAGCGAAGCTGAAGCAGGACGCGAGCATCACGCTGCTCGTCAACAACGCGGGCGTCGGCACGCACACGCCGCTGCTCGACAGCGACGTCGACGCGATGACGCGGCTGCTCGACCTGAACGTGACCGCGCTCACGCGCCTGACCTATGCAGCCGTGCCCGGCTTCGTCGCGCGCGGCCGCGGTGCCGTGATCAACATCTCGTCGATCGTCGCGCTGTCGCCGGAAACGCTCAATGGCGTCTACGGCGGCAGCAAGGCATTCGTGCTCGCGTTCAGCCAGTCGCTGCATCACGAACTCGCGGACCACGGCGTGCAGGTGCAGGCCGTGCTGCCCGGCGCGACGGCCACCGACTTCTGGCAGACCGGCGGCCTGCCGCTCGAACATCTGCCGAAGGAGATCGTGATGCCGGCGTCCGACCTGGTCGACGCGGCGCTGGTCGGCTTCGACCGCCGCGAGCTCGTGACGATTCCGTCGCTGCACGCGGCCGACGAATGGGATGCGTTCGAGGCCGCGCGCCGCACGATGGCGCCGCATCTGTCGACCGATTCGCCGGCGCCGCGCTATGCGGCCGCCCGCTGAGGTGCATCGTCATGAAACTCGACGGCAATACCATCCTCATCACCGGCGGCACGTCCGGGATCGGCCGTGCGCTGGCGATCGCGCTCGACGACCTGGGCAACAAGGTCGTCGTCGCCGGCCGGCGCACGAAGCTGCTCGACGAGATCGCGCGGCAGTATCCGAACATCGACACGATCGAGCTCGACGTCGGCGATGCCGCGCAGATCCGCGCGGTCGCGGCGCGGTTGATCGACCGCTACCCGGCGCTGAACGTCGTGATCAACAACGCGGGCATCATGCCGTTCGACGATGCGGCCGGGCCGCTCGACGACGAACAGGCCGTGCGCCTCGTCGAGACGAACCTGCTCGGCCCGGTGCGCGTCAGCGCGGCGTTCGTCGAACACCTGAAGCGGCAGCCGGACGCGACGATCATCAACAACAGCTCGGTGCTCGCGTACGTGCCGCTCGCGTCGGCCGCGCTGTATTCGGCGACGAAGGCTGCGATCCATTCGTACACGCTGTCGCAGCGTTTCATGCTGCGCGACACGAGCGTGCGCGTGCTGGAAATCGCGCCGCCGTGGGTCGACACCGACCTCGTGCACAAGAGCGGCGATCCGCGCGCGATGCCGGTCGATGCGTTCGTCGCCGAGACGCTGGCGCTGCTCGAGACCGCCACCACCGAAGTCGTCGTCGAAGCGGCGAAGCCGTTGCGCGACAATGCGGGGCCGAACGAGCACGCGTTCGTCGACGAGTTCAACCGCTTCGTTGTCGACAACCCGATTCCCGTCGCGTGATCTCGCGCGGCGCAATCCCGCGCACGCATTGATCTGCCGAAAGGCGCCGGCTTCCGCACGATCGGACTGCGAAGCCGGCGCTTGCCGGTTTGCCCGCGCATTCATTCAGGACCTGAAGCGGCCCTTCTCTGCGCTGCTTCTCTGCGCTGCTTCTCTGCGCAGCTTCTCTGCAACGCTTCTCCACGCTGCTTCTCCGCGCAGCTCTCTACGCTGTTTCTCTGCGACCCTTCTCCACGCCCCAAACTCGCCGCCCACCCACCCGGTTTCGCCCTTGCTTGCCACGCATTCCTCGCGACGATAAGCTCTACGATCTCAGCCTCCGAAGCAGCGCCCTCCGGCATTCGTCCGATCATCGGCGCAATCGACCGTCGCGGATTTCGACCATGCGGTTCCGTATGTTCACCACCGGGACCGGCGACACGCCCGGCTCCTGTCGCGCTCCCGCCGACGCTCGACCGGCGCTTGCGCCGTTGCCCGAACTCGACACCGTGTGCCGTCTCGCCCGCGCGCATTTCGGCACGGCCGGTGCGTTCATCGCGTCCGCCGAAGCCGGCGCGCAGCGCGTCGCGGCGTCCGACGGCACGCTGCCCGCCACGCTTCCTGCCATGCGTTTCCCGTCGCGTGCCGCGCCCGCTGCGGCGGCCGGCCGACGCTTCATCGCGCCCGCCGCGGGCGACCTCCCGAATGACGCGCCGCACGTCGTCGCGGCCTGCGAGCTGCTCGCGCCCGACGGCAGCGCGCTGGGTGCGCTATGCGTCGCCGGCAGCACCGGCCTGACGCTCGACGCCGCGCAGCGCGCTTTCCTGCACGACCTGGCGACACTGGCGGAACGCGCGATCGGCCGCGCGAACGCGCAAGCCGCGCTGCTCGAACGGCTCGGCGTCGTCGAGGAACACAGCGCGCTGACCACGCTGGCGCTGAACGAAAGCGGCACCGGCGTGTGGGATCGCAACGTCGAAACCGGCGAGATCCATTACTCGGCAGCCTGGACGGCGCTGCTCGGATATGCGCCCGATGAACTGACGAGCCGGATCGAGGATGCATACGAACGGCTGCACCCGGACGACGTCGCCGGCGTGAAAGCCGCGATGCTCGCGCACTTCGAAAGCCGGACCGACAGCTATGCGGTCGAACACCGCATCCGCTGCAAGAACGGCACGTACAAATGGATCTGCAGCCGCGGCAAGGTCATCGCCCGCGACCGCCACGGGCGCGCGCTGCGCATGGTCGGCACGACCACGGACATCACCGCGCTGCGCGAACTCGCCGGCCGCTTGAGCGACTCCGTCACGCTCGTGACGAGCCTGACCGACCAGGTGCCGGGCCTCGTGTTCCAGCTGCGGCAGACCGCCGACGGCCGCCGGTTCTTTTCGTACGCGAGCGCGGGCGCACGCGACATCTACGAACTGACGCCCGAGCAGATCGCCCGCGACGCGGATGCGGTCGAAACCCGGATTCATCCTGCCGACCTGGTTGCCTACCGTCAGTCGCTGCGGGTGTCGGCGGAGCGCCTGGCGCCGTGGCGGCTCGAATACCGCGTGCTGCTGCCGGACCAGGGAATGCGCTGGCGCGAAGGCGACGCGCGCCCGCAACGCACGCCGGACGGCGGCACGGTCTGGCACGGCTTCATCACGGATGCGACCGAGCGCAAGCACATCGAGACCGAACTGCACCGAATGGCGACGACCGATCACCTGACCCAGCTGTCCAACCGCCACGCGTTCATGCGGCAGAGCGAAGCCGCGTTGCGCGGCGTGCGCGCGACCGGTCAGGACGCCGCGGTGCTGATGCTCGACCTCGATCACTTCAAGGCGCTGAACGACCGCTGGGGCCATCCGCTCGGCGATCGCGCGCTCCGGCATTTCGCGCGGCTGCTGCTCGCGGAGATCGGGACGGACGGCATCGTCGGGCGCATCGGCGGCGAGGAATTCGCGATCGTGCTGCCGCACACGGGGATCGACGCGGCGTGCGCGCTCGCGCTGCGCGTGCAGCAGCGCGTGGCCGATTCGCGGCTCGTGCACGAGGATCAGCCGCTCGTGCTGACCGTCAGCATCGGCATCGACGCGATGCGGACGTCCGACTTCGGCGCGTACCAGGCGCTGTCGCGGGCCGACAAGGCGCTGTATGTCGCGAAGGAGCGCGGCCGCAACCGGATCGAGGTGTATCGGGCCTAGCGCGCGTTCCCGCCGACGACGGGCTCGCGCCCGTCCTGGCCGCCCACCCCGTCGTACGCGCGCCGCGCCGACGCATCACGCGATCAACGCGCCACGGGCGCCGCGTCGCGCGAGGTCGCCCGCACACCGAGCAGCATCGCGACCGCGCACGCGGCCAGCAATCCCGCGATCATCAGCATCGCCGCATCCATGCTGCCGGTACGGGTGCGGATCACCCCGACGATCCACGGCGTGATCATCCCGCTCGATACGCCGATGCTGCTGATCAGCGCGATCCCGCCCGCCGCGCCGGCGCCCGAGAAATACGCGGACGGCACGGCCCAGAACACCGGATGCGCGGCGAAGATCAGCATCGCCGCGATCGACAGCAGCGCCATCATCGCGACGATGCTCGGCAAGTGCAGCGTCAGCAACGCGAGCGCCACCGCACCGCCGAATGCGCACGCGGCGAAGTGCCGGCGACGCTCGCGCTTGCGGTCGGAGCGCCGCGCGATCGCGATCAGGCCGGCCGCGCCGATCGCGTTCGGCACGATCGACAGCAGGCTGATGTGCACGACGTCGTGAATGCCGAATTCGCGAATCATCAGCGGCATCCAGAACAGCAGCATCAACAGCGCCGTCGTCAGCGAAAAATAGATGAATGCGAACAGCCAGGTGCGCGGCGTGGCGAGCACCTGCCGCAGCGACGACGCCGCATGCGCGGGCGCCTCCGCCCAGTCGGCGGCCAGGTCGGCCGCGAGCTGCTGGCGGTCGTCGTCGGACAGCCAGCGCGCCTGTTCGGGGCGGTCGCACAGCCAGAACCACGCGATCACGCCGAGCAGGATCGCGGGCGCGCCCTCGATCGCGAACATCCACTGCCAGCCGTGCAGCCCGAGCACACCCGACATCGACCGCATCAGCCAGCCCGACAGCAGCCCGCCGACCATCCCGGCCACCGCGACGCCCGCATAGAAGATCGACAGCACCGACGCGCGCCGGCGCGCCGGATACCAGTAGGTCAGGTAGAACACGACGCCCGGGAAGAAGCCGGCCTCGAACAGCCCGAGCAGGAAGCGCAGCACGTAGAAGTGCTTCGCGCTGTCGACGGTGATCATCGCGACCGACACCGCGCCCCACAGGACCATGATCCGCGCGAACGTGCGGCGCGCGCCGAAGCGGCGCAGCAGCGCGTTGCTCGGCACCTCGAACAGCACGTAGCCGACGAAGAACAGCACCGCGCCGAGGCTGTACATCGCATCGGTCAGGCCGAGATCCTGCCGCATCTGCAACTGCGCGAAGCCGATGTTGCTGCGGTCGAGGATCGACACGATGTAGCAGATGAACAGGAACGGCACGATCCGCGCGCCAATACGGCGGTACAGCGCGTCGTTGTCCGACGCCGGCGCACGGGAACCGGACGCAACCGCCTGCGCGGCGTCCGCTTGAAGATGGGCTGACATCGATCGTCTCCTCGATGGATGCGGATACGGTGCGGACAGGAAATTCGGCGCCGGTCGCCGCCGCCCGCCGGCAGCGCCCGGCCGCGATTCAGGCGCGGCGTGCGGGTTCGCCCTTCACGCCGAGCATCAGCGCGGCGCCGCTCAGCGCGAGCAGCGCGGCCAGCAGGTACACGGCGAGATCCATGCTGCCGGTGCGCGTGCGGATCAGCCCGATCACCCACGGGCTGACGATGCCGCTCGTGATCCCGATGCTGCTGATCAGCGCGATCCCGGCCGCGGCCGCGTTGCCCGACAGATAGCGGGTCGGCACGGCCCAGAAGATCGGCAACGCGGCGAAGATCAGCGTCGCCGCGATCGACAGGCACGCGAGCATCGCCGCGAAGCTGTGCAGGTGCAGCGTCAGCGCCGCGAGTGCCAGCCCGCCGCCGATCGTGCAGCACGCGAAGTGCTTGCGGCGCTCGCCGGTGCGGTCGGAATGGCGGGCGATCAGGATCAGCCCGACCGCGCCGACCGCGTTCGGCACGACCGTGTAGAGGCTCACCGACACGACGTCGGTCACGCCGAAATCGCGGATCATCAGCGGCATCCAGAAGTTGAGCGTCAGCGATGCGCAGGTCAGCGAGAAATAGATGAACGCGAACAGGTAGACGCGCGGGTTCGCGAGCGCGGCGACCAGGCTGCGTTTGTCGTGCGCGCCATGCGCACGGCCGTCGCTGCACAGCGCGGCGACGCGCGCCTTTTCGTCGGACGTGAGCCACGCGGCGTCCTGCGGCCGGTCGACCAGGTACGTGAACGCGAAGCATGCGAGCACGATCGCCGGCGCGCCTTCGATCGCGAACATCCATTGCCAGCCGTGCAGCCCGAGCACGCCGCTCATGTCGCGCATGATCCAGCCCGACATCAGGCCGCCGAGCACGCCCGCCACCGCGACACCCGCGAAGAACACCGAGATCGCCGCCGCGCGGCGGTTCGCCGGGAACCAGTAGGTCAGGTACAGCACGATCCCGGGAAAGAAGCCGGCCTCGAACACGCCGAGCAGGAAACGCAACACGTAGAAATGCGACGGCTGCGACACGAACATCATCGCGGTCGACACGATGCCCCACAGCAGCATGATCCGCGTGAACGTGCGGCGCGCGCCGAAGCGCGCGAGCAGCAGGTTGCTCGGCACCTCGCAGAACACGTAGCCGACGTAGAACACCGCGGCGCCGAGGCCGTACATCGCATCGCTGAAGCCGAGGTCGTGCTTCATCTGCAACTGCGCGAAGCCGATGTTGATGCGGTCGAGGAACGACACGACGTAGCAGAGGAACAGGAACGGCACGATCCGCCACGCGATCTTGCGGAACAGCAGCGCGTCGCCGGCAGCCGGTGCCGACACGGATTCGTGGACGGAAGACGACGCGGCACTCGCGTGCGCGATCGTCGCTTCGGCGGGAAGCGATTGGGGCATGTCTCTCTCCAAACGGGCCGCGCGATTCGCGCGCGCAGCAGTCTCCGCGGGCGTGCATGCGCCCGGCTTTCTTGTGAGATCGGAAGTCGGCTCCCTGAACCGCCGCGCGATGCGGCCGCCGCTCAGGCGCCGTCAGGAAAACGGCGCGGCGCCCGCCCGGACGCCCCGCCGCCGTCACCCATTCAGTCCTGCAGCGCGTCCCACATTTCCTTGTCGCGCTGCGCGGTCCAGATGCGCGGATGCGTGATGCCGCTCGCCTCGTCGTATGCGCGCGACACGTCGAACGGCAGACAGTGCTCGTAGATGAACACGTGGCCGAACTTCGGATCCATCGCTTCGCGCGTGAGCGCCATCGACGCCTTCAGGTCGAGCTTGCGCTCGACGGCCTTGCGGCCCTGCGCGAGCAGCGTCGTCACGAAGTCCTTCGTGTAGTCGAGGCCCTTGTTCACTTCGGCCGGATTCAGCAGCGCGGGGCCGCGGCCCGGCACGAGCTTTTCCGCGCCGAGCGCGCGCAGCGCCTCGAGCGTGGCCGGCCACTGTTCGAGCTGCGCGTCGCCGCAATAGCAGGCCGCGTCGTACTCGACCAGGTCGCCCGAGAACAGCACCTTCTGCGACGGCAGCCAGACGATCGTGTCGCCCTTCGTGTGGCCCGAGCCGACGTGCATGATCTTCACCTCGAGCTTGCCGAGGAACAGCGTGATCTCGCGCTCGAACACGAGCGTCGGCCAGGTCAGGCCCGGCACCGTCTCGACGCCCGCGAACAGCCGCGGGAACCGCTCGATCTCCGACTTCATGTCGGCCTCGCCGCGCTCGACGATCATTTCGTAGGTGCCGCGGCTCGCGATCACGTGCTGCGCGCCTTCGTCGAAATACGCGGACGCGCCGAGCACGCGCACCGCGTGGTAATGCGACAGCACGACGTGCTTGATCGGCTTGTCGGTCACGCTGCGGATCTTCGCGATCAGGTCCTGCGCCATCGCGGGCGTCGCGGTCGTGTCGACGATCAGCACGCTGTCGTCGCCGATGATCACGCCCGAGTTCGGGTCGCCTTCGGCGGTGTATGCGTACGCGTTCTCGGACAGCTGCGTCCAGGTGACTTTCTTCTCTTCCAGATCGGCTTGGGAGGCGAATGCTTTGGCCATGTTGCGTTCCGTGGCTGCGAGCCATGTGTTGAGGGGGAATGAGCGGATCATCTTCCCGCGCCGATTATTTGTCAATGACAAAGTCACTTGCTATTGTCTAATACGGGTAAACCTGCGGGCTGGCGCGTCAAATGGCGTCGGATACCATGCGGGGTTTCGTCAACGGAAGAATCATCGCGTGCAGAACCACGAAGTCAGCGCAGACGACGCGCCGCCCAAGGCGCAGCGCGGGATCCAGAGCGTCGAGGTCGGCGGCCGGCTGCTCGACGCGCTCGCGCGCCGGCGCAAGCCGCTCGGGCTGTCGGAGCTGGCGGCCGCGGCCGACCTGTCGACCGCGCAGGCGCACACCTATCTCGTCAGCCTGACGCGGCTCGCGCTCGTGAAGCGCGACGCGCTCACCGGCAACTACGAGCCGGGGCCGCTGTCGCTGCGGCTCGGGCTGATGTCGATCGAGCGCCAGCCGGCCTATCGCGCGGCGCTGCCGCACGCGGCGCGACTCGCGGAAGCGGTCGGCCTGAGCGTCGCGCTGTCGGTGCCGGGCGCGCTCGGGCCCACGATCGTGCGCATCGAGCACGGCGGCTATCCGCTGCACGTGAACCTGCACGTCGGATCCGTCATGTCGCTCGACACGACGGCGACCGGCCGGGTGTTCCGCGCGTTCGGCGACCCCGCCCAGCTCGACGCGATGGCGGCCAGCCAGGCCGGCGCCGGCGCCACGCTCGCCGGCGCGGAAGGCGACCAGCCGCCGTCCGACGCCCGCGCGTGGCAGGCCGAACTCGACGCGATCCGCGCGCGCGGGATCGAGCGCGGCGTGGATCGGCCGAGCCCCGGCGTCAGCGCGATGTGCGTGCCGGTGCTGGACGCGGACGGCCGCCTGCAACTCGCGTTGACTGTGATCGGTTCGAGCGGCTCGATCGACGTCGGCTGGGACGGCCCGATCGCGACGGCGCTGCGCGATGCGGCACGGCAAGCCACCGCGGCGCTCGACGCGGGACGCGACGCACCGCCGGTCGCGCCGGGCATGCCGCCGGCCACGCAGCGCATGCCGCCCACGCTCGCCGACGACACGAAGGCGCAGCGCGGCATCAACGCGCTCGACAGCACGGGCGAGCTGCTGCTCGCGCTCGTCTCGGCGGGCCGTGCGCTGCCGTTGCGCGATCTCGCGGCAGCCGCCGGCATGCCGGCCGCGAAGGCGTTTCCGCACCTGGTGAGCCTGCAGAAGATCGGCCTGCTGAGCCGCGACGACGCGGGCTGCTTCGGCGGCGGGTCGCTCGCCCAGGCGCTCGGACTGATCGCGATGCAGCGCGTGTCGCCGACGCGCGATGCGGAAGCCGAAATCGTCGCGCTGGCGGCCGCGACCGACCTGAGCGTGGCCGCGGCGACGCTCGGGCCGCTCGGGCCGACCGTGATCCGTCTCGAGGAATCGGCGCGGCCGCAGCACGTGAGCCTTCAGGTCGGCACGGTGATGTCGCTCGTGAATACGGCGATCGGGCGGATGTTCGCGGCCGGCATGTCCGACGACGTGCTGGCCGGCCTGCTGGCCGACGAGCCGGTGCGCCTCGCAGGCCGCGCGACGCAGGTCGACGACGCGTTTCGCGCGCGGCTCGCGACGATCCGCGCGGACGAACTCGATTTCGCCTTCGATGCGCCGGTGCCGGGCATCGGGACGATCGCCGCGCCCGTGTTCGATCACACCGGCAGCATCCGGCTCGTGATTGCGATCATCGGCTCGTCGCGCGGCTTCCCGCGCGGGCCGCACAGCGAACTCGCGCATACGCTGCTCGCCGCGGCGCGCCGCCTGTCGTGGCGCTTCGGGTGGATCGGCGGGTAATCGCCGCCGCGCTGCCGCGCCCGTTCTCGTCGCCCTGCTTTCCGTTTTCGCCCGTCAATGCGAGGCCGCGCTCGCCGCGGTCTCGGCACGCCTGCCCGCCACGCAGAAGCGTGGTGTAGCTCATGTTGCGCGGCAGCAACATAAATTGTCAGTAATTCTCATATAACGAAATCGCATTTCACAAGACGGTGACGTTTCTTTATGATTAGGGTTATCCCTAACTCGCCACCTACATGGGGCTTCGTCATGCAAACGTCTAATGTCTCCGATCGTTCCACCCAATCCGCTGGCTGGCTCGCACGTGTCGGCGAGCTGCTTGCAGAAGCATGGGCACTGCACCTCGAGAACTGCGCAGTCATCGCTGAAGCGCACGCACGCCTGCCGCGCTAAGCGCGGCGACCGGCCGCCAGCCGGCCGCACGCCATCTCCATCCGTCTGATGCGCCTCGCCGGGACGCGCGCCGAAAGGCCGCCGCGTCCGGCATGGGGCGCCTGACGGAAGGCGCAAAAAGGGCGAATGCCCTCGATGGCATGGTGCTCACGCGCTGTGAGCACGGTCGTAGCGATGTCGATACGCGGATGCCGGTGCCGACGAACTTGTCGGCACGGTGTCGATCGCAGCTTCCCGGAATGTCCGGCCGCTGCGTAGCCGATGCATGCCCGCTGCGCACCATGCGCCGGGCCCGGCCGTCACGGAAGATTCATCCGTTTTCCCGCCGCGCGGGCACGGCCTGCCGGTATCCGGCTCCGGGCCACGCGCAACGGGCGCGACAGCCCGATTCCCGCCCTTCTCCAGCGCCGCCGCGAACCGCGTCGTCACGACGCCGCGCGACGCGTCGCCCCCGTCTTCACACCTGAATCGACGGCACGTCTTTCATGCACCGCAGCGCGAACATCGAGCGGCTGTGGCGAATGCTCGAAATCCTGTACAGCTTCTCGCGCAGGAAGCGTTCGTAGCCGGCCGTGCCGTCCACCGCGACCTTGATCCAGTAGTCGTATTCGCCCGATACGAGGTAGGCCTCGAGCACTTCGGGCAGTGCCGCGAGTTCGGCGCCGAAACGCGCGAGCGCATCGTCCTCGTGGCGATCGAGCGTGACTTCGAGGATCACGATGTCCGCGTAGCCGAGCATGCGCTGGTTGACCAGCGCGACGTAGCCGTCGATGTAACCGTCGAGTTCGAGCTGCCGCGTGCGGTTCCAGCAGGCGGTGGTCGACATGCCGATCTGTTCGGCCAGTTCGGCGTTCGACAGGCGCGCATTTTTTTGCAGTGCACCGAGGATCTTGCGGTCCTGGTTGTCGAGGGTTTTCGGCGTGCGTTCGCGGGTAGCCATGACAGGAAGAATCTTCTACTGAAAATCCGCATTCTATCTGAACAGGCTTCCGGTTTCGGGTGCGTTTTGCTGGAAAACAGGAAGCCTTTTAACCGGCCCGCTTGATACATTTTCTCCATGCCTGGTGTCCGGCACGCTCCCCGCGACAACCCCTTCGCACCGGGACGCCTGGCCGCAATCACGAGTTGCGGCGCAGGACACGCAGGCATGCAACGTCCCGCCCCCCGCGCGCCTACCCGGTCGCACGGGCCGGCGCCTGATCCTCCGTTTCCGCACTCCCGTCATGTCGTTCAGGCTTTATCTGTCGTTCCTCGCTGCGTCCGCCGTCCTCATCTACGCCCCCGGCCCCGTCAACCTCCTCACGATGAACCAGGCATTGCGCGCCGGCTGGCGCCGCGCGCTGCCGTGCGTCTGGGGCGGCACGCTCGCCGTGCTGCTGCAGCTCGCGCTGACCGCGCTGTGCCTGAATTCGCTGGTTCACCTCGACGAGCACGCGCTGACCGTGCTGCGCTGGGCCGGCGCCGCGTACCTCGTATGGCTCGGCTGCAAGCAATGGCTCGGCCGGGCGCCGGTCACCGCGCCCGCCGCGTCGACGGACGCCGGCAACACGGCATCCGACGACACCGCCACCGGACGCGCGCTGTTCTGGCGCGGCGTCGCCACCTCCGGCCTGAACCCGAAGACGCTGCTGTTCTTTCCGTCGTTCTTTCCGCAGTTCATCGTCCCGGATCCCGACTGGAGCCTGAACGCGCAATTCCTGCTGCTCGCGGCGAGCTTCGCGCTGCTGTTCGCCGGCGGCGTCGCGTCGATGGCGCTGTTCTCGCACCGGCTGAGCCGCGCGCTGCAGCGGCCGGCGCGGATGCGCGCGATGAATCGCGTGACGGGCGGGCTGCTGGTCGGGATGGGCGCGATCATGGTCGGATGGAATTGAGCGGCCGCCTGCGCGCGTGGGGTGGCGCGCTGCGGCGCGCGCCACCCCACGCCGGCCGACGCGCGGCCGGTACGACCAGTACAATCGCGCGATGCCCGAACTGCTCACTTACGGCGGCCTGTTCGCCGTGTCGATGGTCGCAGCGACCCTGTTGCCGCTCCAGTCCGAAGCCGTGCTTGCCGGCCTGCTGATCGCCGGACGCGAACCCGTGTGGGCGCTGGTGCTGGTGGCGAGCGTCGGCAACGTCGCGGGTGCGGCGATCAACTGGGCGCTCGGCCGCGGCATCGAGCACTTCCGCGACCGCCGCTGGTTTCCGGTGAAACCGGCCGCGCTCGCGCGCGCCGAGGGCTGGTATCGGCGCTATGGCCGCTGGTCGCTGCTGCTGAGCTGGGCGCCGGTGATCGGCGACCCGCTGACGATGATCGCCGGCGTGCTGCGCGAGCCGCTGCCGACCTTCGTCGCGATCGTGACGATCGCGAAGGTCGGGCGGTATCTGGCGATCGCGTGGCTCGTCGTGCCTTGACGCCTTGACGCCTTGGCGCGTTCACGCATCAAGGCGTCCGCCCGCACGATGCCCCGTCGCCGTTACTTCTTGTCTCCCGCCAGATCGATCGCCTTGTCCGATCCGACCGCGTTGCGCAGCTGGAATTTCTGGATCTTGCCGGTCGACGTCTTCGGCAGCTCGCCGAAGCGCACGACCTTCGGCACCTTGAACCCCGCGAGCAACTGCCGGCAGTGCGCGACGATCTCCGCCTCGGTCGCGCTCGCGCCTTCGCGCAACTCGACGAACGCGCACGGCACCTCGCCCCACTTCGGGTCGGGCATCGCGACCACCGCCGCGACCGCGACGGCCGGATGCCGGTACAGCGCATCCTCGACCTCGATGCTCGAGATGTTCTCGCCGCCCGAAATGATGATGTCCTTGCGGCGATCCTTGATGCGGATGTAGCCGTCCGGCGTCAGCACGCCGAGATCGCCCGTATGGAACCAGCCGCCGTGGAACGCTTCCTCCGTCGCGTGCGGGTTCTTCAGGTAGCCCTTCATGCAGATGTTGCCGCGGAACATGATCTCGCCGAGCGTCTCGCCGTCGGCCGGCACCGGCGTCATTGTGTCCGGATCGAGCACCGTCGCGCCCGCTTCCAGGTGATAGCGCACGCCCTGCCGCGCATTGAGCCGCGCGCGCTCGTCGTCGGGCAGCTCGTCCCAGTGCGCCTGCTTCGCGCAGACGGTCGCCGGGCCATAGACCTCGGTCAATCCGTACACGTGCAGCAGGTCGAAGCCGATCTCCTTCATCTTCGCGATCACGGCCGGCGCGGGCGCGGCACCGGCGACCATCGCGTGCACCGTGTGATCGATGCCGGCGCGCAACTCGGCCGGCGCATTCGCGATCGCGCTCTGTACGATCGGCGCGCCGCAGTAATGCGTGATGCGTTCGCTGCGGATCAGGTCGAACACCGTCTTCGCGTCGAATTTGCGCAGGCACACATTCACGCCCGCGCGCGCCGCGACGGCCCACGGGAAGCACCAGCCGTTGCAGTGGAACATCGGCAGCGTCCACAGATACACCGCGTGCTTCGGCATGTCCCATTCGAGGAGGTTGCTGATCGCCGCGAGATACGCGCCGCGATGGTGATACACGACGCCCTTCGGGTCGCCCGTCGTGCCGGACGTGTAGTTCAGCGCGATCGCCTCCCACTCGTCGGCGGGCGGCGTCCATGCGTAGTCGGGATCGCCGCCCGCGACGAACGCCTCGTAGTCGGTCGCGCCCGCGAAGCGCGCGGGGTCGGCCGGCATCGCATCGGCAACGCTGACGATCTTCAGGCCCGGCACTTCGAGCGCCGCGCGATGCGCGAGCTCCGCGTATTCGGTGTCGACGATCAGCACCTTCGCCTCGCCGTGACGCAGCATGAACAGCACCGATGAAATGTCGAGCCGCGTGTTGATGGTGTTGAGCACGGCGCCGGCCATCGGCACGCCGAAGTGCGCCTCGACCATCGCCGGGATGTTCGGCAGCAGCGCGGCCACCGTCTCGCCGCGCGCGACGCCGGCCCGCGCGAGCGCGCTCGCGAGCTGCTTCGCCCGCGTGTAGGTCTCGCCCCACGTGCGCCGCACGTCGCCGTGCACGATCGCGAGGCGCGCGCCGTAGACTTCGGCCGCACGGACCAGAAAGTCGATCGGCGTGAGCGGCACGTAGTTGGCATCGCGGCGGCCGAGTCCGGCCTCGAACATCTGCGTCATGATCCTGTCTCCCGTTTTCTGTCGACCGGCGCGTGCGTCGGCCTCGTATCCGGCAAGTGTGCATGCACCCCGACCGGTCTTGATGTGGTTCAATTGCCGCTAGCCTAACGGGCGCTATTGTGAGCCGTCTGTCATCGAAACGACAGAGTGCCTCACGAGCGCTGCGCGTTATCCCTATCCTCGCAAACCCGCAACCATGCACGACCACCTCGTTGCGCCGCCCGACGCGGCCGCCGCTGTCAGCCCGCCGGCCAGCCCGCCGGCCGACACGCCGCTCGAACCGGGCCCGTTGCCCGCCCTGTCCGTGCTGTTCGGCCAGTGCGCGTGGTTCCGCGCGCTCGCGCCGGAACACCAGGCGCTCGTGCTCGCGCAGTCGCGCGCCGAGCAGCACGAGGCCGGCGACGTGATCGCGCAGCGGCTCGCGCCGTCCGAATACTGGATCGGCGTGCATCGCGGGTTGCTGAAGCTCGCGATCTTCAACGCGTCGGGGCGCGGCTGCACGTTTTCCGGCGTGCCGTCGGGCGGCTGGTTCGGCGAAGGCAGCGTGATCAAGCGCGAGCTGCGCAAGTACGAAGTCGTCGCCGTCCAGCGCTCGATCGTGCTGTTCGTCCCGGTCGACACGTTCCATGCGCTGCTCGACACGAGCCTGCCGTTCACGCGCTTCGTGATCCACCAGTTGAACAACCGGATGGGCGAGTTCATTGCGTCGATCCAGAACAGCCGGCTGCTCGATGTCGACGCGCGCGTCGCACAGGCGCTCGCGCAGCTGTTCAACCCCGCGCTGTATCCGGACACCGGCCCGTCGCTCGCGATCTCGCAGGAGGAACTGGGAATGCTCGTCGGCGTGTCGCGGCAGCGGATCAACCAGGCGTTGCAGCAACTCGAGAAACTCGGCGTGCTGCGGCTCGCGTACAACCAGATCGAAGTCGTCGACCTGGCCGCGCTCGCGCGGGTCGGGATGGAACAGATCTGAGCGACGCCTGATGAACGGAAGCGTCGCTGCTGCGGCATGCGCGTGCGGTGCGGCGGCCTTTTTCGGGCATCGGCGTCCGTGCGCGTTTTCATCCGATCAATCGACCTGAAGTCGCCTCGGTCGCCGCGCGCCGAACCTGACAAATCCGCCAGTTTCGTGTCAGTGACTCGTTCAGCCCCGACGCCTATCATTCGGGTTCCCCTCACCGCCGCCTGAGCACCGCCTGTCCCGCCGCCTCCATGTGGATCGTCAATCTCGCGCTCAGGCGCCCCTACACGTTTATCGTGATGGCCATCATGATCGTGCTGGCCACCCCGCTCGCGCTGATGCGCACGCCTGTCGACGTCCTGCCGGCGGTCAACATTCCCGTCATCAGCGTGATCTGGAATTACACCGGCTTCTCCGCGAAGGAGATGACCAACCGCATCACGGCCGTCCATGAACGGATCCTGACGACGACCGTCAACAACATCCAGCACATCGAGTCGACGTCGCTGCCGGGCATCGCGGTCGTGAAGGTGTTCCTGCAGCCCGGCGCGAACGTGCAGACCGCGATCGCGCAGACGGTCTCGTCCGCGCAGGCGATCGTGCGGCAGATGCCGCAGGGCGCGACGCCGCCGCTCGTGATCACCTATTCGGCGTCGAGCATCCCGGTGATCCAGCTCGGGCTGTCGAGCAAGACGCTCAGCGAACAGTCGCTCGCCGACATCGCGCTCAACTTCCTGCGGCCGCAACTGATCACGATCCCGGGCGCGCAGATCCCGTTTCCGTACGGCGGCCGCACGCGCGTGGTCGCGATCGACCTCGATCCGCAGGCGCTGCTCGCGAAGGGCCTCACGCCCGCCGACATCGTCAACGCGGTCAACACGCAGAACCTCGTGCTGCCGACCGGCACCGCGAAGATGGGTCAGACCGAATACCGGATCGACACGAACGCGTCGGCCGACACGGTCGCGGACATCAACGGCCTGCCGGTCCAGACCGTCAACGGCGCGACGACCTACCTGCGCGAGGTCGCGTCGGTGCGCGACGGCTTCGCGCCGCAAACCAACGTCGTGCGCCAGAACGGCCAGCGCGGCGTGCTGATGTCGATCCTGAAGACCGGCGACGCGTCGACGCTGAAGGTCGTGTCGGACCTGAAGGCACTGCTGCCGAAGGTGATCCCGACGCTGCCCGAAGGACTCACGATCACGCCGCTGTTCGACCAGTCGGTGTTCGTCAACGCCGCCGTGCAGGGCGTGATCCACGAGGCACTGATAGCCGCCGTGCTGACCGCGATGATGATCCTGCTGTTCCTCGGCAACTGGCGCAGCACGCTGATCATCGCGATCTCGATTCCGCTGTCGATCTTCACGTCGCTGATCGCACTCTCCGCGCTCGGCGAGACGATCAACATCATGACGCTCGGCGGGCTCGCGCTCGCGGTCGGGATCCTGGTCGACGACGCGACCGTCACGATCGAGAACATCGAGCGGCACCTGCATCTCGGCACGAACCTGCACGACGCGATCCTCGAAGGCGCGGGCGAGATCGCGGTGCCCGCGTTCGTGTCGACGCTGTGCATCTGCATCGTGTTCGTGCCGATGTTCTTCCTGACGGGCGTCGCGCGCTTCCTGTTCGTGCCGCTCGCCGAAGCCGTGGTGTTCGCGATGCTCGCGTCCTACGTGCTGTCGCGCACGCTCGTGCCGACGCTGGCGATGCTGCTGTTCCGCCCGCAGCAGGCCACCAGCGGCCCCGATCATGCGACGTCGCGGTTCGCGCGCCTCCATCACGCGTTCAACGCCGCGTTCGAGCGGCTGCGCGCGTGGTACATCGTGCTGCTCAGCATGCTGCTGGTGCGCCGCCGCTTCTACGCGACGTGCTTCCTCGGCTTCTGCGTGCTGTCGACCGGCCTCGTGTTCGTGCTCGGCCGCGACTTCTTCCCGAACGCCGATTCCGGCAACCTGCGGCTGCACATGCGCGCGCCGACCGGCTACCGGATCGAGGAGACCGCGCGCCTTGCCGACCAGGTCGAGCGCGTGATCCGCGAAACCGTGCCGGCGGACGAGCTCGGCGCGATCGTCGACAACCTCGGGCTGCCGGTGAGCGGCATCAACCTGTCGTACAGCAACAGCGGCACGATCGGCACGCTCGACGGCGAACTGATGATCGCGTTGAAGCCGGGGCACCGCGCGACCGCGCACTACGTGCAGACGCTGCGCACGCTGCTGCCGCAGCGCTTCCCGGGCGTCGAATTCTTCTTCCAGCCGTCGGACATCATCACGCAGATCCTCAACTTCGGTCAGCCGGCCGCGATCGACGTACAGGTGCTCGGCAACGATCTCGCGAGTAACATGGCTATCGCGAGCAGCCTGATGAAGAAGATCAGGCAAATCCCCGGCACCGTCGACGTGCACGTGCTGCAGCGCAACGACGAACCGACCCTGGTGGCCGACATGGACCGTACGCGCATGCAGCAGCTCAGCCTCTCCGCGCAGAACGTCGCGCAGAACATGCTGATCTCGCTGTCCGGCAGTTCCCAGACGACCCCGTCGTTCTGGATCAATCCGCGCTCGGGCGTCCAATACCCGCTGCAGATCCAGACCCCGCAATACAACATCGCGTCGATCGACGACCTGCTCGGCACGCCGATTTCCGCGAGCGGGCGCACCGGCATGCCGCTGCAATTGCTCGGCAACCTCGTGCAGATCCATCCCGTCGCGAACCCGGCGGTGATCACGCACTACAACATCCGCCCGGCGATCGACCTGTACGTGAGCGTCGAGGGCCGCGACCTCGGCTCGGTCGCGGGCGCGATCGACCGCATCGTGTCCGACGCGCGCGCGACGCTGCCGCGCGGCACCGACCTGTCGGTGCGCGGCCAGGTCGAGACGATGCGCACGTCGTACCTCGGCCTCGGCGCGGGCGTCGCGATGGCGATCGTGCTCGTCTACCTGCTGATCGTCGTGAATTTCCAGTCGTGGCTCGATCCGCTGATCATCATCAGCGCGATGCCGGCCGCGCTCGCCGGCATCGCGTGGATGCTGTTCATCACCGGCACGCACCTGAGCGTGCCCGCGCTGACGGGCGCGATCATGACGGTGGGCGTCGCGACCGCCAACAGCATCCTGGTCGTGTCGTTCGCGCGCCAGCGCCTCGCGGCCGGCGCGCCGCCGCTCACGGCCGCGCTGGAGGCCGGCGCGACGCGAATCCGCCCGGTGCTGATGACGGCGCTCGCGATGATCATCGGGATGGTGCCGATGGCGCTCGGTCTCGGCGAAGGCGCCGAGCAGAACGCGCCGCTCGGCCGCGCGGTGATCGGCGGCCTGCTGTTCGCCACCGTTTCGACGCTGCTGTTCGTGCCGCTCGTGTTCGGCGGCGTGCATGCGCGGCTGGCCCGCCGGCGCGCGCGCCCGGCCGGACACTGACTTTCTAGCCTATCGACCCGGTCAATTCATGGAAGAGAAACATCACAGCTCCGTCGGCATCCAGGTGGACGAACACGGCATGCACCTGCCGACGCGCACGTCGGTGTCGCGGCGCGGGCGGGTCGTCCTGATCGTGATCGGCGTGCTGCTCGCCGCAGGCGCCGCGCGCACGATCGTCGTCAACGTGCTGAACCGGAATCACCTCGACGCGGTGGCCGAGCAGAACACGCGCCAGTACGTGAACGTCGTGCATCCGGTCGATGCGGCCACCGGCGGCAAGCTGGCGCTGCCCGGCACGCTGCGCGGCTTCGTCGAAGCGCCGATCTACGCGCGTGCGAGCGGCTACGTGCTGCGCTGGCAGGCCGACATCGGCGCGCACGTGAAGCAGGGGCAACTGCTCGCCGAACTCGACACGCCCGAGCTGAACCAGGAACTCGCGCAGGCCACCGCGCAGCGCCAGCAGGCGCAGGCCGCGCTCGCGCTCGCGAAGACGTCGTTCGACCGCGCGCAGCAGCTGCGCCAGCGCGATGCGGTGTCGCAGCAGGAACTCGACGACCGGCAAGGCGCGTTCAACCAGGGCACCGCGAACCTCGCGGCGGCCGATGCGAACATGCGCCGGCTCACCGAGCTGAAAGGCTTCCAGCGCATCGTCGCGCCGATCGACGGGATCGTCACGCAGCGCAACGTCGACGTCGGCGACCTCGTCAATTCCGGCAATGCGGGCCGCGCGCTGTTCACGGTCGTGCAGGCCGACCGGCTGCGCCTGTACGTGCAGGTGCCGCAGGCTTATGCGCAGCAGGTGAAGGTCGGCCAGCGCGTGAGCGTCGCGCAGGCAGAACTGCCCGGCCAGACCTTCGACGGCACCATCACGCGCACGTCCCAGGCGATCGACGTCGCGACGCGCTCGCTGCAGATCGAGATCACGCTGCCGAACCCGGACGGGCGGCTGCTGCCCGGCGCATACGTGCAGGCGACCCTGCCGATGACGCCGGTCGGCCGCCTGCAGATTCCGGCCAACACGCTGCTGTTCCGCGCCGAAGGGCCGACGGTCGCGACCGTCGACGCGAACAGCCAGGTGCGCCTGAAGGCGGTGACGGTCGCGCGCACGATCGGGCAGACGCTCGAAGTCGACGGCCCGCTGACGCCGAACGACCGCCTCGTCGCGAACCCGAGCGATGCCCTCGCGAACGGCGACACCGTGATCGTGCAGGCGCCGCCGGTCGTGAAGCCGGCCTCCGCGGCCGCGGGAGCGCAGTCGTGAGCGCGCTGCGCGCCTGCCTGCCCCCCGCAGCGGTCCTGGCCGTCGTCGCGGTCGCGACGCTCGCCGGCTGTACGGTCGGCCCCGACTACCGGCGCCCCGCCGTCGAGACGCCCTCCGCGTGGCGGCTCGACCCGGCGGATGCATACTGGCACCCGGCCGCGCCGGCCCGTGCGCCGCTCGACCCGGCGTGGTGGACCGCGTTCGGCGACGCGCAGCTCGACGCGCTCGAAACCGACGCGCTGCGCAACAACCAGAACCTGAAGGCCGTCGCCGCGCGCTACGACCAGGCGAAGGCGACGCTCGCGTCGGTCGCGTCCGCGCAGTATCCGGCCGTCGGCCTGAACGCGAGCGGCCAGCGCTTCAAGATCTCCGCCGACCGGCCGCAGACCAACTACGCGACGAAGAGCACGTCGACCGTGCAGAACGACATCCAGGTCGCCGCGAGCGTCAGCTACGAACTCGACCTGTTCGGCCGCGTGCGGCGCAGCGTCGAATCCGCGCAGGCCAGCTCCGAGCAGGCGCGCGACGATTTCGCGAACGCGCGCCTGGTGCTGAGCGCCGATCTCGCATCGAGCTACTTCGCGCTGCGCGAGCTCGACACCGAGATCGACGTCGTCAGGCGTTCGATCGACCTGCAGCAAAAGGCGCTCGACTACGTGAGCGCGCGCCACGACCTCGGCGCGGTGTCCGGCCTCGACCTGCTGCAGCAACGCGCGCAGCTCGACGCGACGCGCACGCAGGCGCAGTTGCTGATCCAGCAGCGCGCTCAGGTCGAGACGGCGATCGCGACGCTGGTCGGCACGCCGGCCCCCGCGTTTTCGCTGCCGCCGCGCGTGGCGCCGATCAACGCGCCCGCGCTGCCGACCGGGATGCCGAGCGACCTGCTGCAGCGCCGGCCCGACGTCGCATCGGCCGAGCGCGCGATGGCCGCGGCGAACGCGCAGATCGGCGTCGCGCGCGCCGCGTATTTCCCGCGCATCGCGCTGTCGCCGGACCTCGGCTGGGACGCGACGCGCTTCTCCGGCCTGTTCACCGTGCCGGCGCTGCTGTGGTCGATCGGCGCGTCGGTCAGCCAGCCGCTGTTCGAAGGCGGCAAGCTGAAGGCCGGCGTCGATTTCGCGCAGGCCGGCTACGTCGCCGCGCAGGCCAATTACCGGCAGACCGTGCTCACCGCGTTCCAGGAGGTGCAGAATGCGGTGACGGGCCTGTCGGTGCTGGCCGAAGCCGCGCAGCAGGCGTCGGCGGCCGTCGACGACGCGCGCAAGCTCGTGTCGCTCGCGCAGGACCGCTATGCGGGCGGCCTGACGCCGTTCATCGACGTGCTGACGGCCCAGCAGCAGTTGCTGACGAGCGAGCGCCAGGCCGTGCAGATCCAGGGCCAGCGCGCGGCGCTCGTGGTGTTTCTTGCGAAGGCGCTCGGCGGCGGCTGGGACGGCGGCACACCCGGCGGCGCCACGCCGACCGACGTCGCGGCGGCCGGCCCGCGCCTCGCCACGAGCGCCACCCCCTAACCCGGTTACGCGGACCCGCCCATGAAAGTCCTGATCGTCGAAGACGAACCGAAAGTCGTCGAATACCTGAAGAGCGGCCTGAGCGAGGAAGGCTGGGTCGTCGACACCGCGCTCGACGGCGAGGACGGCGCGTGGAAGGCCGTCGAATTCGACTACGACGTGGTCGTGCTCGACGTGATGCTGCCGAAGCTCGACGGCTTCGGCGTGCTGCGCGCGTTGCGCGCGCAGAAGCAGACGCCCGTGATCATGCTGACCGCGCGCGACCGCGTCGACGATCGCGTGCGGGGCTTGCGCGGCGGCGCCGACGACTACCTGACCAAGCCCTTCTCGTTCCTCGAGCTGATCGAGCGGCTGCGCGCGCTGACGCGCCGCGCGCGCGTGCAGGAATCGACGCTGATCTCGATCGGCGACCTGCGCGTCGACCTGATCGGCCGGCGCGCGACCCGCGACGGCACGCGCCTCGACCTGACCGCGCAGGAATTCCAGCTGCTCGGCGTGCTCGCGCGGCGCAGCGGCGAGGTGCTGTCGAAAACGACGATCGCCGAACTCGTGTGGGACGTGAACTTCGACAGCAACGCGAACGTCGTCGAGACGGCGATCAAGCGCCTGCGCGCGAAACTCGACGGCCCGTTCGCGGAGAAGCTGCTGCATACGATCCGCGGCATGGGCTACGTGCTCGAGGCGCGCGAGGACGGCGACGCGGAGCGGCACGCATGAAACGCTCGATCACCCTGCGCCTGTCGGCGATGTTCGGCATCGTGTCGCTGCTCGTGTTCACGCTGGTCGGCTGCGGGCTGTTCGTGATGATGGAGCGCCAGCTGCTCGCCGAACTGCGTGCGACGATCGACACGCGCGCGAAGGTCGCGCAGATGATCGTGTCGCACGCGACCACGGCCGCGCGCGGCCGCCTGATGCAGGAAAAGCTCGCCGACCTCGAACCGCCCGACGGTTCGACGCGCTACCAGGTCGACAGCCCCGACGCCGACTTCCGCTTCGGCCGTCCGGTCGACGGCGTGCCCGTCGGCGAACCGTTCGGCGCGTTCCAGCAGTACGCGCTGAACCACAGCAGCTACGACGTGATGACGAAGACCGTCCCGATCGCAGGCAGCGGCGAGCGCCCCGACCTGAAGCTGGTCGTCGCGTCGTCGTGCGAGCGCACGCAGCGCATGCTGCGTCGTTTCGCGTGGACGCTCGCCGCGCTGATCGCGATCGCCACCGTCATCACGCTGCTGCTGAGCCGCGCGGTCGCGCGCTTCGGGCTCGCGCCGCTCGAACGGATGTCGCAGGACGCCGCGGCCATCGGCGCCACCGACCGCCGCCAGCGGCTGCACACCGACGCGCTGCCCACCGAGCTGCGCGATCTCGCCGCGTCGTTCAACGGCGCGCTCGAACGAATCCAGCAGACCTACGCGCGGCTCGAGGCGTTCAATGCGGACGTCGCGCACGAGCTGCGCACGCCGATCAGCATCCTGATCGGACAGACCCAGGTCGCGCTGACGAGCCGCGACCGCTCGGTCGACCGGATGCGCCAGACGCTGCAGTCGAACCTCGAGGAATTCGAACGGTTGCGCGTGATCATCAACGACATGCTGTTCCTGTCGCGCAGCGATCGCGGCGAACGCGCGACCGACCTGAAGCACGTGTCGCTCGCCGACGAAGTGCGCCGCATGCTCGACTTCCTCGAGATTCCGCTCGACGAAGCGCAGTTGCGCGCCGAACTGCACGGCGATGCGCGCGCGGCCGTCGACCCGTCGCTGTTCCGCCGCGCGATGACCAACCTGCTGATCAACGCGATCCAGCATTCGGCGCCCGGCGCGACGCTGAACGTGACGATCACGCCGCGCGATACGCTCGTCGACGTGTCGGTCGCCAACCCCGGCGAGCCGATCGACCCGGCGCAGCGCGCGCACGTGTTCGAGCGCTTCTACCGGCTCGAGGAAGCGCGCGCGAACAGCAAGGAGAATCACGGACTCGGGCTGTCGATCGTCAAGGCCGTCGCGGAGATGCACGGCGGCAGCGTGTTCGTCGCATGCGCGGGCGGCGTCAACACGTTCGGCTTCTCGGTGTCGACGCAACCGGGAAGCGGCGGCCCGCTGCGCGCGGCCGACGCCGGCGACCCGCACGCGCTGCGGCCGGCGCACGCGCCGCGCGCAATGCATTGACGGCGGCCGCGCCGTCGAAGTCCAGCCGCTTCCGATCGCCGCGTGCCCGCCACGGACGCGCCCCGGGACGCGTCACGCGCGTGGCTTGCTGCCCTGCTCGCGCCATGCCCGCGGCGACATCGCGAACCGCTCGCGAAACACGCGACTGAAATGCGACATGTCGTTGAATCCCCAGCGCAGCGCGATGTCGGACACGCGCAGCACCGCGCATTGCGGATTCACGAGATCCTGCGCGCACCGTTCGAGCCGCAGGTTCCATACGTAACGCATCAGCGACGTGTTCTCGGCCTCGAACAGCTTGTTGATGTACCGCGACGAAATCCCGATCGACCGCTCGATCATCAGCGGGTTCAGCTCCGGGTCGTGCAGGTGCTCGAGCAGATGCCGCTTCACACGCGTCAGCGTCAACGCCTTCATCCTCGACTGCGCGAGGTCGTTGCGCTGCATGCCCCCGAGCGTCATCGCGATCAGCGAGATCGCGGTATCCGACAACTGCCGCATCTCGTCCTCGGTCACGCTACCGATCTGCGACGACATCTGCTCGAGAAATGCGCGCATGACGCTGCCGACGCCCTCGCCGGTTTGCGTCGGGCTGGCCGTGCGGTGTTCCATCCCGACGACGAGCTGGTTCAGCGTCGTGCGGGGAATGCTGACGACGATCTCGCGCCACGACTGGCCGAACTGCAGGTGGTGCGGCCGTGTCGCGTCGTAGATCGCAAAATCCCCGGGGTGCAGCGTGACGATCTTGCCGTCCTGCTCGACCGATTGGCTGCCCTCGAGCATCAACACGCCGAAATACTTGTCCTCATACTCGCTGCGCGCCTGCCGATACCGCCGGATCACGGCCTGCTCGCTCGCGTGGATTTCCGAGATTCGCATCTTTTCGCATTTGCGCTGCCGCACCTGGCCGAAGAAATCGTCTTTCTGCACGGCCGCGATCTGCACGTCCGCGAACAGGCGCAGAATCGTCTCGCGCCAGAATTCGATACGCTGGCTGAGCGAGCCTTCGGTCGCCACCTCGATGGCCGAATTCGTCCGCTCATCCGGCGGGCTGTCGGACGCCGGGCCGGGCGCGTCGCCGCTTGCGGCGCGCGCGATAGGACGCATCGTCATGGTCGTGCCCCACATGGGTTAGCAAACACGCAGCCGGTAGCGTGCCCGTTCAAAAGCGCATTGTCCAATCGATCGCCGTGTACGCCGCGTTGCCGGTCGGACCGGCACGCGGCGCGGCGGCGATGCGCTACCGCTCAGGACTTGTCATGCGAATGTCGTCTGCCGCCAGTCGGAAGACTGTTCATACGCATAGGCGCAGCGGTAAAGCGTCGCCTCGTCGAAGCGGCGCCCGACCAGTTGCAGCCCGATCGGCAGTTCGTCGGCCACCCCGCACGGCAGCGACATGGCCGGATGCCCGGACACGTCGAACGGCGCGGTATTCGCGAGCATCTCGAACGCCCGCGTCAGCGACTCGGACATCGCACAATCGGGCTCCGGCAGTTTCGACGCACGCATCGGTACGGTCGGCATCACCAATACGTCGTACGACTGCAGCGCCGCGTCGTAAGCCGATCGCAAGCGCCGCGCGAGGTTCTGGCACTTCGCGTAGTAGCGCCCGCGATACCGGCTCGTGAAATATTCGCCGAGCAGCATCGTCACCTTCACGGTATCCGGCAACTCGTCGGCGCGCTCGCGCCAGCCCGCGTGATGATCGATCATGCCGGTCACGTACAGGCCGCCCCAGTTGAAACCGTGGCTGTTGCCCTTCATCATCTGCTGCGTCGCCCCCTCGGCCGCGATCGGCAGCCAGATCGCGGTGCCGGCCGCATGCAACGGCACCGACACTTCTTCGACGCTCGCGCCCAGCTTGCGCAACCGGTGCGCGGCGACCAGCACGGCCTCGTCGACCACTTTCTCCGAATTCGCGAGCCCGAACGCCTCGCGCAGAATGCCGATCCGCAGGCCTGCGATGCCGTCGCGGATCCCGCCGAGATAGTCGGTGCGCGGCGGCAACGCCCGCTGGCGCGGATCGAGCCCGTCGTCACCCGCGATGACATCGAGCAGCAGCGCGTTGTCGAGCACGGTGCTCGTCATCGGCCCCAGATGATCGACGGTCGCCTCGATCGGCATCGCGCCGGTGTAGGGCACGAGCCCGTGCGTCGGCTTCATCCCGTAGACGCCGCAATAGGCGGACGGGATCCTGACCGAGCCGCCCTGGTCGCCGCCGAGCGCCATGTCGACCTCGCCGCTCGCGACCAGCGCGCCGCTGCCGGACGACGAGCCGCCGGACGAATGCCCGGCCTTGCGCGGATTGTGCACCGGCCCCGACGCGCTCGTGTGCGAGCCGCCGGAAAAACAGTAGTACTCGCAGGTCGCCTTGCCGGCGATCGTGCCGCCGGCGTCGAGTACGCGCGTGACGACGGTCGCATCGATATCGGGCACGTAGCCCTCGAACGTGCTCGCGCCATTGCGCATCGGCACGCCGGCGACGCAGATGTTGTCTTTCACGGCCACCGTCTTGCCGCGCAGCTTGCCGTCGGCGGCGCCGTGGATCGTGCTCTTGCGCGCCCACGCGCCGTAACGGTTCTCGTCGCCTTCCGGGCGGTAGCCGGGCGTGCGCGGATACGCGACGACGGGCAGATAGTCGGGCAGCGCGTCGATCGCGTCGTACGCGTCGAAGTTCGCCTGCAGCGCCTCGTCGTATTCGGCGAGTTGGCGGGAATCGACATGAAAGCCGAAACCGGCTGCAATGTCGGACAGTTGTTCGCGGGTCGGGCGTTTGATAGCCATCGACGTTCTCCAGTTCGGTAAGCGGCACCGCCGGCCCGGCGGTGCCGGCGGGATTCAGCGGGCGATGGCGACGGCGTCGCGCATCAGCCCGGTGCGCGGATGGCAGTTCACGTATTCGTAGACCTGATGCCTGGCGTCGAAGACGGAAACCTCGTGATACAGCCGCAGTTTCGACAGCCCGGTGACGACGCGGAAGAACGTGACGAAGATCCGCAGGTGCGTCGGATGGGATTCGGCCCAGCGCTCGAGGCGGTCGAGCGAGCGCCAGTGGCCGATGTTGTAGCTCTCGTCGAGCACGTTGCCGTCGAGATCGATCGAGCGCACGTAGCGATTGCTGTAGCAGCCGACGTCCGTGCCGTTGTCGCGCAGGAATTCCATTCCGCTGCGCAGCGTCGGCTCGATCTCCTCGAGATACAGTCGGCGCTCGTCGTGCTCGGCCGCACGCCAGTCCTGACCGGAGCGAATCAGCGCGATGTTGTCGTGGGCCAGTACGACCACGCGGCCGCCTCGGGCCGGATCGCCCTCGACGATGCGCAGCTCGCCGTCCGCGCGCATCCAGTCCGTCTGCGAGATCGGGAACCGGTCGCGCATCGATCCCCAGTAGCCGTGCTCCTCGATCTCGCCGCTGACGCCGTCCATGATCGCGCCGACGCCGGGGAAATCGCTCGTGAATGCGTACAGCGTCTCGAACTGCTCGGCGCGCGGCGCGACGATTTCCCGGAAGTAGCCGATCCCGTCCGCGAGGCGCGCGTCGGAGGCCCACCATTCGACGAGTGCCGGCGACGCGATCCAGCGCGCATACGCGGCCGGATCGCGCCAGTAGCCGACGGCAATCAGGTTCTCGTAGCCCTGGTCGTCGGTGTGTTGCGTCAGATCGAAGTTGTTCGGCCCGTCCTGCGCACCGAAATCGGCGACGATCCGGCGCAACGCGGCCAGCGCCGTGGCGCGCTTGTCGGCGCCGTGATACTGCACGCCGAAATAGCCCATCACGACCTGGCTCAGGTCTTCGGAGGCTCGGGCGACGTACATCGGGAACGGCGGCTGGTAATCGTCGGCGACGCGGCGCGACAGCGTCCGCGGGCAGATCAGGTGTTTGTCGATGGCGGATTCCATGCGTGACCTCTCTGGAAAGGGAATCGGATGTCGAGGTATCGACGTGGGGGACAAGGAGCGGCCTGCGCCGGGCGTATCCCGGCGCAGGCGGGTCGTCAGAAGATGTGCGCGTAACGCAGGCCGGCGAGCAGGCTGTTCTTCGGGCCGTTGCGCACGCTCAGGTCGGTGCCGAGCTGGATTTGCACCTGATCGGCCTTCGTCACGAATTTCGCCGCGGTGATCCGCATGCGCGTCGTGCGAAGCGCGTCGTTGTTGTCCGCGCCGCCGACGCTCGTTTCACCGCCCCAGAGCTGGGTGACGCCGATCCCGAGCGACGTGCCCGGATCGGGCATGTAACGCACCATCGCCTGTGCGCTGTAGCTCATCCGCTGATGGAGCGTCGTGCCGCTCGCGCCGTACGACGTGTTGTTGCCGTACCAGATCGCGTCGCCGACGAGATCGAGCGCCCACTGCGGCGAAAAGTGCTTGATGTAGGCCGCCTGGAAATCGAGCGACCAGCGATTGGCGCCGAGATTGAGACCGCGGTTCTGGTCGTAGCTCCCCGTCGGCGCGTAAACGTAGACCGTCGCGGCGACGACGTCCTTCGCGTCGTTCAGGCGGAATTTCAACGGCGCGGTCAGGATCACGTCGCCGACACCGTTCGTACTGCCAAGCGTGCCGGCGTTGCCGAAGCTGCTGACGTGACCGAACGGCAGCAACACCTGCGGATCGATCGTGAGCCTGTCGGTGAGCTGGAACACATGCAGCAGACGGGCGATGCCGACATTGGACTGCAGATCGAAATCCGACGTCCGGTGGCCGTTCGCATAGTACGCGTTCGTCGCCGAATAGTTGTAGTACAGCACGCCGATCGTCGCGCCGACCGGATACTGCTCGTAGTCGCCGGGATCGACCTCGACCGCGCCCGCGTAATGCGATGCGACGACCATCAGCGACAAGCCGATCCAGCGCGCGATTCGCTTCAGTTTCATTCTGTTGACGTTGTCCATCATGCTCCTCACCTGGATGCGCAGACACCGTCACGCTCGACGTACGACGAACGGAAACCGTTGCCGGACGATCAACTCGCGGAGTGCTGGCTGACTGTTGTTCCGCCGGTACTCGGGTGAGTGCCGGCGATTCGCGACATCGAACGGCCGTCGCTTGAGGGTGAGAATAGAAAGGCAAAATCCGCATTTCTGTTTTCCGGCGGAACAAGAAATTGGCTGTGGCGGACCTGTGCTGCCAGTGCCATACGGCGGTCGCAAAACGTGCGCAGGCGGCCGGTATCGCGTGCCGGGCGCCCCGTCGATGCCGCGAATCGCCGTGCATCCGATGCGCGCCGGCCCCTGCCGCGCGGCGGGGCCGTCTCAGCATAGTTTCCGATCCGTGCCGGCAAAGAACCGCGCTTTTTCTCTTCTTACCCTGCTCGTCGAGCGTGGCCGACACCACGCCTTTGCACCCCGCCACGGCAGCCGCAACGCCACGGCGGCGGTCAACCCGAACCACCATAAGGAGCCCCACGATGAGCGCGACCCCTTCCGCGGAAACAGCCTCGACGCCCGGCGAACGTGCCTGGGCGCTGTTTCGCGTGATGAAAGAAAAGAACCTGATCCCCGACGGCTATATCGAAGGCCTGACCGAGCTGATGTCCACGACGTGGGATCCGGCCAACGGCGCGCGCATCGTCGCGCGTGCGTGGGTCGACCCGGCATTTCGCGAACTGCTGCTGAAGGACGGCACGGCCGCGTGTGCGCAGTTCGGCTACACCGGCCCGCAGGGCGAATACATCGTCGCGCTCGAGGACACGCCGACGCTGAAGAACGTGATCGTCTGCAGCCTGTGCTCATGCACGAACTGGCCGGTGCTCGGGCTTCCGCCCGAGTGGTACAAGGGCTTCGAATATCGTGCGCGGCTCGTCCGCGAAGGGCGCACGGTGCTGCGGGAGCTCGGCACCGACCTGCCCGACGATGTCGTCGTGAAGGTCTGGGATACGACCGCCGAAAGCCGCTATCTCGTGCTGCCCGTGCGGCCGGCAGGCAGCGAACACATGACCGAGGAACAACTGCGCACGCTCGTCACGAAGGACGTGCTGATCGGCGTTGCGCTGCCGCGCGCGCACTGACGCGCCCCCCGTTTCGCTCTCGACCTTCATCTCGGAGATCACCTCATATGGACGGCTTTCACGACCTCGGCGGATTCCAGGGTTTCGGCCCGGTGCCGCACACGATCAACAGTCTCGGCTACAAGCCGGTCTTCAAGGAAGACTGGGAGCATCTCGCGTACAGCCTGATGTTCGTCGGCGTGGACCCACTGAAAAAATTCAGCGTCGACGAGGTACGTCACGCAGTCGAACGCATCGACGTACGCCAGCACGTCGGCACGCGCTACTACGAGCGCTACGTGATCGCGACCGCAACCTTGCTCGTCGAAACCGGCGTGCTCACGCAGGACGAACTCGACCGCGCGCTCGGTTCGCATTTCCGGCTCGCGAACCCGCCGCGATCCGGCGGCCGGGCGGCGCCACCCGACTCGACGCGGTTCGAGGTCGGCGATCGCGTCGTCGTGCGCGACGAATACGTCAGCGGACACATCCGCGCGCCGGGCTACGTGCGCGGCAAGGAAGGCATCGTGCTGCACCGGACGACCGAATCGTGGCCATTCCCGGACGCGATCGGCCACGGCGACACCGGCGCCGCGCATCAGCCGACCTATCATGTCGAGTTCCGCGTGAAGGATCTGTGGGGCGACGCCGCCGACGACGGCTACGTCGTGGTCGACCTGTTCGAAGGCTACCTGGATCGCGCGTCCGGGCAGAACGCATGACGACGCCGGAAAACCAGCGAGCGCCGGCCGCCGCGCCGCCGAGGATTCCGGTCACCGTGCTGTCCGGCTTCCTCGGCGCCGGGAAAACGACGTTGCTGAACCACATCCTGCGCAACCGCGCCGGCCTGAAGGTCGCCGTGATCGTCAACGACATGAGCGAAGTAAACGTCGACGCCGACGATGTGCGGCGCAACGTCGAGCTGCATCGCGGCGAGGACGAACTGGTCGAAATGAGCAACGGCTGCATCTGCTGCACGCTGCGTGCCGATCTGCTCGAGCAGATCAGCACGCTGGCGCGGCAGCATCGCTTCGACTATCTGCTGATCGAGTCGACCGGCATCTCGGAGCCGATGCCGGTCGCGGAGACGTTCGCGTTTCTCGACCGGGACGGTTTCAGCCTCAGCGAGCTCGCGCGGCTGGACACGCTCGTCACGGTGGTCGACGGCGAGACGTTCGAGGACATGATCGCGTCGGCCGAACCGGTCACGCGCGATGCCTCGCTCGCGGACGGCAGCGATTCCGGTCCGCCGCGCAAGCTGTCGGACCTGCTGATCGAACAAGTCGAATACGCGAACGTGATTCTCGTGAGCCGACTCGACCGGATCGGTCATGCGGGTTTCGACCGGCTGCGCGCCATTCTGGCGTCGCTGAATCCCTCTGCGCGAATCCTCCCGATGCAGCACGGCAAGGTCGATCCGTCAGACGTCCTGGATACGCGGCGCTTCGATCTCCCGGCGCTCGTCGAATCGCCGGGATGGATGCAACGCATGCAGGTCGACGAGCGCCCCTCGGAATCGGATGCGTACGGGATCGCGTCGTGGATCTATCGCGAACGTGCGCCGTTTCATCCGGCGCGCCTGCTCGCGTGGCTGCGTCGCCCCTGGACCAACGGCCGACTGCTTCGCTGCAAGGGATATGTCTGGGCTGCGCACCGATATGCGGACATCGCCATGCTCGTGCAGACGGGCGGAGCGTTCCAGTGGGGTTACGTCGGGCGATGGTGGCGATTCGTTTCTCGGTCGGACTGGCCGCACGACGACTATCGGCGCGATGGCGTGCTGCAAAAATGGCAAGAGCCGACCGGTGATTGCCGGCAGGAAATCGTGTTCATCGGGCAGTCGATCGATCACGTCCGGTTGCGTCGCGAACTCGATGCCTGTCTGCTGACGGTCGAAGAAATCGACGCAGGCCCCGAGTCGTGGCTCCAGCTTCCGGAAGCCGACGCGTTCGACGCGCTCGCGACCGCCGCCCGTCGGTGACGCGAGACTCGATGACTTTGGCTGCGCCGCCTGCGTCCAGTGGCTTTCGGTCGCCGGTGAGCGCTGCGCCCGGTTCAGCGTGACGTGAATCCCGACAGCGCCGCCGAGGGCAGTTTTCTTCAATACGGACCCGCACGGCTTCTTTAGTCTCGATGCGACTTTGACATTCGCATGGAGGCAATCAATGAGCATGCTGGTTTCGATGGCCGCGTTCGCGCTGGCGTCGTCGATCACGCCCGGTCCCGTCAACATCGTCGCGCTCAGCGCGGGCGCACGCCATGGCCTTGGCGCGAGCCTGCGCTATGCGGCCGGCGCGACGCTCGGCTTCGTCGCGCTGTTCCTGCTGATCGGCCTCGGGCTGCACGCGGCGCTCGCGCGCTGGCCGATGCTGACCACCGCCACTCAATGGTCGGGAATCGCGTTCCTGCTTTACCTCGCGCTGCGGCTCGCGCTCGACGACGGCCGGCTGTCGGCCGATCCGGACGATCCGGCTGCGCCGAACGTCGCCGGCCCGTCGGCGGCGGCCGGCGCGGCGATGCAATGGCTGAATCCGAAGGCGTGGCTCGCGTGCGTGGCTGCGATGGGCGCGTATGCGGCCGACGGCGAGCCCGCGCAGGTGTGGCAATTCGCGGCGTTGTATCTGGTGATCTGCTTTGCGTCGATCGCGTGCTGGGCGTATGCGGGTGCGTCGCTGCGGCACCGGCTCGCGAATGCGCGGCGGATGCGGCTGTTCAACCGCGCGATGGCGCTGCTGCTCGCGGGCAGCGCGCTTTATCTGCTCGACGTTTAGCGCCGTTGTTTCGGTGTGTGGTCGCGGCGCCGGCACCGCCCCACGGTTCGCCGGTCAGCTCGCGGCGCTTCGATACTGCCCCGGCGTGGCGGCCGCGATGCGCCGGAATGCGCGCTGGAAATGCGCCTGGTCCGCGAAGCCCGCATCGAGCGCGACGTCGGCGATCGGCCGGCCGCGGCGCAACTCAGCCCGCCCGTACTGCACGCGGCGGTCGATCAGGAACGCATGCGGCGTCATCCCGTAGCGGGCGTTGAACGCGCGGATCAGGTAGGACGGCGACAAGTCGGCGGCCGCGCAGATCGCATCGAGCGAGACGGCCTGACGGCAATGCGCGGCGATGTAGTCGGCCGCGCGCGCGAGCTTCGCGTTGTCGGCCCCGCGCCGGGCGGCGTCGGGCAGCTCGCGATCGAGCGCGCCGTGCAGCCGTGTGAAGAACTCGACCGCCGCGCTCTCCTTGCCGAGCGGATCGACACCGGGCGCCACGAGCGTGCGGTAAAAGCCGCCGAACCGTGCGAACAGGTCGCGCCGTTCCGTCAACTTCGGCGAAAAGCCGTGAAAATCGCGGTTCGGGTCGCGCCCGAGCGAATGCTGCAGGCGGGTGAGCCACGGAACGTCCACGTAGACCATCCGGTACGCCCATGCGTCGGGGCCGTACGGATTGCACGCATGCACCTGCTCCGGATCGATGATCACGAGCACGCCGCGCCCGACGTGCTCCTTCGTCGCGCCGTTCAGGTAGGTGCTCGTGCCGCCGACGATCGCGCCGAGCGAAAACGTGTCGTGCGTGTGCTTCGCGTAGCAGATCGTCCGACCGTCGTCGACGGTGCGCGCCTCGATGAACGGCAGCGCGGCGTCGCGCCAGAACGGCGACGGCATGGCGCAGGGGTTGGCGGAACGGCTCACGCGACGGGCTCCCGGATCGGATGGCGAACGCACACCGTACAAGACTGCGCGGCGCGATGCAACCGCGACCCGACGCTTCGCGGCCGGATCGCCTAAGCTTTGATTTCCGGCCGCCGCGGCACGCCCGGCGGGTTCCGTTCCCTCTTCCAACCGATACACTCATGCACATCGATCTGACAGGCAAGACCGCGGTCGTCACCGCTTCCACCGCCGGCATCGGGCTGGCGATCGCCGAAGGGCTCGCGCAGGCGGGCGCACGCGTCGTCGTCAACGGACGCAGCGACAAGTCGGTCGACGCCGCGCTCGCGCAGCTGCGCAGCGCCGTACCCGGCGCGGACCTCGACGGCGTCGCGGCCGACCTGTCCGACGCCGCCGGCGTCGCGCGCATCACGCAGCACACGCCGGAGGCCGACATCCTCGTCAACAACGCGGGCATCTACGGGCTGAAGGCGTTCTTCGACATCGACGACGACGAATGGGCCCACTACTTCCAGATGAACGTGATGTCGGGCGTGCGTCTCGCGCGACACTACCTGAAGGGGATGCTCGCGCGGAACACGGGCCGCATCGTGTTCATTTCGTCGGAGTCCGGGCTGAACATCCCGGTCGACATGATTCACTACGGGTTCACGAAAACCGCGCAGCTCGCGATCGCGCGCGGCCTCGCGAAACTCGCGGCCGGGACCCGCGTGACGGTCAATTCGGTGCTGCCGGGGCCGACGATGTCGGAAGGCGTGCGGGCGCTGCTGAAGGAAACGGCCGACGCCACGGGCCGCAGCATCGACGACGTCGCGGTGGATTTCGTGCGCAGCGAGCGCGCGAGCTCGATCATCCAGCGGCCGGCGACGACGGAGGAAGTCGCGAACCTGGTCGTGTACGTGTGTTCGCCGCAGGCCTCGGCGACGACGGGCGCGGCGTTGCGCGTCGATGGCGGCGTGGTCGACACGATCGCGTGACGACGGCGTGACACGCTCGCGCGGCGCATGGCGGCCGCGCTAGCGCGAGGCGGCCTTGTCCGACTGAAGCGTGCCCTTGCGATCGGCGTCCATGCAGGTATCGAAGCCGTGTTGCGTGACGGCGCCGGCCTTGTCGAACACGACGAAGAAAGCCCGGTGATCGTTGTCGTGCTCGATGAAGTAGTTGTAGCAGACGCCGCTGCCGTTGCGGACCATCCACACGCTGCGCGGGTTGCCGCCGGCGCGGACGACGTCGGCGCGCGTCGCGCCGTGCCGCGACGCGGCCCTCGCCAGCGGCGTGCGCGAATACGAGAACGGCAGCCACGAGTCGAACCACGCGCAACCGTGCAGCATCAGGCAGCTGGCGGCCAGGGACAGCGTCGCTGCGGGGCGGGACATCGGAATCAATCGCATGCTTGGTGAAATCTGCTGCGCCATGCCGGCGTGATCGAAAGCCCCATGCTACTCGACCTTTGGGTCCGGATCGAAAAGAAATGTAGAGACTTGTGTCCGATGCGCCGCCCGACGCAGTCCGGCACCGGCCCGATCGTCACGAATCGTGGCCGTGGCCGACGCGTTCGCGCGCCCACCCGCCTTCTGACGTCGATGCGTCGGAGCGGCGCGACGGGCGGCATCGTCAAGCAACCCATTCCGCCCACAGCATCGTCAGCACCGTCATCAGCGCGGGGCCGACGAACAGCCCGATCAGCCCGAACGTCTCGGCCCCGCCGAGGATGCCGAACAACACGAGCAGGAACGGCAGGCGGGTCGAGCTGCCGATCAGCACCGGCCGCACGAAATGCTCGGCGACGAACACGACCACGAAGCCGAGCACCAGCACCACGACGGCCCACGCGGTCGCGCCCTGCACGAACAGCCAGAGCGCCGCGCCGCAGAACACGATCGGCGCGCAGAACGGCAGCATCGCGGCGACGGCCGTGACGAGGCCGAGCAGCGCGGCGTGCGGAACCCCGGCGAGCGCATACGCGACGCCGAGAATGGCGCCCTCGCCCAGCCCGACGACGACCAGCCCGGTCACCGTGCCGTACACGGCCGAGACCATCCGTTCGATCAGGTCCGCGCCGCCGCGGCCGAACGCGCGCCGCGCGCCCTGCAGCAACGCGCCCGACAGCTTGTGGCCGGCCCGCATGATCACGAATAGCGTGACCAGCATGAAGCCGAACTCGAACAGCGCATGCGCGAGCTTCGTGCCGAACTGCCGGCCGAACGCGATGAACTTCTCGCCGCTCGCGCCATGCATCGCGCTGCCCGCGTGCAGCGGATGACCGAGATTGGCCTGCCACCACTCGGTGACCTGCGCGGCACCGTACGGCAACCGGCCGACGACGTCCGGAAGCGGAATGCCGTTGTCCTGGATCGAATGCAGCCAGAGGCGCAGGTCGTGCGCCTGCGAGATCGCCTGTGCGAGCGCGATCGCGACCGGCAGCACGACCAGCAGCGACACGCCCGCGGTAATCGCGGTCGCGATCAGGGTCGGCCGGTCGCGAAACCAGCGGTCGGATTCGAAGCGTTTCAGCAGCGGCCACAACGCGATCGCGATCACGCAGGCCCACGCGATGGCGGGCAGGAAATCTCGGATCACCCACAGCGCGAGCACCAGCAGCGCCGCATACAGCACGGCGCGGGCGATCTGCTGGGCACGCGGCCGCGTGGCGGAATCCTGGGAAGGCGAGACATGTGCGCGCATGGCACCTCGGTCGAAATGAAAAATGGCGGTCGTGCAGGCCGCGAGCCTGTACGAACCGCCATTCTATCCATCGACGCCGCAACGGCATGCGCACGCACTGCCAAGCATCGTCAAATGCGTGCCGCGAACGCCGCGCCGCCGCGCGGTGCAACGCGTGCTCAGGCCGCCTTGTCGGCGACGCGGTAGCGTTCGAGCCAGTGCGCGTACGGCGCGGGCAGCGTCCACGACGGCCGCTCGACCCCGAGCTGCTTGGCCGCGTAGTACGGCCAGTGCGGATCGGCAAGATGCGCGCGGCCGACCATCACGAGATCGAGCTGCTGCTCGGCGACGACGCGCTCGGCCAGTTGCGGCGTATCGATCCCCCAGGCGGACGACACCGGCAAGCCGGCCTCGCGGCGCACGCGTTCCGCGATCGGCGCGAGGAACGCCGGGCCCCACGGAATGCGCGCGTCGGGCGTCGAGAAACCGACCGACACGCTCAGCATGTCGAGGCCTTCCTGCTTCATCCGCTGCGTGAGCGCGATCGATTCGGCGAGCGTTGCTTCATCGCGCCCGTCGTATTCGATCACGCCGAGACGCGCGGTCAGCGGCAGGTGCTCCGGCCAGACCTGGCGGACGGCCTTCAGCGTGTCGACGAGGAACCGGCCGCGGTTTTCCGCCGAACCGCCGTACTCGTCGTCGCGCTGGTTCGCATGCACGGAGAAGAAGCTCTGGCCGAGGTAGCCGTGCGCGAAGTGCAGTTCGAGCCATTCGAAGCCGAGGTCGCGGGCGCGCTTCGCCGACGCGACGAAGTCGGCCTGCACGCGGGCGATGTCGTCGTGCGTCATCGCGCGCGGCGTCTTCGGCAGGTGCGCGCCGAACGGCACCGCCGACGGTGCGATGGTCTGCCAGCCGCGCGGATCGCCGTCGGCGATGTGGTCGTCGCCTTCCCACGGACGGTTCGCGCTCGCCTTGCGGCCCGCATGCGCGATCTGGATGCCGGGCACCGCGCCGGCCGCCTTGATCGCCGCGACCGACGGCGCGAACGCCGCGGCCTGCGCATCGGTCCACAGCCCGGCACAGCCCGGCGTGATGCGGCCTTCCGGCGACACGGCCGTCGCCTCCGCGATCACGAGGCCCGCGCCGCCGCGCGCGATACCGGCCAGATGCACGTGATGCCAGTCGTTGACGACGCCGTCTTCGGCGACGTACTGGCACATCGGCGGCACCGCGATGCGGTTGCGCAGCGTGACATCCTTGAGTTTGAACGGTTCGAACAGGGCAGACATCCACCACTCCTTTGCTTGGTTCTGCGAAACGACTGGATGAGCCGCCGCGCGGGGCGCACGGCGGAACGATGCGAGCCGTCGCCGGGACGGTCGCGCCCGACGACGGAAACCATCCGGCGCCGGTCATGCCGGCGCCAGGCTCGGCTTACTGACGGCCGAGCTTCGCGAGCAGCGCCTCGGCTGCCGGCTCCGACGACGCGGGGTTCTGCCCCGTGATCAGCAGCCCGTCGGTGACGACATGCGGCGCCCAGTCGGCGCTGCGCTCGAACTGCGCACCGTTGGTCTTCAGCATGTCCTCGACGAGGAACGGCACCACTTCCGTCAGCTCGACGGCCGCTTCCTCACTGTTGGTGAAGCCCGTCACACGCTTGCCGCGCACGACCGACTCGCCGGTCTTCGGGTCCTTCACGTGGCGCAGCACGCCCGGCGCGTGGCACACGGCCGCGACCGGCTTGCCGGCCGCCAGCGCGCGCTCGATCAGGCCGATCGAATGCAGGTCCTCGGCGAGATCCCACAGCGGGCCATGCCCGCCCGGATAGAACACCGCGTCGTAATCGTCGACCGACACCTCGGCCAGCTTGCGCGTGGCGGCGAGTTCGGCCTTGGCCGCCGGATCCGCGTCGAAGCGGCGCGTCGCGTCGGTCTGCGCGGACGGATCGCTGCTTTTCGGATCGAGCGGCGGCTGGCCGCCCTGCGGCGACGCGAGCGTCAACTCGACGCCCGCATCCTTGAACGTGTAATACGGCGCGGCCAGTTCCTCGAGCCAGAAGCCGGTTTTCTTGCCGGTGTCGCCGAGCGTGTCGTGCGAGGTCAGGACAACCAGAATCTTCATGATCGGACACTCCTTAGAAATGGGGGAACGGGGCCGCGTCGCGGCGGCGGCGACGGCGCGCCTGCGGGTTAGGCCGCTGGCGCGCGTCAACGTGCCGGCTCCGTACCAAAAATATTGCCAGGCCTAATAGACCAGTCGTCTAGAAATGGCTCGAAAAAAAGCGACGGCAGCACCTGCGCGCCCAGCATCGCAGCGCGATATGGCATTTTTGCGACGTCGCATTCATGAGGCTGGATGATAGCGTCGAATTAGACCGGTCGTCTAGAAACCCGGCATTCAGCCCTGCCGCCGTCATGGCTTTTGCGACGGAGCGCGTGCCGCAACGTCCGTTGCGGAGCGCGCCCCGCTCCCCGGTTCGCTCCGCGTCGGCTACCCGTGCAGCGGCCCGTCCGTATCGCCGGCGTCGATCACCGGCATCTCGAGCCGATGGCCGCGAACGCCGTCCGTGAGCAACGCCAGCATCAGGTCCGCGAGCGCACGCCCGGTCGCATGTCCGGTCGGCTGCACCACCGCCGTCACGCGATGCGGATGCGCGACGTCCGGCGGCACGCCGTCGTAGACGATCAGCGACATGTCCCGCCCAAGCTGCAAGCCGCCGTCGATCAGCGCCCGGAACGCGCCGCCGCCCACGATGTTGTTGTCGACCAGCAGCGCGGTCGGCCGTTCGGCCCGGGCGAGCAGCGCCTGCACGCCCTGCTGCCCGCCGTCGCGCGTAAACGGACACTCGACGAGCAGTGCCGGATCGGGCGCGATGCCGGCCTCGCGCAGCGCCGCAAGATACCCGGCGCGACGCTGCATCGCGAAATTGAGCGACAGCGGCGCACTGATCATCGCGATACGGCGATGACCGAAGCCGATCAGGCGCCGCACCGCATCGCGCGCGCCCGCCTCGTTGTCGAAATCGAACCACGCGTAGGGCTCGGCGGCTTGCGTGCGACCGTACGCGACATACGGAAACGCATGCGAACGCAGGTACGCGAGGCGCGGATCGTCGACCAGCGTGCGCGCGACGATCAGCCCGTCGACGAGTTTCCCGTCGACGAGCCGGCGATACGTGTCCAGTTCGGCGTTCGGCCGCGCGGCCGCGATGATGAAGTCGAGATTGCGCTCGGCGAGCCGTTCGGTGATGCCCGCGACGACCTCGCCGAAGCGCGGGTCGCCGAGATCTCCCGCGCCGAACGGGTACACGATGCCGATCGCATCGGCACGCCCCGTCGCCAGCCGCCGCGCGGTCGGATCCGCGACATAACCGAGTTCGCGCGCGGCCTTCATCACGCGCTCGCGGGTCGCCTCGCTCACGTCGTCATAGCCGTTCAGCGCCCGACTGACCGTCGTGCGCGACAGCCCGAGCGCATCCGACAGTGCCTTCAGATTCACCTTCACGTCGCTCCTCGCGTTGTGCATGCCAGTCGGCCGCGCCGCTCGCGCAGCAATTATTGCCGAATGGTAGTTATTACCGTCAAAAATTAATCTTTTGACGTCCAAACCGGTTTGAATTAGCATCCAAACCGGTTTGGATATCGATATCCCGTCAGCAGTTCCTTCTCACCGTCAACGGAAACTACGCCTACATGACTTACTTTCCTTTTTGCCGCGCGACCGCGGCCAAACGTTTGCTGTTCGCTGGCGCGGCACTGGCCGCCTTCGCGTCCGCGTCGAGCGTCGCCCATGCACAGAGCACCGGCGCCCCCGCGCCCACGCCGCATACGCAGCAGGCCTACGACCCCGAAGGCAACTTCACGATGCGCTGGACCCGCGCGGACATCCGCCAGATCGTCGCGCAGTCGCACACGGCCGGCGCCGACAAGAACTCGCTGCCGCAGGCGCTGACGATGCCGGACATCCCCCAGGATTTCCCGCTGATCAATTCGAACGTGTGGGTCTGGGATACCTGGCCGCTCGCCGACCTGCGCGCGAACCAGCTCAGCTACAAGGGCTGGGAGGTGATCTTCTCGCTCACGGCCGACCCGCATGCCGGCTACACGTTCGACGATCGTCACGTCCACGCGCGCATCGGCTTCTTCTACCGCCGCGCCGGCATTCCCGCGTCGCAGCGGCCCGCGAACGGCGGCTGGACCTGGGGCGGCCACCTGTTCCCGGACGGTGCGAGCGTCAAGGTGTTCGGCACGTCGCCGATGACCAACAACGCCGAATGGTCGGGCTCCGCGCGCCTCACGCAGGGCGACAACGTCAGCCTGTACTACACCGCGACGTCGTTCAACCGCTCGGCGCCCGGCGGCGCCGACATCACGCCGCCGCAGGCGATCATCACGCGCGCCGACGGTCATATCCATGCCGACGACAAGCACGTGTGGTTCAGCGGCTTCGACGATCACAAGGCGCTGCTGCAGCCGGACGGCAACTACTACCAGACCGGCCAGCAGAACACCTACTTCTCGTTCCGCGATCCGTTCGTGTTCACCGACCCCGCGCATCCGGGCAAGACCTACATGGTGTTCGAAGGCAACACGGGCGGCCAGCGCGGCGCCCGGACCTGCACCGAGGCCGACCTCGGCTACGCGCCGAACGATCCGTACCGCGAAGACCTCAACGCCGTGATGAACTCGGGCGCAGTGTATCAAAAGGCCAACGTCGGCCTGGCGGTCGCGACGAACCCGCAACTGACCGAATGGAAGTTCCTGCCGCCTATCCTGTCGGCGAACTGCGTCGACGACCAGACCGAGCGTCCGCAGATCTATCTGAAGGACGGCAAGTACTACCTGTTCACGATCAGCCACCGCACGACGATGGCCGCGGGCGTCGACGGGCCGGACGGCGTCTACGGCTTCGTCGGCAACGGCATCCGCAGCGACTTCCTGCCGCTGAACGGCGGCAGCGGCCTCGTGCTCGGCAACCCGACCGACTTCTCCGCACCGGCCGGCGCGCCGTATTCGCAGGACCCGAACCAGAACCCGCGCGAATTCCAGTCGTATTCGCACTTCGTGATGCCGGGCGGGCTCGTCGAGTCGTTCATCGATGCGATCGGCCCGCGTCGCGGCGGCACGCTCGCGCCGACGGTGAAGGTCAACATCAACGGCACGTCGACGGCGGTCGACCGCACGTACGGACGCGGCGGCCTCGGCGGTTACGGCGACATCCCGACGAACCTGCCGGCGACGGGCGCCGGTCACTGACGGCGACGCGGGCACCCGCCCGTGACGAGTCCGTAAAGGGCTCGCTACGGACGCGGCGGGCACCGCCCGCGTCGACGCGGCGCACGTCATGCGTGTCGCGTGCGCGCCGCCTCCCTCCTTCGCAGAAATCGCGCATGCCGCCGTCGCAAGCGGCATGCGCGTTCCTTTCCCGCTTCGCGCGCCGAAGCACGGAACCCCGCATGAAATCGACGTTTTTTCGCTTTTCCCGCCGAATCGCCCGGCTGCTGTTCGCGTGTGCGGCAAGCGCGGCCTGCACGCACGCCATCGCCGCGCCCTGCGGCACGCCGCCCGAAAACGGCACGCCGCAATGGCGACCGGCCGTGCATTACACGCCGCAACGCAACTGGATGAACGATCCGAACGGCCTCGTGTACGAGAACGGCCGCTATCACCTGTTCTACCAATACAACCCGCTCGGCCACGACTGGGGCAACATGTCGTGGGGCCATGCGACCAGCACCGACCTCGTCCACTGGCGCGAGCAGCCGGTCGCGATGCGCGCGAACGCGACGGAGGAAATCTTCTCCGGCTCGATCGTCGCCGACACGCACAATACGTCCGGCCTCGGCGCGGCGGGCGAGACGCCGCTGGTTGCGCTTTACACGAGCGTCTACAAGGACGGCTCGGGTCACGCACCCGGCACGCAGGCGCAGTCGCTCGCGTACAGCCTCGACCACGGCGCGACCTGGCGGCCCTACGCGCGCAATCCGGTGCTCACGCTCGATCCGGAATCGAAGCAGTTCCGCGACCCGAAGGTGTCGTGGTACGCGCCGGGACGCTACTGGCTGATGACGACCGTCGTCGCCGATGCGCAGGTCGTGAAGCTCTATCGTTCCGACGACCTGATTCACTGGTCGTTCCTGAGCGATTTCACGCTGCCGGACGTGCCGCATGCGGGCGCGTTGTGGGAAATGCCCGACCTCGTGCCGCTGCCCGTCGACGACGATCCGCGGCACATCAAGTGGGTCATGATCGTCAACGTCAACCCGTGGTCGATCGCCGGCGGTTCCGGCGCGATGTATTTCGTCGGCGACTTCGACGGCCGCACGTTCGTCCCCGACCGGGTCGCACCGGCCGGTTCCGATCCCGCACGATTCCGCTGGGTCGATCACGGCGCCGACTTCTATGCGGCCGGCACGTTCTCCGGCGCGCCGGGCGCGCGCCCTGTCGCGATTGCATGGATGAGCAACTGGGACTACGCGGCGAAAGCGCCGACGGCGCCCTGGCGCGGCGCGACGACGGTGCCGCGCGAACTCGCGTTGAAGACGATCGGCGGTGAACCGACGCTCATCGTGACGCCGGCAGCCGCGTTCGATGCGTGGGCCGACGGGCGGCCCGCCGTGCATGAAGGCAACCTGAGCGTCGAGTCCGCCACGCGCACGCTGTCGGACGCCACGCGCGGCACCGTCCAGCGCATCACGGTGACGATCGCGCCGCGGCGCGCGGCCCGCGCGGGTTTGATCGTGCGGGGCTCCGCGGATGGCTCGATCGGCACCCGGATCGTGTACGACACGGCGAAGCGCACGCTGACGCTCGACCGCTCGCGCTCGGGCGACACGGATTTCGCGGGCACGTTCAGCCGCGAGCACATCGTCGATCTGCCGCTCGAGCACGGGCAACTGCGGCTCGAAATCGTCGTCGATCGCGGTTCGGTCGAGGTGTTCGCGAACGGCGGCCGCGTCGCGCTGACGGACCTGATCTTCCCGCCGCCCGATGCGGACCGCGTCGCCGTGTTCGCCGAGCACGGGAGCGCGACGTTCTCGGGGTTGACGGTCACGCAGCTCCACGGACGCGATCAGGCCGGCGACGTCCGTGACGCCTGTGCATCGCGCTAGCGATGCGATTGCACGGCGGGGCTGCGGCGCCTGACCTCGCGTCAGGCCGTGCAGCCCCGCCGGTTCTACGCTCAAAGCAAGCCCATCCCGCCCGACGCAATGATTTCCGCGCCGACGATGAACGCCGACTCGGGCGCGCTCAGGTGCAGCACCGTCGACGCGATTTCGTCCGGCGTGCCGAACCGCCCGATCGGGACGAGCCCCCTGATCTTGTCGGCCGTCTCGTCGAGCGTCGCCGCATCGAGGCCGAGCTTGCCGTACAGCGGCGTCTGGACCGGCCCGGGGCTCACCACGTTCACCCGCACGCCGTGCGGCAGCAGTTCCGTCGACAGCGTCTTCGCGAACGAATTGACGGCCGCCTTGCTCGCCGCATACACGGACGAACCCGGCATCCCGATGTGCGCGTTGATCGAGCCGTTGATCACGATCGACGCGCCGCGGTTCAGCAGCGGGACGAGCGCCTGGATCTGGAAATACGCGCCCTTCACGTTCGTGTCGAACACGAGATCCCACAACGCCTCGTCGATATCCGCGAACGGTGCGAGTTTCGCGACGCCCGCGTTGATGAACACGGCGTCGAGGCGCGCACCGGCGGCCGCGATCGCGTCCGCCAGCGCCCGCGCCGACGCGACGCTGCCGGCCTCGTTGCGGATCGCGAGCGCGCCGTCGCCGAGCGACTCGCGCGCGGCGGCAAGCGTCTGCTCGTCGCGGCCGGTGATGATGACCCGCGCGCCTTCGGCCGCGAATGCCCGTGCGGCCGCCAGGCCGATGCCGCTGTTGCCGCCCGTGACGAGGACCGTTTTTCCTTCGAAGCGTTGCATGATGTTCTCCTTGAACCGGTGAGTTGACCGTGAACACAGGATGCGCGCGGCGCCCGGCCTTGCCGTACGACCGGCGCGGCAGACATGTGCGAAATCTTCGAACGTGTTTCCCCGACCGCCGGGCGCGTGCCGGCCCGGCGCGCTCAGCCCGACACGTCGATCCCGTCGAGCAGGCGCTGCGCGAGCCGCGGTTCGCGCAGTTGCTCCAGCCACCATTGCAGCGCGCGGCCGTCGCGGTCGCCGCGCCACGCGACGTACAGCACGTTCGGCTCGCGCGGATCGGCCGTTTCCTTCTCGACCAGCTCGCCGCGCGCCAGCAACGACGCGACCCGCCGGCGCGGCACCCAGCCGACGCCGAGCCCGTCGCGCTGCGCGAGGATCTTCGCGCGCATCGACGGCACCGCGAGCACCGCCTGCCCGCCGAGCAGCCCGTACGCGCGGCCGACGGCCTGCCGCGACGAGTCGGCGACGACGACCGCGCGATGCGCGCCGATCGCGTCCCGGGTCAGCCGCGCGCCCGCCGACGCCAGCGGATGGCGCGGCGCGACGGCGAACACCCACTCCATCGCGCCGAGTTCGAACCATTTGAAGCCCGGAAGCGCCGGCGGCTCGTTGGTCGCGCCGACGACCAGATCCGCGCGACCGTCGCGCAACGCTTCCCAGGTGCCGCCGAGCACTTCGTGCGTGAAACGCAGCGACACGCCCGAATCGAGCGCATCGAATGCGCGGACGACCGGCAGCAGCGTATCGAATTCCAGCACCTCGTCGCTGACGATCCATAGCCGGTCCTCCCAGCCGCTCGCGACCTGCCGCACGCGCTGCGTGAGCCGCGCGACGTCCAGCGCGAGGCGCGATGCCTCGTCGGTCAGCAGCTGGCCGGCCGGCGTGAGCTGCAGCCGGTAGCCGCGGCGGTCGAACAGCAGCGCGTCGAAGCGGGTTTCGAGCTGCCGCGCGGCGTGCGACACGGTCGACGGCGCCTTGCCGAGCCGTGCAGCCGCCCGCGACAGGCTGCCGGTGGCGCGGATCGCATCGAGCAGCGCGAGTTCGTCTTCGGACAGCATGAGCGCACTCCGGTCGGGGGTCAGGTGGATCGTAAGGCAGCGGCGGGCGCCGACGCAATCGAATGGCACTGCCGGCAGCGGGCGGATGCCGTGCCGGCCGGGGCGCCGCAGCGCGCCGTGCCATTTGCCGCATCCGGCGGACGTTGCGTGCCATGCGCCGCCATTCCCTGCCCCCTCGACGCCACGCGCGTGGCCTGGCCGAACGATGCCGCCCGCGCATGCGCGAACGCCGATCCGGCCATGAACTTCCGGTATGCTGATCGACGTCATATTTCCTCATTTGAGGTAACCACTGCGATGGACATCGCGATCCGCATCGAAGGCCGTCACGACCTGACCGGACAAATCTTCCGGCAGTTGCGCACCGCGATCGTCGACGGACGGCTCGAAGGCGGCGCCCGGCTGCCGTCGACGCGCGATCTCGCGAGGCAGCTCGGCGTGTCGCGCAAGACGACGCTCGACGCGTTCGAACGTCTCGTCGCCGAGGGTTACCTGAACACGCGCGCGGGCGACGGCACGTTCGTCGCCGGCGGCCTCGCGCGGGTGCCGCACGCGGCGGCGGCCGCAACGCCGTCGCTCGTCGAGGACGCGCCGCCCGTCCATGCCGTCGACGCACGCACGCTATGGGACGAGTTGCCCGACGCGCTCGCGATGCCCACCCCGCAGGACACGCCCGCGTTCGACTTCCGCGGCGGCGTGACCGACAAGGCACTGTTTCCGTTCGACGCATGGCGCCGCTGCCTGCATCACGCGCTGCGCCAGCAGGCGCGCGGCCCCGGCCAGTACCACGCGCCGGCCGGCGATCCGCAGCTGCGCGGCGCGATCGCGCGCTACGTCGCGTTCAGCCGCGCGGTCGCGTGCGGCTGGGACGACGTGCTCGTCACGCAAGGCGCGCAACAGGCGCTCGACCTGATCGCACGCGTGGTCGTGCGGCCCGGCGACGTCGTCGCGGTCGAGAATCCCGGTTATCCGCCGGCGCGCGCGGCGTTCGCGTCGCTCGGCGCGACGGTGATCGGCGTGCCGGTCGATGCGCACGGCCTCGTCACCGGGCGGCTGCCCGACGACGCGCGCCTCGTCTACGTGACACCGTCGCACCAGTTCCCGCTCGGGATGCCGATGACGCTGGAGCGGCGCGTCGCGCTGCTCGAATGGGCGCAGCGCCGCCGCGCGGTGATCATCGAGGACGACTACGACGGCGAGTTCCGCTTCGAAGGCCGGCCGGTGGAATCGCTGAAGAGCCTCGACCGCACGGGTCTGGTCGCGTACGTCGGCACTTTCTCGAAGACGATCTTTCCCGAACTGCGGATCGGCTACACGATTCCGCCGCGCGCGCTGCGCGGCGCGCTCGCCAAGGCAAAGCAGATCGTCGACTGGCACACCTGCACGCTGACGCAGGCGGCGCTCGCGCGCTTCATGCTCGAAGGCGATTTCGCGCGGCACCTGCGGCGCGTGCAGAAACACTACGACGCGCGCCGCAAGATGCTGCTCGCGCATCTGCGCGGCGGCCTCGCGCCGTGGTTCGACACGATCGTGCCGACCGCCGGCATCCACCTCGCCGCGCACCTCAAACCGGGGCTCGACGAAGCCGCGCTGGTCCGCGCGGCGCGTGAGCACGACCTCGGCCTGTACGGGATCACCGCGTTCCACGTCGGCTCGGCGGCCCGCGCGGGGCTGCTGTTCGGCTATGGCGGGATCGACGCGCTGCGCATCGACACCGCGCTCGCGAAGCTCGCCGCGCTGCTGGATTCAGGCCGTGTCGGCGGCCCGCCACTGGTTACCTGAATTTTCCTTGAATTGGCCATTCAAGCAGTCCAGTGGCACGCTTAAAGTGGGTCCTGTCGCGCCACCGGGCGCATCCAACCGAACAGGACCTGCCATGCAACCGCGTCTGAACTTCTATACCGCCAGCCCGAACGCCATCAAGGTGATGCGCAACGCCGAGGAATTCCTCGCGAAAAGCTCGATCGAGAAGCCGCTCGCCGAACTCGTCCGGCTGCGCGCGTCGCAGATCAACGGCTGTGCGTTCTGCGTCGACATGCACACCACCGACGCACGCAACGGCGGCGAAACCGATCGCCGCCTGGCGACGGTCGTCGTCTGGCGCGAAACGCCGTTCTTCACCGAGCGCGAACGTGCGGCGCTCGAATGGACCGAGGCGCTGACGCTCGTCGCCGACAACCACGTGCCCGATGCCGTGTGGGAAGCCGTGAAGCCCCATTTCAGCGACACGGAGTTGTTCGAGCTGTCGATGCTGATCGCGACGATCAACACGTGGAACCGCTTCGCGATCGCGTTCCGCAAGATGCCCGAGTAAGGGGAGACGGTGATGATGCGCTCCAGCTCCAGCTCCAGCTCCACGCTCCGCCGCGCAATGCTGTGCGCATCGCTCGCGCTCGGCACCGCGCTGCCGGCCGCCGCTCACGCGCACGATGCCGGCGACAACGTGCACGCGATCATGCAACAGGCCGTGCCCGAAGCGCCCGGCAAGCTCGCCGTCGTCGCGACCGTCGACTATGCGCCCGGTCAGGCATCCGAAGCGCACAAGCACCTCGGCTCGGTGTTCGCGGTCGTGTCGAAAGGCGAAGTGCTGTCGCAGGTGAACGACGGCCCGGTGCGCCGCTATCGCGCCGGCGAAGGCTGGTACGAGCCGCCCGGTTCGCGCCACCGGGTGTCGCGCAATGCGAGCGCGACCGAACCCGCGCAACTCGTCGTGTTCGGGCTGACGGGCGAGCATGTGCCGCTGAAGTCGCCGATCGATCAGTGATTTAGGAGGCCGTGCCGCGTCGGGCGCGCCGCCGTGCTGCACGGCCGGCGTCCCGCCCCGTGCCGCGCGACTTCCTCGCCGGCGTCGGGCGGCGTTTTCGCCCGCTGTTTCGCCGCTGTTTCGCCGCTGTTTCGCCGCTGTTTCGCCGCTGTTTCGCCCGCCGTTTCGCCCGCCGTTTCGCCGCCGTTTCGCCGGCCGTTTCACCCACGTTTCGATCAACGTTTCACCCGCCATTTCCCCCGTCGATCACCCGCCAGTTCCCCGCGGGTTCCCGCGTCTTCCGCATTAGCCGCTCCCTACACTCCACCGCCGGCGCACGCCCCTTCGCCACGCCGCCGCCCCGCCCGTCCGCCCCGCCATTCGCTACTCGCCTGATCGCGATCAACGCGGGCGAAAACCCTTGCTTGAAATTAACTAACTCATCAATTAGCGTCGATTTCATGAACGCGAAATCCACCGTCGCCAGGCCGCGCGGGCGCCGCCCGTCGGTGGACGACTTCGACTTGCGCGACCACATGCTCGACGTCGCGATGCAGCTGTTCGCCGAGCGCGGCATCGCCGCGACGACGGTCGCGCAGATCGCCGCGGCCGCCGGCGTCACGTCGGCGATGGTTCACTACTACTTCACGAATCGCGAGCAGCTGCTCGACGCGATCGTCGAGGAGCGGCTCGCGCAGGTCATCGCGTTCGTGTGGCGGCCGACCGCGCCGCAGATCGAAAACGATCCGTTCGCGCTCGTCGCCGAGCTCGTCGACCGCTTCTTCGACGTCACGCATCGCATGCCCTGGCTGCCGTCGATCTGGCTGCGCGAGATCGTCCACGAGGGCGGGCTGCTGCGCGAGCGGATGATCCGGCGCATTCCGCTCGAGCATGTCGGGCGGTTTGCCGAGCGCATCCGCGCCGCGCAGCAGGCCGGCACGCTGAACCCCGCGCTCGAACCCGCGTTCCTGTTCCATTCGATCATCGCGCTGGTGATGCTGCCGCTCGCCACCGCGAAGCTGTGGCAGAGCGCGCGCGGCCTGCCGCCGATCGATCGCGACGTGCTGCAGCGCCACGTCCGCGCGCTGCTCGGTTCCGGCATGCAGCCGCCCGCCGCCGCGCCGGATCCCGACGCGCATTCGCGACAGAGGCCGTCGTGAACGCGCCCCGCCCGCTGCCGCTCGCGCTGGCCGCCGCCGTCGCGCTGCTCGCCGGTTGCGGACGGCCGGCGAACGACGTCGCGACCTTCCAGGGCTATGTCGAAGGCGAGTTCGTATACCTGTCGTCGTCGCAGGCGGGCACGTTGACGCAGCTGTCGGTCGAACGCGGCCAGGCCGTCGCGGCCGGCGCGCCGGTGTTCTCGCTCGAAGCCGTCAACGAAACGGCCGCGCTGCGGCAGGCGCAACACCAGCTCGAGGCCGCGCGCGCGCAGCTTGCCGACCTGCAGACCGGCAAGCGCCCGCCGGAAGTCGCGGTCACGCGGGCCCAGCTCGCGCAGGCCGCGGCACAGGCCGCGCGGGCCGCCGCGCAATTCGCGCGCGACGAACGCCAGTACGCGGCCGGCGGCCTGTCGCGGCAGCAGCTCGACGATTCGCGCACGTCCGCGCAAACCACCGCCGCGCAGGTGCGCGAGTTGCAGAACCAGGTCGACGTTGCGCGCCTGCCGGGCCGCGCGCAGCAGGTGGCGGCCCAGGCCGCGCAGGTCGATGCCGCGCAGGCGGCCGTCACCGAAGCGCAATGGAAACTCGACCAGAAGCGCGTCGCCGCGCCCGCCGCCGGGCGCGTGTACGACACGCTGTACCGCGTCGGCGAATGGGTGCAGGCCGGCAATCCGGTCGTGCAGATGCTGCCGCCGCAGAACCTGAAAGTGCGGTTCTTCGTGCCGGAGGCCGCCGTCGCGTCGATCGCGCCGGGGCGCACGGTCGCGATCCACTGCGACGGCTGCCCGGCCGACGTCCCCGCGCGCGTCACCTACGTGTCGCGCGCGGCCGAGTACACGCCGCCCGTGATCTACAGCAACGAGAGCCGGACCAAACTCGTGTTCATGGTCGAGGCGCGCCCCGCCGTCGCCGACGCGCCGAAGCTGCACCCGGGCCAGCCCGTCGCCGTGAGGATGCGATGAACGCGCCGCCCGCCCCGTATGCGATCGACGTCGACCGCCTGAACAAGCGCTTCGGCGACAAGCACGTCGTGAAGGACGTCTCGCTGCGCGTCGCGCGCGGGGAGATCTTCGGCTTTCTCGGGCCGAACGGCAGCGGCAAGACGACGTCGATCCGCATGATGTGCGGCCTGCTCACGCCCGACTCGGGCAGCGGCACCTGCCTCGGCTACGACATCGTGCGCGACAGCGCGCAGATCAAGCGCCGCGTCGGCTACATGACGCAGCGCTTCTCGTACTGGGAAGACCTGTCGATCCGCGAGAACCTCGATTTCGTCGCACGCGTGTACGGGATGCCCGATCGTCAGGCAGCCGTCGCGCGCGCGCTCGACGGGCTCGGTCTCGCGAGCCGCGCGGACCAGCTCACGGGCGCGTTGTCGGGCGGCTGGAAGCAGCGTCTCGCGCTCGCCGCGTGCATGCTGCACGAACCGGAGCTGCTGCTGCTCGACGAACCGACCGCCGGCGTCGATCCGGCCGCGCGCCGCGACTTCTGGGAAGAACTGCACCGGCTGGCCGCGCAAGGCATCTCGGTACTCGTCAGCACGCACTACATGGACGAGGCCGAGCGCTGTCACAAGCTCGCGTACATCGCGTCCGGCGAACTGCTCGCGCAGGGCACGGCCGCGGAAATCGTCGCGTCGCAACACCTGTCGACGCGCACGGTCACTGGCGGGCACCTGGCGGAACTGTCCGCGCGCCTGCGCACGATGCCGGGCGTCGACCAGACGGTCGTGTTCGGCTCGACGCTGCACGTGAGCGGCCGCGATCGAGCGCTGCTCGACGCGACGCTCGCGCAGGTCGCGGCGCAGCCCGGCGCGCAGGAGAACGGTCACGCGCCGCTGCAGGTCGCGCCGATCGACACCGGGCTCGAAGACGTCTTCATCTATATGATGGGCCGCGCATCCGGGCCGCCCGGCGGAGCGGCGACATGAGCACGTGGACGGGCCTGCGCGACGCGTTCTCGGTCGCGCGCTGGTGGAGCATCGTGCTGAAGGAATTCCTGCAGCTGCGCCGCGACCGCGTGACGTTCGCAATGATCGTCGGCGTGCCGATCATCCAGCTCGCGCTGTTCGGCTTCGCGATCAACACCGATCCGAAGCACCTGCCGACCGCGGTGATCGTCGCCGACTCGAGCCCGTTCGCGCGCAGCTTCATCGCCGCGATGCGCAATTCCGCGTATTTCGACATCGTCGCGACGCTGCCCGACGAAGCGGCCGGCCGGCATGCGCTCGCACGCGGCGACGTGCAGTTCGTGCTGAGCGTGCCGGCCGACTTCTCGAAGCGGCTGCTGCGCGGCGAACGCCCGTCGCTGCTCGTCGAGGCGGACGCGACCGATCCCGTCGCGACCGCGTCGGCGCTCGGCGCGCTGCCGGGCCTCGTGCAGCCCGTCGCCGACAAGGACCTGACGGGCCCGCTCGCGCACCTGAACGGCCGCCCGGCCGCGTTCGACATCGTGCTGCACCGCCTGTACAACCCGGAAGGCATCACGCAGTACAACGTCGTGCCGGGCCTGATGGGCGTGATCCTGACGATGACGATGGTGATGATGACGGGCCTCGCGATCACGCGCGAACGCGAGCGCGGCACGATGGAGAACCTGCTGGCGACGCCCGTGCGGCCGCTGGAGGTGATGACGGGCAAGATCGTCCCGTACGTGTTCATCGGGCTGATCCAGGTGTCGATCATCCTCGTGGCAGCGCGCTTCGTGTTCCACGTGCCGTTCGTCGGCGGCATGGTCGCGATCTACCTGTCCGCGCTGCTCTTCATCGCCGCGAACCTGACGGTCGGCATCACACTGTCGTCGCTCGCGCAGAACCAGTTGCAGGCGATGCAGCTCGCGGTGTTCTACTTCCTGCCGAACATCCTGCTGTCGGGCTTCATGTTTCCGTTCGCCGGGATGCCGAAGTGGGCGCAGTTCATCGGCAACCTGCTGCCGCTCACCTACTTCAACCGCCTGGTGCGCGGCATCCTGCTGAAAGGCAACGGCTGGGCCGACCTGTGGCCGTCCGTGTGGCCCGTCGCGCTGTTCACGCTCGTCGTGATGGGCGTCGCGCTGCGCTTCTACCGGCGCACGCTCGACTAGGGGCCGCACGATGAAACCGGCTTCGCGTCGCGCCCGCCCCGCCGCCCGCCGCAGCGCATGGGCAGCCGTTGCGCTGCTCGTCGCCGGTTGCACGGTCGGGCCGGATTTCCGCACGCCCGACGCGCCGGCCACACGGCAATACACGCGCGATGACCCGCCGGTCACGACGGCCGCCGCCGGCGGCCCGGCCGGCGACGCGCAGACGTTCGCATCGGCCGCGCACACGCCGCAACAGTGGTGGACCGCGTTCGGCTCGGCACCGCTGAACCGGCTCGTCGATACCGCGTGGCACAACAGCCCGACGCTCGCCGAGGCCCGCGCGCGGCTCGACGAAGCGCGCCAGAACCACGCGGCCGAAGCCGGCGCGACGATGCTGCCGCGCGTCGATGCGAACCTGTCCGCCACGCGCGAGAAGGTCGACATCGCTGCCTTCGGGCTGCCCGCCAACGTGCCGAATCCCGGGCCGTTCACGCTGTACGACGCGTCGGTGAGCGTGTCGTACGCGCTCGACGTGTTCGGCGGCAACCGGCGCGCGCTCGAGGCGCTGCGCGCCCAGGTCGACTATCAGGCGTACCTGCTCGACGCCGCACGCCTGACGCTCGCGGGCAACGTCGTCGCGACTGCAATCCTGCGCGCGTCGCTCGCGCAGCAGATCGCGCTCACGCGGCAGCTCGTCGACGCGCAAGCCCGGCAGTTGCGGATCGTCGACGCACGCTTCGCGGTGGGCGGCGTATCGCAGGCCGACGTGCATGCGCAGCGCACGCTGCTCGCGCAGACGCAGGCCTCGCTGCCGCCGCTCGCAGCCCGCTACGCGCAGGCCGGTCACCGGCTCGCGATCCTGCTGGGCGCGCCGCCGTCCGGTGCCGAGCTGCCCGACCTCCCGCTCGACGCGCTCACGCTGCCGCGCACGCTGCCGGTCGCGCTGCCGTCGACGCTCGCGCGCGAACGCCCCGATATCCGCGCGGCGGAGGCCGTGTTGCACCAGGCGAGCGCGAACGTCGGCGTGGCGACCGCGAACCTGTATCCGCGTTTTTCGATTTCGGCGGGGATCGGTTCGGAACGCACGCGCATCGCGGATATCGTGAGCGGGCTGAATGTGTGGAATGTCGGCCTCGGTCTGACGCAGCCGCTCTTTCATGGCGGCGAGCTGCGCGCGAGGAAGCGCGCGGCCGAAGCCGCGTACGACGCCGCGTTCGCGAGCTATCGGGAAACCGTGCTGCTGGCGCTCCAGCAGGTCGCCGACGCGATGCGCGCGGTCGAACACGATGCGACGGCGCTGCAAGCGCGGGACACGGCCGCACGGGAAGCGGCGGCAGGCAACGCGATCGCCGGCGACCGTTACGCGGCGGGCGGGATCAGCGCGTTCGCGCTGCTCGACGCCCAGCGGCAGGCATTGCAGACCGCGCTCGACCGCACGCGCGCGCAGGCCGACCGGCTGGCCGACACGGCGGCGCTGTTCCAGGCGCTGGCGGGCAACTGGATGGATGATGCGGCGCGGTGATCGACACGACGGCGTCGGCGCCGACCGGGCATTGCCGGCCTGCACGTCATGCACCGCATGAGCGGCACACTTGTCGGGCTCGACAGCCGTCGCCGCGCGCTTCCATTCGACGACCATCCATGACCGAACCCGCAATACGCACAACGCGTGCCGCAAATGGAAAAACCGGCCCGAAGGCCGGTTTTCGTACCGCAAGCCGTGAGCGGCGCTCGCGCGCCGCGCGGCATCAGAAGCGGTGGATCAGGCCGACGCCGGCCGCGATCTGGTTCTGCTTCGAACCTGCGCCCACGCCGTCGCCGATCGACGTCGTTGCATTGACGATGCCGCCGGTCAGGCCGCTGATCGTGTTGCCGGTAGCGTGCTGATACGCTTCAACCGCGTACAGGCCCGTGCGCTTCGACAGGCTGTAGTACTGCGACAGCGTGACCTGGTGGTACTTGGCCGAGCTCGAGATGCCGTTCGACTGGGTCGCACGCGTGTACGAGTAGCCTGCCGCGAAGTCCCACTGCGGCGCTGCCTTCCAGTGCAGCACTGCGCCCGCCGTGTTGAAGATCGCCGTATTGTGGAATGCCGACAGGTTGCCCGGGATGTACTGGACGTTCGAGTACGACACCGAGATGTCCCACGCCGGCGTGAACTGGTAACCGGCCGTCACGGCGACACGTTGCTGCGACTGTGCCGTCTTGTAGCCGCCGTTGATCGACGACACGGCCTGCTCCGCACCGTTGCCGCTCGAATCCAGACCGTTTTGCGCGGTCGAATTCGCGCCCCACACGCCGCCGCCGAGCGTCGCGTTGTTGATGCGCTGATAGCCAACCGCGATGCCTGCCGGGCCGTTCAGGTACTGGACCGCCGCGCTCCAGGTCGAGCCGCGGTTGAAGCTGCCTGCCACGCCGCCGAGCGAGTACGAACCGCCGACCGTGAAGCCGTAGAACTTCGGCGACATGTAGACGAGCGAGTTGTTCGCGCGGTAGCTGGTGTCGAGCGAGTCGATATCGCCCGGGTGCGCGCCGTAGTAACCGGTCAGCCAGGTGGTCGGGCTATACGGCGACAGCAGCGTGTAGTACGCGGTGTACTGGCGGCCGGCCGTCAGCGTACCGTACGTCGCGTTGGTCAGACCAACCCACGCCTGACGCGTGAAGATGCCGTTCGTCCATTGCGACGAGCCGTTGTTCGCGTTGAAGCCGGCTTCCAACTGGAAAATCGCCTTCGTGCCGCCGCCGAGGTCTTCGCTGCCCTTCAGGCCGAAGCGGCTGCCTGCCCAAATGCCGGTGGCCATCTGTACCTTCGAGTGACCGCCCGAAACCGCGCTGGTGGCCGACGAGTTGTTCTGCCAGGCGATAGCGTTATCGACGATACCGTACAGGGTCACGCTGCTCTGGGCGTGGGCTGCGGTAGCGGCTGCGAGACCCGCTGCCGTCATGGCGAAAGCGACGCGCTTTTTCATTGATTCTCCGTCCTCAAAGAATGATTTCTTTTCTGGTGTGGTTTTATGACTGACACATGTGCGAGTACATGCCGGTGCGATTCTGACGGATTACCAATCGTTTCCCAACATGTGCGGTCGGTCATCGTATGATCGACGCAACGCGGGGGTTCACCAAACGGTTACATAACACCTGAAAACGCTTACGCGGCGGGCCTTGCCGGCATTTCCCGGTGAAAACCCTAGCTTTACATTTTTACTGGTGCATCGCGACCGCCGGATGTCGTCAGACGCCCTCGGCAACAACCTTCCTACGAATGCGTGAGCGCGGCTGACGCCGCGATTCACGCCGCCGCGCAGGATCGCTGACATTCATGACACCCACGTTTCGGGAAGCGAAATCGTGAAAACGTTTCAGTCCGCGTGCGGACAATCGGACGGGAGACGGGAGCGGCCCGGCGAACGCGGGCCGAGGGGCGATGCCGATGCAGGTCGCGTCACGCGCCGGCATCGTTCAGCGCGATTCAGCGCGCGGACGGCTGCGCGATCCGCGCGTTCACCGCGTCGACGAGCGCGGTGATCCGCGCACGGATCGCGGCGTTCGAACCGACGAGCGCGAGCGACGACGCCATGATCCGGTAGATCCGCTTGCGCGGCACCTTCGCCGGCGTCGCCGGATCGAGCCACGCATCGTGGCCGGCCAGCAGTTCGAGCGTTTCGAGGCCGATCATGATCGGCCACAGGCATGCGAGCCGCAGCCGCACGAAGCGGCGCGGAATCGCGAGCGTGTAGCGGCACGCGTCGCGATACTGGTCGAGCGTCACGCGCAGCAGGTCGACCAGCACGCCGCGCGCGCGCGCCGACGCATCGGGTGTCATCAGGTCGGCGACGCCGACGCCGTATGCGGCCAGCACGTCCTCCGGCAGATAGCAGCGGCCGATCCGCAGATCCTTCGCGCAGTCGCGCAGGATGTTGGTCATCTGCAGCGCCTTGCCGAAACGGATGCCCTTCTCGCGCATGTCCGGCACGTCCCAGCCGCGCGCGGCGCGCGTGTGCGCGCCGGTCATGTCGGTCCAGAATTCGCCGACGCAGCCGGCGACCAGGTACGTGTAGCGATCGAGCTCGGCACGGTTCGGCAGCGACGCGACGCGGCCCGACTGTTCGTCGGGGAACGTGCGCAGGTCGAATTCCATCCCCGACGTCAGCGTCGCGACGACCTTGCGGATCGATGCGCAGTCCGCATCCGGCTGCGCGCGCAGCAGCGCGAGCATCGGCTCCATCGAGCCGAGCAGCACGTGTTCGTGCGAATCCGTCTGCATCCGCGTCACGTCCTCGAGCGAGCGCGACAGCGCCGCGCCGTCGCCGAGCCGCTCGACTTCGTTCCGCAGGTCGGTCAGCAGCGCCGCGCGGCGATCGGGCGCGACCAGCGCCGTGTCGGCGATCGTGTCGGCCGCGCGCGCGAGCAGGTAGGCCAGGCCAACCGGGTCGCGCATGCCGTCGGGCAGCACGCGCAGCGTCAGGTAGAAGGAGCGGGAAACGTTCTTCAGCAGGTCGCCGAGCAGGTAGGCGGGATCGGTATGCGTCGTCATGGGTCGGTAAAAATCGGCCGGCGCGGGCCCCGGACGCACGCGGGCGCCGGGCGCCCGCGCCGGCCCGCGAGTCGCCGCATCGCCGTGCGCGGGCGGGTGTCGGCCCGGCGCGGCGATGCAAAAGTCCCGCAAGTTTAGTGCATCCGGCGACCACGCTCGCGATCCGTCCGACGAAGTGGGCGCGCAACCGCCGAACCGCGTCGGCGCGACGATCGCGGCGCCGGCTGGCGGCGACGGGCGGATCGCACCGTCTCGACCGCTACGTGTTCCCGCAATTCTCGCGCCTGACGCGACAACAAAACAGAAAGGTGCAAGTAATACATATGTAATTAATCGGTGCGACGATCGCGTCCCGTTCGCTCACGCGGCCCCGCATCGCCGGACCGCTTGCCCTTTCACCGACTTCCGTTCCGAAGGTTCATCGACATGCTCTTCCCGCGCCCGACCGCCCTGCGCTGCATCCCGTTCGCCTGTGCCGCCGCCGTCCTGCTTGCCGCCTGCGGCGGCGACGACGTCTCGGCGTCCGATTCCGCCCGGCCGATCTCCGCGAAGGTCCAGGTGGTCGGCCATCGCGGCGCGAGCGCGCTGCGCCCCGAGCACACGCTCGCGTCGTACCGCAAGGCGATCGAGGACGGCGCGGACGTGATCGAGCCCGACCTCGTCGCGACGCGCGACGGCGTGCTCGTCGCGCGCCACGAGAACGAGATCTCCGGCACGACGAACGTGTCGACGCTGCCGCAGTTCGCGAGCCGCAAGGCGACCAGGACGATCGACGGCACGCAGCTGACCGGCTGGTTCACCGAGGACTTCACGCTCGCCGAGCTCAAGACGCTGCGTGCCCGCGAGCGCATTCCGCAGGTGCGCCCGGCGAACACCGCGTACAACGACCAGTTCGAGATTCCGACCTTCGACGAGATCGTCGCGCTCGCGAAACAGATGTCCGCGCAGACCGGCCGCACGATCCACCTGTATCCGGAAACCAAGCACCCGACCTACTTCCAGTCGATCGGCCTGCCGCTCGAGGACCGTCTCGTCGACGCGCTGCTGAAGGATCCGTACACGGCGCGCACGGCGACCGTCTACATCCAGTCGTTCGAGGTCGCGAACCTGAAGGCGATCCGCAACCGGATCAAGTCGAGCCAGCCGAACTGGAAGCTCGTGCAGTTGATGGACGAAGCCGGCCAGCGTCCGTACGACTTCGTGAAGGCGAACGACAAGCGCACCTACGGCGACCTGTCGACGCGCGACGGGATGCGCGAGATTGCGTCCTATGCGAACGGCGTCGGACCGTACAAGACGTCGATCATCGCGGTGGCCGCGGACGGCACGCTGCAGCAGCCGACGTCGTACGTGCGTGACGCGCACGCAGCCGGCCTCGTCGTGCATCCGTATACGTTCCGCCCGGAGAACAACTTCCTGCCCGCGTCGCTGAAGGACGGCGGCACGCCGGCCACGCGCAACACCGCGGGCTCGGTGCGCGAGATCCAGGCCTACCTGCGCGCGGGCATCGACGGCTTCTTCACCGACGATCCGGCCGTCGGCCGCACGGCCGTCGATACGTTCAAGCGCTGAGCGCGCTGAACGTGCCGCATACGATGAGCCGCTGAACATGCGGCAACCGGGCGCCGCGCATCGCGTGCCGCACGCCGGTTGCCGCGCGGTGGTCAGATCACGCGGAAGTGATGCGTGCCGTCCCGCTTCAGCTGGTCGACCAGCCCGTATTCCCAGTCGAGATACGCCTGCATCGCGGCAGCCGCGTTGTCCGTGCCTTCGTACGGGCGCCGGTAGCGATCGGCGCGCGGCGACGCGAGGCGTGTCTCGCCGTGCTCGAGCGGCAACCCCGCGTCGATCCATGCGGCCGTGCCGCCGGTCAGCACCGAGATCGCCGCGGAAGCCGGCAGCAAGGCGCGCGCGTCGTCCGCCGCGAACCGCGCGAGCAGGCTCGATCCGCACGTGAACACATAGCGCCGCGCCGGCGGAATCGCGGCGAGCGCGTCGCGCAACTGCGCGCGCACGACGAACCACGCGCCGGGGATATGGCGCTTCACGTAGTTCGCGCTGGCCGTCACGTCGACGATCGCGAGCTCGCCCGCGGCCGCCTCCTTCAGCCAGCCCGCGAGCGTCGCGGGCGACACCTCGCTCACCTGCGGCGTCGCGGGCACGTCGCGCGGCGGCTGGCCGCGCTCGGTGAACGCCGCCGTGCCGGCCGGCTCGAGCACCCGCACGTCCCAGCCCATCTGCGCGAGCCACGACGCGGTCATGTCCGCGCGCACGCCGTCGTCGTCGGCGAGCACGATCCGCGCGCCGCGCACGGCCGCGTGATGGTCGGTCTCCTGCACGAGCTGGCCGCCCGGCGTGCCCAGGAAGCCCGGCAGATGGCCGGCCTCGTATTCCTCCGGCGTGCGCACGTCGAAGCGGTACAGCGTGCGGCCCGGTTCGTCGAGCGCGGCGAGCTCCGCGAGCGCGACGCGCGGCACGCCCGCGCGCTCGGCCACCGCACGCGCGGCGCGGCGTGCTTCCTCACGCTGCGCGGGTGCGATCTCGTCCGGAAAGCGTCGCGCGGCGCCGTGCTCGAGCGTCTGGCCGGCGAGCGTCCAGCCGATCGTGCCGTTGCGCAGTGCCGCGACCGGGTTCGGCAACCCCGCGTTGACGAGCGACTGCGTGCCGATGATGCTACGCGTGCGGCCCGCGCAGTTCACCACCACCTGCGTTGCCGGATTCGGCGCGAGCGCGCGCACGCGCAGCACGAGTTCCGCGCCCGGCACGCTCGTCGACGTCGGGATGTTCATCGTCTGGTATTCGTCGAAGCGGCGCGCGTCGACGATCACGACGTCGGCCTTTTCATCGATCAGCGCCTGCACCTCCTGCGCGGACAGCGACGGCGTATGGCGCTCGGCCTCGACCCATTCGCCGAACGACTTGCTCGGCACGTTCACGTCGATGAACAGTTCGCCGCCCGCGGCGAGCCAGCCCGCAAGGCCGCCGTCGAGCAGCCGCACGTCGGTATAGCCGAGCTGCGCGAGTTTCTCGGCCGCGCGCGGCGCGAGATCGTCGCCGCCGGCTTCGCCGAACACGACGATCGGCGTGTCGCGGCGCGGAATGCGCGTCCATGCGTCGAGTTCGAGCTTCGACAGCGGAAAGTTGGCGGCCCACAGCGGATGGCCCTGCGCGTAGGGATCTTCCTCGCGCACGTCGATCAGCGCGATTTCGTCGCGGGCCAGCAGGCGCGTGCGTACGTCATGGTACGACGCGACGGGGAAACGGGAAGTGGAATCAACGGATTGCGTCACGATGTCTCTGTCGGATTCTGTTGGAGTCGGTGAAGAAACCACACGGAAAACGGCTGCAGCTCGATGCCCGCGGGCACGCCGTCGCAACGGGGCGCCCGCGACTTGCGGCGTCATGCGTCCGGTCACGCGTTCGAATAGCCGGACACGAACGGCTTCACGGTGCCGTCGTCCAGGAACACCGCACGTTCGACCTGGCCGATGTTCGCGCCGTACACGTGGATGCTGATCGACACCTGGTCGTCGAACGCGTTGGTCACGCGATGGACGTCGCCGATGCGCGGCGACACGGCCTCGACGTCGCCCGGCTGCAGCCGTACCGCGTCGCCCGCCGGCACCGGCCTGCCGGCCGCGTCGAACCGGTACGGTTGCGAAAACTCGCCGCCGCGCAGCATCCCGATCAGCCCCCACACCGTGTGGTTGTGGATCGGCGTCGTCTGGCCGGGCCCCCACACGAAGCTGACGACGGAAAACCGCGCGTCGGGATCGAGATGCAGCAGGTACTGGCGGTAACGCTCGGGATCGGGCTGCGCGAACGCGTCGGGCAGCCAGTCGTCGTGCGCGACGAGCGCGGCCAGCAGCGCGCCGCCCTCGTCGAGGATGCGCGCCTCGTTCGCGCCGGACGCGAGCAACGCGCCCAGCCCGTCGACGAACGGACGCAGCGGCGTCTGCTGCAACGAAAGCGTACTCATCGGCTGCCTCCTCGAATATGATGCCGAATATGATGGATCGTCATGATGCACCTGAAATACCATGCAGAACAAACATGAAAATTAGCGATATCGACGCTTTTGCAGCGGTCGTTCGCGGCCAGACGCTGAGCCAGGCCGCGGCCGAGCTCAGCATGACGCAGCCCGCGATCACGCGGCGCGTGCAGAACCTCGAGGAGGCGCTCGGCGTCACGCTGCTCGACCGCAACACGAAGCCGCCGCGCCCGACCGACATCGGCCTGCAGGTGTTCGAGCAGTGCCGCGCGATCCTGCGCGAAGTCGACGCGCTGCGCGAACTGACGGCCGGCCAGCGGCCGCCCGCCGGCGAATTCCGCGTGGGCCTCACGCAAGGGCTCGGCGAGCTGATGCTGCCCGGCCTGATCGCGCAGCTCGCCGCGCAATGGCCGGCGCTCGCCACGCAGGTCACGACCGCGTGGGGCGGCATGCTCGTCGAACGCGTCGCACACCGCGAACTCGACGCCGCGCTGGTGTTTCTGGCCCGCGAGATGGTGCTGCCGCCGCAGGTCGACGGCGAGCGGCTGCTGGCCACGCGGCTCGTCGCGGTCGGCCGCAAGGGCGACTGGCCGCGCCGCAGCTACCGGCTCGCCGACTGCCAGGCGCGCGGCTGGGTGCTCAATCCCGACGGCTGCGGCTTTCGTGCGGGGCTGCGCCGCGCGCTCGACGCGCAGGGGCTGCCGATGCCGGTCACGCTCGACGCCTACGGCCGCGACCTGCAATTGCAGAGCGTCGCGAACGGCTTCGGGATCGGGCTGATGCCGCTGCCGCTCGTCGAAGGCAGCCCGCTGCGCGACGCGGTCGACATCGTCCCGCTCGCCGATTTCAAGCCGCAGATCGATCTGTGGCTGCTGCACCGGCAGGACGCCGCGCGCTTCAAGGCACCGCTCACGGCCGTGGCCGCGCATGCGCGCACCGCGTTCGCGCTGCCGGCGGATGCGGCCGGGCACGACGAAGCCGCTTGACCACGCGCGACGGCGCCTG